>JAFDCJ010000392.1 GCA_019312835.1 Deltaproteobacteria bacterium
GGTTTCACAGCAGGTCTTATCGGAATCATATTGATAGCGCCTGCTTTTGGTGCGTCGGCCGCCTATAAGGACAACATATACAATCCGGGGCAGTTAAAGCCCATAGACAGCGAGCTCAAAGTCAGTATCGGTGAACCCGCGCCCGACTTTACGCTGCCGTCTGTTAGCGGGGAAAAAATCAGCCTCAGTCAATTTCGTGGGAAAAAAAATGTCGTGATATCCTTTGTGCCGGCAGCCTGGACACCGGTTTGCTCCGATCAGTGGCCGGGTTACAACATCGCCAGAGAAATGTTCGGCGAACACGATGCGGTTCTGCTGGGAATCACCGTGGACAATATCCCGACGCTCTATGCCTGGACCAAGCAGATGGGCAAGCTGTGGTTTCCGGTGCTGTCCGATTTTTGGCCCCACGGAGCGGTCGCCGACCGCTATGGGGTGTTGCGCTCCGATGGCGTGTCTGAGCGGGCGCTGATATTTATTGATAAAAAGGGCATTATTCGGGATATTCAGGTAAACGACATCAACAAGCGACCCGATCTGGAAACCTGTGCGATTAATTTGGAAAAGATGAATAAATAGGCGTTGCGGTTGCGGGTTACGCGTTGCGGGTTGCCGATGACATGATATTGGATTATCAGAATTGCGGAAGGTGGAATAGATGAAAATCAGGCCCTCGGGAATTTCCATTTCCGCATCCATAAGCTTCTTTTTTGCTTCACTTATCTCAATATACTTTCTGTTGATTAATGTTTCACCGGCCCGATCTGAGGTTACCGTGCGGCCGATCGAGGAAGCGGACCTGGACGAAATGATCAACCAGGAGCAAGGGGCCCTGATTGTCAGCTTTATGGCGGCATGGTGCGCGCCGTGCATCGACGAATTGCCGGCCTTGAATAATTTGTATCGCAAATACAGGGATCAAGGCCTCAATGTGATCGGTATCAGCATCGATCTGGAGGGCGCCGTGGCAATTCAGCCGGTCGTCAGTAAACTGAAAATCGACTTTCCGGTCTACTGGTTCGGCGAGAAGGCCATCGATCGATTCAACCTGACAAGGATACCATTGCTGCTGGTGGTCAAGCAGGGGAGAGTTGTCGAACGGATACCCGGCCGAAGGCCTGAGAAGTATCTGGATAGCAAGGTTAAAAGCCTCCTTGGGCGTTAACGTTCAGGTGGGCATAATTCATCTTCCACTGATCACCCGCAACGGCCAACTGATAGCTGGTTCCATTTCAATGCCCGCAATAAAATCACCAATGCCATTAAAGATAAGAAATAAGCTGTTCCTCATGATGAGCTTCTGGCTGCTGGCCGCAAGCTGCTGCGCGGCCCAATCGGCCGACAACCCGTCGGCTCAGCCGGGTAATGAGCGCAGGGAGCTTATCAGAGTGAACATCCACCAGCTGGTAGTCGATCCGGCGAGCCGGCAACCCGTGGTAACACTGGCTGATCCGGAAGAAACGCGGGCTCTATTTATATGGATAGGTCTTCCCGAGGCCCGTGCCATTTATTCGGAACTCGAAGGCGTCAAACATCAACGCCCGCTGACGCACGATCTGCTGGAAAAAATTATTCTGAAAACCGAGGGGGGGGTTTACCGGGTTGTCGTCACCCACACCCGGGAGAACATTTACTATGCAACGGTCGTATTGCAACGGGGGGACAACCTGATCGAAATCGATGCCAGGCCCAGCGATGCCCTTGTCATGGCCTTGAAATTCGACGCCCCGGTTTTCGTGTCCCGGGACCTGTTCGAAAAAATGTCCTTGCCGCTGGAATCGCGGGACGAAGTGGAAGAATCCTACGGCCTTTCGCTGCAAGAGCTTACGCCGGATCTGGCCCAATACCTCCGGTTGGAATCAAAGACGGGGGTGATGGTTTCCGCTATTCGCAAGGGAAGTCAGGCCGAAGTAGACGGACTGATGACAGGGGACATCATTGTCGAAATCGCAGGGCAGATCGTAGAGGATTTACGCTTTTTCCGAAAAACCTTTGAAAAAAGTAAACAGTCCCTGAAGGCCAAGGTATTTAGAAATAATCGCTTCCTGACACTAACGGTTCATCCCGAGTAGCCTATCATTGTACATTCGCAAACTTATTTTCTTATCGGCTTGCTTGCTTTTATCTATTGTTGAATTATCTTTCCCGTAACTGAAGTACTTTCGGGTCGAACACCACCCCGTCCGCACCTGTCGAATTATTTAAATCACCACCATAGAAGAAAAGCGCTGCTCTGCACTTTGAGACTGATTCTGATGAGCATTTAAGCAAAGGAGGTCATTAAAATGGAAGTGTCTAACTACTTGGATATAGTCTACGAATACCTGACCGTTTACGGAATGAAAGTCGTTGCCGCTATCGTCATCCTGATTATCGGGCGCTGGGTGGCCAGGGGGATTTCAAACCTTATCAAGCGCGTAATGCGGAAAAGCAATACGGATCCGACGCTGGTCTCGTTTGTGGGGAATTTGAGCTATGTGGCCCTGCTGGTCTTTGTCGTTATCGCTGCATTGAATCAGCTGGGAATACAAACCGCCTCCTTTATCGCAGTGGTCGGTGCCGCCGGCCTGGCGATTGGATTGGCGTTGCAGGGATCACTGGCCAATTTTGCCGCCGGTGTCCTGATGATCATCTTCAAGCCTTTTAAAGCCGAGGATTTTATCGAAGGTGCCGGAGTGGCCGGTGTGGTCGAAAAGATTCAGATCTTCACCACCCAGCTCAAAACCCCGGACAATAAAACCATAATCGTGCCCAATGCCAAATTGATGGGCGACAACATTACCAACTACACCATGAAGGGCACCCGGCGGGTGGATTTTGTGTTCGGCATCGGTTACGATGATGATATCGACAAGGCCCGCCAGGTGATCGAGCGTATTATCAACGAGGATGAGCGCGTTTTGAAGGATCCGGCTCCGATGGTGGCGGTTTCGGAACTGGGTGACAGCAGTGTGAATTTCACCGCCCGGGCCTGGACATCGGCCGGCGATTACTGGTCATTTTATTTTGATACCACCGAAAAGGTGAAGAAGCAGTTTGACGCCGAAGGTATCAGCATTCCATTTCCGCAGCGCGATGTGCATGTCTACGAGCACAAGGAATAACCGAATGACGAATGGTGGGATCCTATCTATTATCATAAAGGGCACACGCTGTAAGGCACACGGCACAAGGCTATGGGATGAAAGCCTATTTATTGTTCTACCTTGCGCCCTTCGCCTCGTGCCCTGCACCCAACTTTATGCCTTACGGCGTGAGCCATGCACCTCTGATCTTCTACCTTCTGCCCTCCAGCTTTTACCATTCACTCAGGATTTGCCCAAGGCCTTGGTTAAAGCTTCAATTACTTGATCGGCGGTGTAGAAATCACTTTTGAAAACCTCTTGGCCGGATGGCGAAAAGATGACCAGCAGCGGGATTGTCAGCGTTCCAACTTCCTTGAGCTTGGCCTTCCCCGCCGGATTATTGCCGGTAATGTCCACCTTCATCGGCACGACGCCGTCGCTCGCAAAAAGAGCCGCAACCCTGGGGTATTTAAATACCCCCTGCTCCAATACCTTGCAGTTCAGGCACCATTCCGCGGTAAAAACCATCGCGATGACCCTGTTTTCGCCGGAGGCTTGTGCAAATCGTTCCGGGGTGTAATATACCCAGTCAATCGGGCCCCGGTCGGTCAGTTGCACGGCGCCCCACACCGAAGCGGCGATGAGCAACCCCCCGAGACCGGCATAAATTAACCTCAGCGTTGCTCTGGCCGTTATCAGAAGCGTGCGATAGGCCAGCCACCCGCCGGCAGCCGCGCAACACAACATAACCGGCCACCAGTATATTTTTGTTGTTGGATTGGGCGGATCCACCAAAAGCGCGGCGACACCGACGCCTATGAAGTACACGGCTGCCGCCAGCATGAACAAGCCCATGATCTGCTTGATCAGATTGCTGGCCGGCCCGCTTTTCGGCATTTTCTCGACCCAGGCCGGTCTGGCCGACAGCACCAGATAGGGCAGGGCCATGCCGGTTCCGATGGCTGCAAAAGTTGCCAGCGTGCTCGCCGGGGGCTGGGTTGCCGCCCAGGCAGCCGCAGCGCCCATAAACGGCGCCGTGCAGGGGGTGGACAAAATGGCCGCCAGGATACCCAGACCGAAAGAGCCCCTGAGGGTATCCTGCTCCGGGTTGATCATATAGATAAAATTGGGCAGGCGAACGTTAAAAAAGCCGAACATACCGGCGGCCATACTTCCGATAACGATACCTACCAGAATCGTAAAGGCCGGATATTGAAAAAGCTGATTGGTGGCGCTGAAATCGCTGACGAGGGCGATCAGAATCCCGATGACGAGCCAGAACGCCAAAACGCCCGCAAACATCGCCAGCCCCAGCATGAAGCACTGTTTGCGGTCCTGGGCCACATGGGACAGGCTGATGATCTTAATGGGAATCAACGGCAACACACAGGGGGTAAAGTTGAGCAGCAAACCGCCGAGCGCGGCGGTGAGCAGCAACAGGATCATGCCGAGTCCCGACGACGCATCTATCGCAAAGGCCAGGCCGAACAGGTCGAAATTGACTTGCCGGGAGTCGGTGGCCGTCGGCCCCTGCGCGAACCCGGCAAACAACTCCCGGTTTATTGGTGACACGCCGGCTCCAGATTCGACAACTTCGAGGGATTCTTCAAAATTGATCTTGGCCGGAAACAGGCAGTAGGTGTCCGAGCAGGCCTGGTATTCAAATACCAGCTTGAACCCCTGGTTTCCGGGTGCTAGCGTGTCGGCCAGCTTGACCGGCAGATAGATGACGGTTTGCCCTTCAAAGGACATCAGATCCCCGGCGGCATACGCTGCCTTGATCGGGACTGCCTGGGGGTAGCGGGGAGATTCGGCGGTAATTTCGTCACCGGCCGCGGCAATCGTTACCCGGGTAGGGAAAGGTTTGAAATCTTCTGACGGATGAATCTGCCGGGCATCGGCGTTGATGTGATACCCTTTCTTGATGTCGGCAACGATTGCCAGGATGATTGTATCCCCGGGACGCCCGCGATCCGCCGACCAGGCTGTCCGGATCCTGACGACATCACCCGGTGTTGCCGGCACACTCGTCGCTGGTGAATAGGCCGGCGATAGGACGAGCAGGATAAATAAGACCAATAAGACCAATACTGTCAGGGGTATCAAATAGATTGAGCGTTGATTTGGATCTATCATTTAAAAAGCAATTATAGAATTAAGATTTTCTGTCAGTCAGTATTTCTCTAATAAATAATAACCAATAACGGACGACTTGCAATCTGTCGTTGTCTCTTGTCAGGCCTTACAGAATAAATCTCATACCCTCTGCCTATGACCGTCTATCGTCGTTATACCTGCATAAAGAGACGGATCCCGGGATTGAATCCCATCTCCTGCGCTTTCATGTCAAGGTGCATGGTTGCGATGTGTTCCAGGGGCGGATAGATCAACCGGTCTACTTTTCTTGAGTCTATGGTTTTAATATATTTTTTACAATGATCACACAAATCGACCCGGCTGTCTTTTTCCTGCTCGCTGTAAAAATAATGCAGCTCCTTATTCTGGGAACTGTCACAATAGGGACAATAGACCCTCTTGGCCGACCATGACTGCCAGCAGAAACCGCAAACCAGTTTGCGCCGCCCTTCCTCCTCGAGGATGGAGAGGATGGGAGCGTTGCCGCAAACCGGGCAATAGCCCTGCAGCCAGGGCTCTTGGGAATCCAGATAGACCGCCAGCTGGTCGGCACAGGCACACAGGGAAGGTTTCAAGCTGTTGTACGTAAAAAAGCCCAGCACCGGCTTTTCGATCTCCAGGTCATCGGCTGTGTTTTCAAATAATGCTTCATTGCCGGTGAGAAGTCCCTCAAAAAGCGCTGCCGGCTTCAGTGTCGCTTCCACGGCCGTTAAGATGGTGCCTGCTGTGGCCGCCAGTGTTGGATTGGCCTCTTGGGCCAGCCGGCACAGGGTCACAAAAAGCGCTGCCGACTCCTTCTCATCATAAGCAAATTCTTCGACCCCGATCAGCGGCAATTTTTCGCGGGCTTTGGCGGCCCGCAGCTCCCCGGAAAGTTCAAGCGGCTGGAGCTGAAGGCGGCCTTTGCTCGCCTCCTGGGCATTGAAAACCGCGGCGTAAAAGTCCAGTATTTCGGCATAAACCGGCTTGCTGTTGATGACGGCCGTAACCGCGTTTTGTACCTGCTCGGACGTAAGGGCGAAATAGGAATTCATACGATACCTTTCTCGGGTCTCAAACTGCGGATTATAATTTGATGTTTACGTGTTATGAGATGCACGTTGCGTCTTGCGGGTTAAGGCGTTGCGGGTTGCGTGTCTGAACCTCAGCCATGCTAACCGCGCACCCCGCAACACGCACACGGGACTCGAAACCCGCAACGCGCAACTCGAAACCCGACTCTACCACAACTCACCCATATAAGAAAGGGGAGAAGGCTCGTGCCTTCTCCCCTCTATGCTGGGTTACCTTGTGGGGCCACTATTATCCTAAATGTGAAACCATACCGGCAAACGGGCGCAGCATTTTGCGCAGTGCGGCGTGCCGGGAGATGCCGTATTCAGTGGCGGATGCCACGGCATATTCATGGTAAAGGCCGGGATCAAATCCGACCAGGAATACAACACGGACATCGTCCGGGTCCAGCAGCGTGGCCTTGGGGAATTTTTGCTGCGCTGCGGCCAGGTGTTTTTGGGCCAATTTCAGAATGTCCTCGCGCTCGCCGAAATTCATGGCCCCGGTTGGACATACTTTGACGCAGGCCGGTTCCAGTCCGTTTTCAACCCGGTCGCTGCACATATCGCATTTGGCCAGGGTGCCGTCTTTGGCCTGGCGCGGTATGTCGTAGGGACAGGATTGGCGGATTTCACCGGCGTTCAGCCCACGGGTGTTGGCAGTGTAAATGACCGCCCCGGTGGACGCGTTGGTGAAAATGGCCGATGGTTCCCCGGCGGTGTCCTGGCAGGGCGGCTCCAGACAATGCCGGCACTGATCCGGGAAAAATAGCCAGCGCAGCCTGTCGTCGACAACCCCTTCGGTCATGCGCACCAGCTTATAGGTATCAAAGGAGAGATCGGCCGGGTTTTGATAGGTGCCCCGGTTGGTGGTTTCTTCAGCCGGAAGATCATGCCATTGC
The DNA here is from genome assembly GCA_019312835.1 of Deltaproteobacteria bacterium. GTDB lineage: Bacteria > Desulfobacterota > Desulfobacteria > Desulfobacterales > JAFDCJ01 > JAFDCJ01. The sequence goes on from JAFDCJ010000392.1 coordinate 7,156, forward strand.
TTGCAGGCCACCTGGCAGCCCCGGCAGGCCGTGCACAGCGTCGTATCAACCAAAAAGGATTTACTCATCGCGATCACCTCCTTTCATATTTTTGCCACGTTGACCATAAAGGCTTTGGTTTCAGGAATACGGGTGTTGGGGTCGCCGGCGGCAGGCGTCAGCAGATTGGCGCTCTCCTCCCTGCCGTTGACCGGTTTGACCCACCCGAAATGCCAGGGAATGCCCACCTGATGAACGTCACTTCCCGCAATCTTAAAGGGCTGCAGCCGCTTGGTAACCACGGCGGTGCATTCGAGTGCACCCCGCGGAGATGAAACCTTGACGCGTTCGCCGTTTTTGATCCCTTTCAGTTGGGCGAGCTGTTCGCTCATTTCTACGAACACCTGGGGCTGCATTTCCAGCAGCCACGGCTGCCAGCGGGTCATCACGCCGGTCTGCCAGTGTTCCACCACGCGGTAGGTGGTGGCCACGTAGGGATAGCGGGGGTCACAGCTGGCCCACTCATCGGCCCCGGTTTCATAGATCGGGGCGGTGGGGTTGATGCGCTGTGCGTTCATCGGGTTTTTCTCAATGGGGCACTCCAGCGGTTCGTAATGCTCCGGAAAAGGGCCGTCTGCGCGTCCGGGTCCGAAAATCTGTCCGTGCCCGTGCTTGCGCATGATGAAGGCGTACCTGGAATCCTCGCGCATCGAGCCGTCGGGATTCTGCATGGGATACCAGCCGCCGTCGGGCACGTCCCCCTGCCAGCGACTGCTGACGTATTTGCCGTCTTTTGCGTCGCCGTCGAATTTGATGACCCAGTCTTTGAGGTCCCAGGGTTTGCCCTTGAGATCCACCGAGGCCCGGTTGTAGATGATGCGCCGGTTGACGGGCCAGCACCAGGCAAACTCCGGGTACAGACCGATGCGGTTGGGCGCGTCTTTGGTGCTGCGCCGCGCCGCCATATTGCCCTTTTCGGTGTAGCTGTTGCAATACAGCCAGTTGCCCGAGGAGGTCGACCCGTCTGCCTGGAGAAAAGCGAAACTGGGCACCAGGGTGCCTTTTTTATAAGTCTTGTCTTTGATGGTGACATCTTTGACGAAATACCCGTTGATTTCTTTGGCGACCTTGTGGGGATCGTATTCCCCTTTGGTCAGATAATCCCATTTGAGGTTGACGATGGGTTCCGGAAAGGTGCCGCCTTTGGCGTATTCGGCTTTGATCCGGTTGCCCAGTTCCATGATGATCTGCCCATCGGGCCAGCTGTTTCCCATGGGTTTGGGTCCCTGGTAGCGCCACTGGCTCCAGCGGCCGCTATTGGTGATGCTGCCCTCTTTTTCCACCGACACCGCCGCCGGCAGGAAAAACACCTCGGTCTTGACGCTGGCCGGGTTGACCCCCGGTCCCTTCCAAAAAGAGCCGGTTTCGTTGTCGAAGATATTGACATTGACCATCCAGTCCAGCTTGGCAAAGGCCTGACGGTTTTTACCGGCATTGGCGCCGCTGCAGGCCGGGTTCTGGCCCCAGGCAAAAAAGCCCTTGAAGGTACCCTTATACATTTCATCGAACAGGGACAACCAGGAATAATCTTTGCCGTTATCCACCCTGGGCAGCCAGTCATAGCCGAAGCCATTGTCGGCATTGGCATTATCACCGAAAAAGGACTTGAGCATGCTGACCGAGTACTTGGGATAGTTTTGCCACCAGTTGGCGCTCAACGGGTCATTGCTTTTGGGTGTACACCTTTCGTTGTAGGCCGCCAGCGAATCATCCGAGGCTCGCGGTATCTGGAGATAGCCTGGCCAGATGTGCCACAGCAGGCAGTGATCGGTGGAGCCCTGGACGTTGGATTCCCCGCGCAGGGCGTTGACCCCGCCGCCGGCAACGCCCATGTTGCCCAACAGCAGCTGAATCATCGCCATGGCACGAATGTTCTGAACCCCGGTGGTGTGCTGGGTCCAGCCCATGGCATACATGATGGTACCCGCCGTTCCGGGCTTGCCGGTGGCCGTGTAGGTCTTGTAGATCTCCAGAAGCTCTTTTTGCGGGGTGCCGGTAATCTCGGAGACTTTCTGGGGCGTGTAGCGGGCGTAGTGCTTTTTCAGCAGCTGAAATACGCAGCGGGAATTTTTCAGGCTGCGATCCATCTCGGGCACGCCCTTGGCATCCATCTGAAAGGCCCACTGGCTCTTGTCGTATTGGCGGGTTTTCTCGTCGTAACCCGAGAAAAGGCCGTCTTTGAATTTGAAGGAGTTGCTCACCAAAAAGGGTGCGTTGGTGTAGTACTGCACGTATTCCTTGTGGTACAGGTTGTTGTCCAGGATGTATTTGATCATCCCGCCCAAAAAGGCAATGTCGGTTCCGGATCGAATGGGGGCGTAGATATCCGCTTTGGATGAGGTTCGCGTGAAGCGGGGGTCAACACTGATGAGCTTGGTGCCTCTTCCCTGGGCCTCGGTAACGAATTTAAAGGAGATGGGATGATTTTCGGCAGCGTTGCTGCCCATGATCAGAATGCAATCACTGTTTTTGATGTCAATCCAGTGATTGGTCATCGCGCCGCGTCCGAACGACTCTGCCAGAGCCGCAACAGTGGCGCTGTGTCAGATACGGGCCTGGTGTTCGATGTAGGTAACACCGATCGCGCGAATCAGGGCCTGGTAGATCCAGCATTCTTCATTGTCCAGGGCCGCACTGCCCACCGAGGCAATGCCGCCGGCCCGATTGACGACCTCACCTTTGGCATTGGTGGATTCAAAGGTGGCGTCCCGGGTGGCTTTAACCCGTTTGGCGATCTCTGTCAGGGCCCATTCCCACGATACTTTTTCCCATTTTTGGGAATAAGGCGCCCGGTACATCGGTTCGGTGATGCGGCTGTCGTTTTCGACCAGCTGGGCCAGAGCGGCGCCTTTGGAACACAGCGAACCACGGTTGATGACGTGGTCCGGATCGCCCTCGATGTTGATGACCCGTCCGTCACCTTTGCGGCTGGTATGCACAATGGCCCCGCAACCCACCGCACAATAGCAGCAGATTGTGTTGGTCTCCTTGGCATATTTGGTCTTGAGCATCTGGGCATGGGCTTTGACCGGGCGCAGGTCAAAGCCCAGGCCGCTGACGGCAAGACCGGCAGCCGTGGCACCGGTAATCTGGATAAACTCCCGTCGGTTTATCTTCATAATGCCTCCTCCTTTTAAGTGGGGTTAGGTTTGGAATTACAAAACCAACAATTTATGCATCGAAAACAGGTTGTTTTAGTGTTGCTGATTCTGTTGCCGGTGGTAGAACTCCGGGAAACCGCTTGCGCGCCAACTTGGATCATCCGCTCAGGGGCGGATAAAAGACAGTTGATTTAAAGGGTGGTAATCTAAACAGGGCGTTTCGATATCGTGAACTTTAATGGATGGAATTTTAAGAAAAAATGGGGTGAATCATGTATTTTGGGTCAATAAACACCGTATTTTTGAAAAGGGGTTCAGGGTTCAGAGGTTCACGGTTCAAAGGTTAAATAGGATGATTTCGTTTCCTTCGACACTTGGCTGCTTCCCGCGGGTTTGAATCCGACATTCACCTTCGCTTTTGCTCGGAGCCGCTGAACCTTGAACGCCGAACCTGGAACGGTAACTCATTGATCTGTCTATTGACATAGTCAACATACTGATTTAAAGTTACTTCTTTTGTGCGTAACTTAATTCATCTAAGGAGATTATTCATGGCAAATGAGAGCTATCTGTTTACCTCCGAGTCGGTGACCGAGGGCCATCCGGATAAGGTGGCGGATGCCATATCCGATTCGATACTGGATAACATTATTGCCCAGGACAAAAATTGCCGTGTGGCATGTGAGACCATGGTTACCACCGGCCTGGCGTTTATTGCCGGGGAAATTACGACTGAATGCTACGTGGACATGCCGCAGATCGTGCGGGATACCATCCGCGATATTGGTTATTCTTCTTCCCGTATGGGGTTTGACTACCAGACCTGCTCGGTCATCACTTCTATTGATCGTCAATCGCCGGATATCTCCCAGGGAGTTACCGTAGGCGAAGGCCTTTACAAAGATCAGGGTGCCGGCGATCAGGGGCTGATGTTCGGATTTGCGTCGGATGAAACGCCCGAGTTGATGCCCATGCCGATCACCTATGCCCATAAACTTTGTCGGCGGCTGGCCACCGTTCGCAAGAATGGATCCCTCGACTTTTTAAGGCCGGACGGCAAATCCCAGGTCACCATCGAGTATGACAACGGGACCCCCAAACGGGTTGATGCCGTCGTGGTGTCCGCCCAGCATAAAGATGATGTTACCTATGAGGATCTCAGAGAGGCACTGATCGAAGAAGTGATTAAAAAAGTCATCCCGCAGGGTATGACCGACGGTGATACCCGCTATTTTATTAACCCCACCGGCCGCTTTGTCATCGGGGGGCCGATGGGCGATTGCGGGTTGACCGGGCGCAAGATTATCGTTGACACCTATGGCGGCCAGGGAAGCCACGGGGGCGGATGTTTCTCAGGCAAGGATCCCTCCAAGGTAGACCGCAGCGCCTCCTATATGGGTCGGCATATCGCCAAGAATATCGTTGCTTCAGGGGTTGCCAAAAAATGCGAAATTCAGATCGCCTATGCCATCGGTGTGGCCGAACCCGTTTCGGTCATGGTCGATCTGATGGGCACCGGCGTCATTCCCAAACGGCGGATTGAAGAAATCGTCAAGGCGGTCTTCGATTTGAGACCTGCGGCCATTATAGAATATCTGGACCTGCTGCGGCCCATTTACCGCATGACCTCGGCCTACGGTCATTTCGGCCGCAGCGAAGATGAATTCAGCTGGGAAAAAACCAATAAGGCTGATGAAATCAGGGAAATGGCGGGAATCTAAAAGCACCAGGTCTATCAATATCAATCCGTCTGTACCGGTTGAGTTCTTATTTTCGGCGCTATCGAAAATTCGAAATACGAAATACGAAACAACATCCAAATTCGAATTTTCAAATTCTCAAAACAAGAAAAGGTGATCCGTGGGCAAATCCCTGTTCCGCGCTTTCCTGTTCTGAATTTTGGTCATTCAGTATTGGAGTTTGTTTCGGATTTCGATCCGCCTGCTGCGCCTGAGCGCCTGTGATGGCGGGCAGGTATTCGAATTTCGATTTTTCTTCGATGATAAAAAACAGTTTTTAAAGCTTAAATACAAATTTCAACAAAATGGGAGATTATCAGGTTATGAATTACGACGTAAAAGACATTAAGGCCGCCAAGGAAGGTGCGTTGCGCATCGAGTGGGCCAATCAGAATATGCCGGTACTGAATCGCATCCAGGCACGTTTTCAAAAAGAAAAACCGCTAAAGGGAATTCGAATTGCCGCCTGTCTGCATGTGACCACCGAGACGGCATCCCTTATGAAAACCCTGAAAGCCGGTGGGGCCCAAGTGGCGTTGTGTGCCTCTAATCCGCTGAGCACCCAGGATGATGTTGCCGCCTCGCTGGCGAAAAACGATAAAATCCCCGTTTTTGCCATCAAGGGTGAAAACCATAAAACTTATTATGCCCACATCAACGCGGTGCTGGACACCCGCCCCCAGTTTACGATGGATGACGGCGCCGATTTGGTTTCAGTCCTGCACACCAAACGCACCCAGCTGATCGGCGGGGTTCTGGGCGGCACCGAAGAGACCACCACCGGCATTATTCGCTTGAGAAGCATGGCCGCCGACGGTGTTTTGCAGTACCCGATCGTTGCCGTCAATGATGCCCAGACCAAGCATTTTTTTGATAACCGCTACGGCACTGGGCAGAGCACCATCGACGGCATGATCCGGGCGACCAATCGCCTGGTGGCCGGTACCACTTTTGTGGTGTGCGGCTATGGTTGGTGCGGCCGGGGGCTGGCAATGCGTGCCCGCGGTATGGGTGCCAATGTGGTTATAACCGAGGTCGATCCGTTGCCGGCCCTGGAGGCCGTTATGGATGGGTTTATGGTCATGCCGATCCGTAAGGCTGCCAGAATCGGTGATTTCTTTTGCACGCTGACCGGTGACATCAATGTGATCCGCAAAGAGCATTTTCAGATCATGAAAGACGGCGCCATTGTGGCCAACTCCGGTCACTTCAACGTCGAACTGGATCTCGATGGGCTGAGCCAGATTGCCAGGTCAAGACGGATTATCCGGCCTTTCGTGGAGGAATTTGTGCTCAAAAATGGTCGCCGGATTAATGTCCTGGGTGACGGCCGGCTGATCAATCTGGCTGCCGCCGAAGGCCATCCCTCCAGCGTTATGGATATGAGCTTTGCCAACCAGGCCCTGAGCATCGAATATATGGTGAAACTTAAAAAACCGCTGGAAAAACAGGTTTATCCGGTTCCCGAAAAAATCGATAAGATGATTGCCAAAGAAAAACTGGCCGCGATGGGCATCCAGATTGACCGCCTGACGCCGGAACAAAAAAATTACTTAGCATCCTGGGAGTTGGGAACCTAAATTTCTGTTTAGAAATGGGCCTTTTGCCCAATATCTGCGTCAAGCTGTAGAATCGCTTGTGCGGCGTACTGGTCAGTACGCCTCCGCGCAATTCTTTGCTTTCCTTGATCTTGAACAAAATTGCTCATTTCTAAATCAGAAATTGGGTAATTAATTTAGTTTAACAAATTTAAATAAAACAAAGGTTGTCAAATATACCGAATCTATCTGACAACCTTTGTTTTTTTCGATCTTGTTGACGGCTTCGCAATTGGTTCATATGCAAGGCGTGCAAATCCTGAGGAAGGAGGCGTACGATGAGTACGCTGGACTGACGAAGGATGAAGCGCAACGCAGCAGATGGGCCAATTACGAAGCCGTCACATGGGATCCAGCACAATGATGACCCGACACTCCTTCAAGAATTTGAGATGCTCCGAGGCGCTTTTGAGCTTGGCGGCATCGGCGTTGCTGATGATAAAGTCGCAGCGGCCCGGCCACAGGACCTTCAGCGCTTTGACGATCAGGGGATTATCGAAAATCCGCTGATTAAATTTGGCTTTACCGATATCCGTTGTGTAACGGGCCACGCCATGCTGGACGGCAAACTCACGGCTGACATAAGCTGGTCCGAATACCTCTTCCAGATTCTCGTCCAGAATCCTGGGTGCCAGCACCGGAACTGCCTGCATCCCCCTGGCATCTACCACCATTCCAGAAAAAATCTGTGATGACCGCGGCCGGAATTGACGCAGGCGATCGTTTCCAGGGGTCAAGATCTGTTTAATGGGTTCGATGTGCCTGATTTCCGGCGGAAGGATGAGTTGAGAAAAGCCACCGCTGAGTTCCATCCGGGACCAGACTTCCACCGTGCCGTCGTATTGGTATTGCCTCAGATTTTCAATTTCCGGGGCCTTTTGCACCATGCCCCGCAACTGGGCCATAACGGAAGGGTAGGCCTCGACAACATCGATCACCCGGCTTTCGGCATTGATCCGCAGGTTAACGATTGTTTCCAATAAGTTGTGTTGCGCTTTTTTGGTGGCCTGGGCGAGGATGTTTTGCCGGGAGATCAGGGGCTTGCGATCGTAGGTGTAGGTCGGCGGAATACCGGTGCCCCTGGCTTCAACGACACCGGCAGTCCAATCAATGGCACCGTTTTCCCTGATTTCGATCAACGCGCGTGCGTCGGCGCCGTATCCGTGACCGGGTGCAACGGTCAGGATTAATACGATTAAGGCTGCGATCAGCTGCCGATTCATCATAAGGTTGACCATTGCGGTTTTTATATTGTAAGAGTGGCCATAAGTCAATAATCGGCATATTGTAAGGATTATCGTCAATCGTTAGCTTTGAAAGGAGGCACTTCCATGCCCGATGTGGATGAACTCAAAGAGGCCAAAAAGTTTTATACCGACAGGCCCCAGAAGACCGAGGGCTTTTTTCTCAAATTCTCCAATTCACTGGACTGGGGAATGAAAAACAGGCTCAGCCGTATATTTAACCCCGTCAGCGGTCGAACCGTCATGCTGGCGATCGACCATGGGTACTTCCAGGGGCCGACAACCGGCTTGGAACGAATCGACCTTAACATTCTGCCGCTGGTGCCCTATGCTGATACGCTGATGCTGACCAGGGGCATTCTCAGAAGCATTGTTCCGCCCGCCACATCCAAATCCATCGTGCTCAGGGTTTCGGGGGGCACCAGCATACTCAAAGAGCTTTCCAACGAACAGATTGCGGTTGACATCGAGGAGTCCATTCGTCTCAACGTCTGCGCCATGGCAGTGCAGGTGTTTATCGGTGGCGAATTTGAAAAAGAATCCATCATCAATATGACCAAAATGGTGGATATCGGGACGAGATACGGGATCCCGACCCTGGCCGTTACCGCCGTCGGCAAGGATATGGCCCGGGATGCGCGCTATTTCCGATTGGCCACCCGGATTTGCGCCGAACTGGGGGCTCACTACATCAAGACCTACTATATCGATGAAGGCTTTGAGACCGTTACGGCCTCCTGCCCCGTGCCCATCGTTATGGCCGGCGGCAAAAAGATACCGGAGCGGGATGCGTTGACCATGGCCCATAACGCCGTGCAGCAGGGCGCCAGCGGCGTGGACATGGGCCGCAACATCTTCCAGTCGGAGGATCCCGTCGCCATGATCCAGGCCGTCAAAGCCGTAGTGCACGACAGCGAATCTCCCGACAAGGCCTTTGATCTGTATAATACCCTGAAGAATCAGAAATAAGGAATGGATTCTATTTTTATAAAAGAATTTAGACAGGATTTACAGGATCTTAAGGATTTTTTTGGCTCTCTCCGGATGAGAGAGCCAAAATTTCATCGCCTGCGGCGAACTTGCACAATTTAGTCCCCTTGAAGATTTGGACGATTGTCAAGCCAAAATAGTTTCAGGATAGCGTGTTAAATAGTTGCCATAATTTTCCGCCGTTAGGCGGATTGGGTTTCAGCGCTTTCTTCAGGAAAGCGCTGAACAAAATATCCTGACAATCCTGTAAATCCTGTCTACAAAATAAGTAAAGATCGAATCCATTCCTTTTAAATGAGATTCACGAATGAAAGTCGCCCGCTGGTACAACAACCAGGACATCAGAATCGAGGAGATGCCAACACCGACGCCGGGTCCGGATGAGATGCTGGTCAAGGTGATGGCCTGCGGGATTTGCGGCAGCGATATCGTGGAGTGGTACCGCCTGCCCCGGGCACCGCTGGTGCCGGGCCATGAGCTGGGTGCTGAGGTTGTTGAGACCGGACAATCGGTTAAGAAATTTACTGCCGGCGACAGGGTCTTTGTTGCGCCAAAGGCGCCCTGCATGCAATGCGATTACTGTCGCAACGGGCATTACCCCGTCTGCACCCGCATTAAAGAAAGGCTGCCGGGCGGATTGGCCGAATATGTGCTGGTACCCGCTGCGCTGGTCGAAAATGGCACCTACCGTCTGCCGGAGGCCATCAGCTATGAACAAAGCACCTTTATCGAACCGCTGGCCTGTGTGGTCCGGGCGCAGCGGCTTGCCGGCGGGCCGCAGCCGGGCCAGGCGGTCGTGGTGTTTGGCTGCGGCATGTCCGGTTTGCTGCATATCAAGCTGGCCAAAGCGAATAAATGCCGGGTGATTGCCGTCGATGTTAATCCCGGGCGGCTAAAATTGGCCGCCGGGCTGAAAGCCGATGTCACGGTCGACGCCGCCGACAATGTTGCCCGGCACCTGACGGCGGCAACCGGTAAAAAGGCCGATGTGGTTATCCTGAGCACCTCGGCCATGTCGGCGGTTGATCAGGCCTGGCAATGTGTGGACAAAGGCGGAGCCGTTGTCTTTTTTGCCGTTCCAGCTCCGGACAAACAGATTGTCGCTCCGCTCAATGATTTCTGGACCAGGGAAATCAGGATCCTCACGTCCTATTATTGCGGTCCACCCGATATCGAAGACGCGATTGATTTGCTCACATCCGCCACCGTCACCGTTGACGATCTGGTTACCCACAGGCTGCCGCTGGAAGATACCGCCCGGGGATTTCAACTGGTGCTGGACGGACAGGAATCAATCAAAGTCATCATAACACCGAATTGAACGCGAGGCGCTCAATTCGGTGTTATTCGTTATGGGTTAATCTGTAAAAGCTGAAATTTGATCTCACCTTCCAAAAGGTGAGCTTTTAATAAAATCATACAAATGTCATTTAGCATTTACATATCTGCAGTTTTGGTCAATTTGTTATCAAGATATCAAAAATCCGCATTTTCCACTTTTTTATTATGATATAGGAATAGAAGGAAAATTTTTCATCTGATATTACTGTTAGGCCGTTGAAGGACTGAATCATGGACACGTGGAAATTCTACGACATCACTCACCGCGAACACGTGGTGTGCAACCCTACGAGCGAGGAGAAACTGA
>JAFDCJ010000393.1 GCA_019312835.1 Deltaproteobacteria bacterium
TCACCAGGACCTTTTCCCGGTAAACCATCACACACCCGACCGGGAACTCGCCTTTCGCCAAAGCGTCATGAGCCAGCGCCAGGGCTTCTTTCATGAATTTTTCGTCGGTCATAGAAAGATACCATATTTGTTGATCAATTACCAAGTCAATGGGTTGCCGGTATTTAAAGCTATAAGGTTGGAGGCCGACGCCTTCAGCAGCCATAGGTTTGAGGCAAGAGGCTGGAGGCCTGATCATTCTGCTTATCAGCCTCGAACCTTAAGCGAAGCGTTCCTCTAACCTCCGACAGCCTGTAGATTTGAGCAGTCGAACCTACTATAGCGAACCGACAATTTAACGCATACACCAAATTACAATCTACACACATCCTCATCACACGGACAGCTGCCGTCGACCTCGAAGCAATATGCGATACGGGATTCCATGGCGGCCCGTTCGGCGCTAATCGGCGTAAAATCATTGCCGGAAACGATTTCAGCCAACCGGGCCCTGGACGGAATGGTATCCAAACCCTGGGAAATGACATTTCCCGATGTGGCTTCAACAATCTCGGCATCCACGCCGTTGGTAACCACGGCGATGGGGATCTGATAGGTTTCCAACACCCGGGAGATGGCCACAAGCGGGCGGCGGCGCGTGACGATGGAACCGGGGCCATATTTGATGACCATACCGGCCCGGCCGTCAAGGTACACCAGAAAATCCACTTTTATACGGGCCCTCCGGTTGCCAGCTTCAACGATCAGGCTCTTGCGCGGCTTGATTTCGCTTTTGAGATAACCTTTGCGGTTGACGAGCAAGCGTGCCAGTTGCTGCCGGTAGCGCTCGTCATGGGTGTCTTTTAGGGATTCGCCGGTGATACAATCTTCGAGCTCCCCCAGTATTAAATGGTGGTCATTCATAGGTTCAGGGTTCAGAGGTTCAGGGTTCAAGGTTAGAGGTACCGAAGTTCGGAAACTCAGACAACCCTGAACCTTGAGCCTCTGAACCCTGAACCCATATATTTATTCCTTTACAATTATACAGACTAAGCGTTAATATAACACCTTTTTATAATTTGTATAGCATGGTGAATGATGTCGATACGTGAAGAATTTGAAAAACGCGAGCAAAATTTTATGTCGCCGTTCGGTTGTCTGAGCTCTGCAACCCGGGGAAGGGAGAAGGGGGAGAAATCCTGTCCGGTCCGGACGGCTTTTCAACTGGATCGCGACCGCATCGTTTACTCCAATGGATTCCGCAGGCTGAAGCACAAGACCCAGGTATTTCTATCCCCCCTGGGGGATGATTATCGGACCCGCTTGACCCATACCCTGGAAGTGGCCCAGATGGCGCGGGCGATGGCGCGGGCGCTGTTTCTCAATGAGGATCTGACAGAGGCCATCGCCCTGGGACACGATCTTGGCCATACACCCTTCGGGCACAGCGGGGAAACTGCTTTAAAAGAAATTTATTCTGCCGATTTTTCACACAATGAACAAAGTCTGCGAGTGGTGGAGATTCTGGAAAATAACGGTATGGGGCTCAACCTGACCTATGAGGTCCGCGACGGGATATCAAAGCATTCAAAGGGCTTTGGGAAAATTATCCCTGATGATCCTGCTGAAATGGCCTGCACCTATGAGGGCCGCATCGTTAGAATTGCCGACATCATGGCCTATCTGAATCACGATCTGGAGGATGCGATAAGAAGCCAGGTCATTCGCGCCTCGCAGGTTCCGCCGAGCTGCATCAGGATACTGGGCCACACCCACTCCGAACGGGCCACGGTCATGATCCGGGATCTTATTTCCGCCAGCAAAGTCCGTGGCGGTGAACTTCACCTGCAAATGACAGAAGATGTGTATGCGGCCATGATTGAGTTGAGGCAATTTCTATACGATAATGTGTATCGTTCGCCCAAAGTTCATAAGGATTTTGAAAAAGCCAAAAAGATATTGTCAGAGCTATACAACTATTTTCTTGAAAACGACCAGATTCTCGAACAGAAGCTGATCGAACTGAAAATGGACCGGTGTTACCGTAACGATCATTCCAGAAAACGCACCGTCTGTGACGTCATTGCCTCCATGACCGACCGCTATGCCCTGAATCTATATAAAAGAATCTTTTTCCCGTCGCCGCTGGTCTAAGGTCAGGTATGGTTGCTGGCCACTGGAGAAGGGGCGCAAGCTAAAATTAAGAATGGATAATATCCTTTACTAAACCCATATTCCATCATTCCCATATTCCATTATTCCATAAATGGGCGTAACCTCAGACCTCGAATAATACCGCATATTTTAAATGGGTTATAGAAGCTTGGAGATCATGCTTTAACAGTGTTAGAGACAATTCCCCCAAATATTGATGATCACACGCTGTCAGCCTTTCATGCTCGCTTGCAGGATATCTTTGCCGCCATGGATCGGGAATATGCCCGGGCGGCTGCCCATTATCAGTTTCAGTGTGACGGGTGTCGGGATAATTGCTGCCTGACACGGTTTTATCATCACACCTTTCTGGAATATCTTTATCTTCGGGGGGGGGTTGAGAAACTGGAGGCTCACCAGAAGAATGAAATCATGGCCAGAGCCGAAGCGGTCTGCCGGGAAACCGCCCAGGCCGATAGAAAAGGGCTGCCGGTGCGTCTGATGTGCCCGTTGAATGCTGACGGCCCGTGTCGCCTGTATCCATTCAGACCGATGATATGCCGGATGCACGGCATCCCGCACGAACTCCAAAAACCCGGTCAGAACGTCATCCGTGGCTCGGGTTGCAGCACCTTTGACGAGCGTTGTGCGAAAATAGATTATGTGAAATTCGATCGGACACCGTTTTATGTCGCCATGGCCGCGCTGGAAAACGAATTCAAGCAAGCCGCCGGGCTGGAGGGCAGGATTAAGATGACGGTGGCGGAGATGATCATTTCCATCGCCCAAAATACAACGGCTATCGATTGAGGAGTGTATTCAAAATTGTAAAATTGGAAATTAATTGGCCGGTATCGGGTGTAAGGTATACGGTAAAGGGCAGAAGGATCAGAGCACAAGCCGCACGATTTGTGATTCAGAGCGGACCTGCCGTGGCCCTGAGCCATGTGCCCTGTGCCGTGCGCCAATAGTTTTTACCTTCGGCCTTATACCTTCTACCCTATACCTTTTTTCATCATGAAAAAAATCGATATAGAAAACCTAGACAAACTGCCGGGTATCCAGATAAAGGAGAACGAGACCTTCAAGTTCCGTTGTCATCCTGAGGTTTCCTGCTTCAATCGTTGTTGCCGTAACCTGAACCTTTTTTTGTATCCTTACGATGTCGTGCGGTTAAAACAGAGCCTGAACATAAGTTCGGATAAGTTTCTGGATGAATATGTCGATGTTGTTTTAAGGCCTGCCAATTATTTCCCGGAAGTGCTCCTGCGCATGTCGGCGACCCGGGAGAAAAACTGCCCGTTTATGAGCACCGCCGGTTGTACTGTATACGCGGATCGACCGGATACCTGCCGAGCCTTTCCTGTCGAGCAGGGGATGCTCTATGATGCCCAGCAGAAAAAGGACACCCCGGTGTATCTTTTCAGACCGCCGGATTTTTGCCGCGGGCAGGATGAAGACGAGGAGTGGAGCATACCCGAGTGGACCCGGGACCAGGATGCCGAGTTTTACCACCAAATGACCATCCGGTGGGTCGAGGTAAAGCGTCTTTTTCAAAATGATCCCTGGGGTTTAGAAGGTCCGGAGGGCTCAAAAGCCAAAATGGCTTTTATGGCGGCCTACAATGTCGATCGCTTCCGGAATTTCATCTTTCAGAGCAGTTTTTTAAGACGCTATAAACTAAAATCCGTTCTACTGAAAAAGCTGAAAACCGACGATGTGCAACTGCTCAAGTTTGGATTTGAGTGGATAAAATTCTTTGTCTGGGGAATTAAAACCAAGAACATTCGACTGCGCTAGTTTCAATATCGGGTGCCGCTATTTAATGGCGCACGGCGCAGGGCGCAAGGCTCAAGGCCAAAGATCGGGTAGTATAAAAGACCAGATCATTGGCCTTGAGCCGTGTGCCGAATGCCTTGCGCCGGGATTAACACCCCTAAATTCCAAGCTACTATACCACCCCCGGCGGCATATCCGGCACTTTTTCGCTCCCCAGCACATAGCCCCCATCCAGGCGCAGGACGGCGCCGGTCATAAAAGGGGCGTCTTTTAGAATGAAAAGAACGGCTTTGTTGACATCATCGGTGGTGCCGGTGCGTTGCAGCAAGGTGTGGTCGATGAGGGCCTTTTTATCGGCCCGGGTCAGCAACCCCCAGCCCCGGGTTTCTTCTGCATGACGGGTGGCGACAAAGCCCAGCATGATTTCATTCACCCTTACCCTGGGCGCGCCCATGCGGGCCCAGGTTTCGGTTAGCGATGAGATCCCGCGATTCGCCGCCGCATAACCATCGTTGAAAACCATCCCCGCCGGCCCACTGCGGCCGACGATGGCGGCAATGGACGAGAAGTTGATCACAGCCCCGTCTCCGGAATCCCTCAGGTGCGGCAGGGCGGCATCGAAAACCCACCGCTTGGCGCGCAGGGTGGTTTCCATTTCAAGGTCCCACTGATCCTGGCTATAGGCGCCGTGCACAACGGGCCAGCCGCCGCGTTCGATATTGTTGATGAGGATGTCAAGGCGTCCGAAATGGTCGACGACCCGCTGAACCAGGCCGGCAATTTTTTCCACCTCAAGCAGGTTGGTTTTCAGGATAAGGTGGGCCTGACCGATAGCAGCGAAACCCCGTTTCAATTCCTCGAGTTCCGCTTCCCAGTCATGATAATTCAGGGCGACCTTGACGCCGTGTTCGGCCAGGGACAACCCAATCGCCTTGCCGATTCCTTTTACAGCTCCTAAGACTAGCGCAACTTTTCCGTTTAGTTCCATATTAACCGCCTCAGATTCTTAGTAAATAAAAGTATAATAAAATCCCAAATCACAAGCACCAAATTACAAATAAATCTCAAATTCGAAATATCAATGTCCGAAACAGACGGCTGCGAATTGCAACTGCGGTTCGGTTTGGAATTTTGAATTTTGGTCATTGGATATTGTTTGTATTTTGTGATTTTTTATTTGGAATTTCTGTCAAAGACTTGAGCTGAAAATGCGCGAGCTATATGCTCAAAAGCATTATTTATCAAAAAGTACCTGCTTGACCCACTCCATCCCCACCTTTAGCAAGGCCACCTCATCCGCCATGGCTTTTTCAAGGCTTGCAGGATCGATGTCAGCGTTTTCCAGTATCCCGTTGGCCTTAATTTGGGTCCGAAAAGTGTCCAGGTCATAGAGCGCCATATAAAAAAGGTGTCTGGATTTGAGATCCAGGGGACCCGGCCTGAGCCGATTCTTCAAACTGATGAGTTCCATCAACCGGTCATTGATCGCATTGTAAATCTCAATTTCCTGTCCTTGCATCCATTGGGTAACCGTGTGCTTGCGGCTTGCGCCAAATCCGAGGCAATGCGGTTCCTGTAACACCATAAACTGCTCGGTGACCTCGCCGGTCTGCCTTGATCGGGCCAGCCCCCTGACCAGTGGGTAGATGCGGCAGGAGGACGGACGGTCTGCATACACCTCGCATCCCCGGGCAGAGACAAATGGGCAGATGCGGTCCTGTCCGGCCTTCGGTTTCAGCGTAACGATGGGCAGCCCGGATTCGGGCCCGATGTGCTGGGAGGTATACTGCGCGAGAAACGCTTCGGATGAGAGGCCGAGGTGGGTTTTCAGGCGCAAAATGTCATAGGGGGTCAGAAACTGGTTCAGGTCACGGCAGCACTCATTAAAACAGGGCACCTCAGGTGAACATTCGAACAGAAATGGATCTTTAGGTGCGATCGGTGTCAATTTGGGTTCCACAGTGTGGCTCCTTTCAAATTCAATCGGTTTTATTCATACCATGGAGGGCATAATTTATCCAATTTTTTGAGGTTTCAGGTGTCAGGTGTCAGGGATGATCGGATGTGTCGGAAACAGACACCTGATCCGCCTGTGGCGGAACACCTGAAACCGTTCTTATTTTTTTTTCACAACATGAAATTAACACCACATATGGTGTCAAATGGTTCATACCCATCCATATCTTGTAAGGCCTGCCGGCACCACCCCGAAACAGCTTTTTTTGTCATTTCGATTGGTTAAAAACACTTGACAAGCCCCATGTTGAATGATATTGTTTTCACCTTATACGAACTGTATCCTATTGAAATTATAGGAAATTTTATCCTTTCGATTTCATATTAAATCACTTGCATAACCAGGCAGTTTAACCGGATAGGGGTTCCGGTGGCGATAGAACAAAAAACCCGAGATATGAATAAAATCGAGCCAAATTTTACATCTTTGGTCAACACTATGAAGGGAGGTGCAAACGAGCAAGGGTAGTTTTTTAGTCGCATCATTATTTTGAGGTAAAAACCAAATTGTTAGTAAAACAAAATTAGGAGGTATACTAAATGCCAAGTTTTGTAATAGCTGAAAAATGTGACGGCTGCAAAGGCGGGGACAAAACCGCTTGTATGTACATTTGTCCCAATGACCTGATGGTTCTGGAACCCAACGAGATGAAGGCCTACAACCAGGAGCCCGATCAGTGCTGGGAATGTTTTTCCTGCGTCAAGATTTGCCCGACCCAGGCGATTGAGGTAAGAGGCTATTCCGACTTCGTACCGCTGGGAAGCTCCGTTATGCCCATGCTGGGTACCGAAGATGTCATGTGGACCTGCAAGTTCCGCAACGGAACCATCAAACGCTTCAAGTTCCCGATCCGGACCACTCCCGAAGGACAGGCCAACGCGTATCTGGACCTCAAGGGCAAAGACCTCGAAAGTGGGGTGCTGGCGACCGAAGAAGTTGACGGCAAGACCCTGAGTGGACCTGCCGCAGACCAGCTGGCCTAAACCGCGGCTCAGACGTAATAACGACGAATATTTACTATCTACTTTTAATTAGTGATTTAAGGAGGATGCAATATGGCATTACCGAATAAACCTTTGGGTGAACTTAAGGCTGTCAGGGACCCGGAAGTCGAAGAGAGAGAAGTTGATATTCTCATCGTAGGCGGCGGTATGGCTGCCTGCGGCGCGGCGTTTGAGGTCAAGAAATGGATGTCCGACGACCAGAGTGTTCTGCTGGTGGACAAAGCCGCCCTGGAAAGAAGCGGGGCGGTTGCGCAGGGTCTTTCCGCCATCAATACCTACATTGGCGAAAATGCTCCTGAGGACTACGTGCGCATGGTGCGCAACGACCTGATGGGTATCGTCCGCGAAGACCTGATCTTTGATCTGGGCCTGCACGTTGATGACTCCGTCCATCTCTTCGAGGAATGGGGACTTCCGATCTGGAAAAAATCCGAAGAGGGCAAAAACCTGGACGGCAAAAAAGGCCAGGCCATGGGTACGCTGAAAGCCGGCGCCAATCCGGTGCGGACCGGTAAATGGCAGATCATGATCAACGGCGAATCCTACAAACGCATCGTGGCCGAGGCTGCCAAGCTGGCCATCGGTGAAGACGATATTCTGGAAAGAGTGTTCATCGTTGAGCTGCTGCTGGATGCCAACAAGGAAAATCAGATTGCCGGTGCAGTTGGTTTTTCCGTCCGCGAAAACAAAGTCTATATCATCAAATGCAAGAGCATGCTGGTGGCCTGCGGTGGTGCGGTCAACATTTACCAGCCGCGAAGTGTGGGCGAAGGTAAAGGCCGCGCCTGGTACCCGGTATGGAACTCCGGCTCCACCTACACCCTGTGCATGCGCGTCGGTGCCGAGCTGTCCATGATGGAAAACCGTTTCACCCCGGCCCGTTTTAAAGACGGTTACGGCCCCGTGGGTGCCTGGTTCCTGCTTTTTAAGGCCAAGACCCTCAACGGTCTGGGCGAAGCCTTTGCCGGCAGTGACGCCGCCAAGGCCGAACTGGAAAAGTATGCGCCTTACGGAACCGCCGCCATCACCCCGACCTGTCTGCGAAACCACCTGATGCTCTTTGAGATGAAGGAAGGCCGCGGACCGATCATGATGGACACGGTCAGCGCCCTGGCAGAACTTGGCAAGACCATGGACAAAAAAGAGCTCAA
>JAFDCJ010000394.1 GCA_019312835.1 Deltaproteobacteria bacterium
AGCACTCATTACTTATCTATTGACCCTGACATCTGAACACTGAAAACTAAACCAAATGAAATGAAAATTGAAATTGGATTCTTGCAGCGTTGACTGCTTTAAACAACCTTTTTGACCAATTTGACTACCGACTCGATGTGATACGTATGCGGAAACAGGTCAACCGGCTGGACTTCTTCCACCCGATACGCTTCTTTAAACGAAATGAGATCACGCGCCAGGGTGGCGGGATTGCAGGATACGTATACCATTCTCTCAGGCAACAGCGCCAGCACCTGTTTGGCCACATCCGGGTGCATCCCGGCTCTTGGTGGGTCGATAATAAGAACTTCCGGCCGTTGCGAGATCGCTGGCAGCGTTTCACGGATATCGCCCAGAATAAACCGGCAATTTTCAACTTGATTATGCCGGCAGTTGTTTTCGGCATCGGCGACCGCACTGGGGGCCATCTCAAGGCCGATAACGTCTCTGGCAGCATCGGAGAGCAGAATCGGTATGGTGCCCGTACCCGAGTACAAATCCAGAACGGTTTCCGAACCGCTCAATTCAGCATATTGTTTAACCGTCGCATACAGTTTAGCGGCCCCCCGAGTATTGGTCTGAAAAAAAGAATTGGCCGATATTTCAAACTCAAAAGCGCCAATTTTATCAATAAGGGTTGAATCACCGGCCAGGGTAATCTCGGATTCTCCGGTGGTCACACCCGCTTTGCGGGCGGTCATATTATGAATAACCCCAATAACCGCCGGGTACGTTTCCATTAATAAATGTGCAATGCGCGGCAGAACTTTGCGGTGTTCCGCTGCGGTTACGATATTGACCATCCAACGGTCAAAAGCGACCGAATGCCGCAGCATTAAAAACCGCCAGAACCCTTCATGGCTGTGCAGGCCGTAAGGCGGCAATCCTGACGATATGATAAATTGGCGCACATCATCGAGCAGCTGATTGCCCAAATCGGGCTGCAGAAGACATCTTTTGGTATCAAATACCTTAAAAAACGTCCCCGGCACATGCAGGCCGATGCCAAAGCCTTTGTCGATTTCAGGCCGTTGCATCTCATCCGGCGTCAGCCACCGACGGTCGGTGCAGGAGAATTCCATTTTGTTGCGATAGCCGAATATCTGCGAAGAGGGTATGGTGGGATGAACCCGGGCATCCCTGATTTGTCCAATATGCTCAAGGGACTCTTGAACATGCTGACGTTTGTATTTTAATTGAACCGCATATTCTAAAAATTGCCACTTGCAGCCGCCGCAAAATCCACTGTATATACAGGGTGGATCAACCCGATCGGGTGAGGCTTTTCGCCACTCCATGACCCGCGCTTCCGCATAGTTCTTTTTCTTGCGAGTGATGCGAATCAGGACTTGATCACCGGGTACGGCCTGATCCACAAAGACAGCCATGCCGTTTATACGAACCAGGCCTTTTCCGCCAAAGGCAATGCCGCTGATTTCAACTTCAAAAGTCTGGCCTTTTTTCACTTTCATCGTTGTTGGCTCTTTGATGAAAAAGTCAATTTTGGAGTGTTATATGTTAAAGCTGTAATTTAACTTAAAATTATTAATATACTGATATTATATTATATAAATAAATTTTTTAATAATATTCGGCAGCTTAAAACCTACACTAAATGGGCATCATGGTCAATTCAAAGAAAGAATCCATTATAGAAGAGATAATATTCGAAGCGGATGAGTTCAGGTTAAAAGGCTATCTCCATCTACCGCCGGTGACTACCCCCCCGTTCGTCATTGGATGCCACGGGTTGTTCAGCGATAAAAATTCGCCCAAACAAATTGAGCTGGCACAGCACTGCAACCGACTTAATATGGCATATTTTCGCTTTGACCACAGGGGCTGCGGTGAAAGCAAAGCCTCTTTCGAGGCCGTCACCTCGCTGGATGCACGCTGCGCAGACTTAAAAGCCGCAGCAAATATGCTCAAGGCCCGTGATGATCTGGGCGATCAAATGGGGCTTTTCGGCAGCAGTATGGGGGGTAGCGTCTGCCTGGCGGTCGCCGGTGATCTTGCCGCCGATGCGGTTGTCACCTGGGCAGCCCCGATTCGCAGCGCTGATCTTGTTCGGCCGCATGCCGATCCCGCCGCAGGCCCGGATATCCCATTTAAAAAGAGCCTCTTTGATATCTCCAAACCGCTTGCGAGCCTCAGCAACATACTCATTTTCCACAGCGAGGCTGACGAAACTGTTCCCCTGCCCCATGCCGAGGAAATATATGAACGCGTCAGTGAGCCCAAAAAACTGGTTGTATTTTCCCTCAGTGACCACCGCATGAGCCAGCCGGTTCACCAGCAGGCGTTTGTGCGGGAGGCAAGCTTTTGGTTTCAGGCCTGCCTAAAACCTGATATAAAATAATGCATTACTTTTATTTTAAACTATACGTATCTATATTTATTTCATTTCCTTCATAAAATATCATTTTTATCCGATTTAAGCTTTGCGGCAATTGAGATGGGGCGCCTTTTACCGCAATAAACGTGGCTGGCATATTTTCCTTGAGCTGGCCGAGCCGTGGTAACCCCATGAGCAAGGCACCGTTATGGGTTGCGCATTGCACAACCTTTTCAATCGGATACCCGGCGTCCAGAAATATTTGCATCTCTTCGATAACCGCCTGCCCGTGTACAACTCCGGCACTGCCGGCATCGGTGCCCAGGGCAATACGGACCCCTATTTCACGTGCTGCTTGAATCTGTTCGATTTGGTGTTCCAGGTTTTTCTGTACGACATCTGCATCGACCCTTTTGCGCTTGATCTGGCCGCCAAGCGCTTTCATGGTGAAGGCGGTCGGCACCCAGGTTGCCCCGCTGTCCGCTAGCCGGTATAAATTTTCTTCTCCCATAAAAAAGCCGTGTTCAATGGAATCACAACCCGCATCAACCGCAATTTTCACCGGCAATTTGCCGTTGGCGTGCACCATGGTTTTTAAACCGCACTGCCGGGCCGCCCGTACCGCGGCTTTCAGCTCAGCTAAATCGAATTGCGGCTGGGTTTCTTTCGCGTAACAACTCAAACTGTTAAGACCGGAATTGACAATTTTGATATGATCAACACCTTTTGTCTCCTCAAGAATGGTTTCCGCCAGGGTCCGGTCCGGTGATAGCGCACAGCCAATCAGATGACCGTAACGCCCCGGCCGATGTCGGGCCTTGCCGGCCACGCACAAATGAACAGGATGATCATGGGTGCTCGGGTTTGCTTTGTACAGCAAAACACTGTTGTTGGCGTCTCCGCCATCACGCACCGCCATCACCCCCCTGGCAAGAAGCTGGTGTAAATGCATTAAGATCTTTCCGCCAAACCGTTCAGAACCTTCAGCGGCTATGGCTGCCGATGGGTTCCGGCGGGCGGTCGGCGGCATGGCCAGGTGGACATGGCAATCGATTAGCCCGGGTAATAGGGTGCAGCCGGAAAGATCCAACACCGGCCTTTCCAGTTTGATGGAATTCGGCACAGGCTCGGTCATTTTGCGGATAGATTTAATGGTTCCGTTCTCCAGGCCGAGCCGCATTTTGGAGTGCACCCCACCGCCGCTGCCGTCGATCAGCCATCCCGCATGTATGGAATTATTGTCGTTGCCCATTTGAGCTGCTAAACCGCTATC
>JAFDCJ010000395.1 GCA_019312835.1 Deltaproteobacteria bacterium
ATTCGAAATTGTTTCGAATTTCGATATTCGATTTTCGGATTTAATTATAGTTAATTTTAGCTGGACTTATCTATACTTTCCTTAAATCCCAGCCCGATAACGAAGATCTCTTTGCTGGCCTTGCGGCTGCTTTTGGGCTTGAAAATCTTTTGGCTGTCAAAACATGCCCTGACAGAATCTACAAATTGATTGAAATCCGGTCCCTGGAAGATTTTGCAGACAAAGGAACCGCCGGGCCGCAACACCCGCTGCGCAATCGCCAGGGCCGCTTCACAAAGGCCGGCGGAACGGGCGGCATCGACGGCTTTATGCCCGGTGGTGGCCGGTGCCATGTCGCTCAGGACCACGTTAAAATCGTTGCCCAAGGCGCCGGGGTCCAGGGCAAATACATCCCCGTTGATGATCTCTATGCTGGGCCCGGCCTGGATCTTGACCGGCTTAAGGTCAATCCCGACCACCCGGCCGCGGTCGCCGGTCAGCTTGGCGGCATACCGTAGCCAGGATCCCGGCGAGCAGCCCAGATCAAGAATTTTGTCGCCCTTTTTGATCAGGCGGTGCTTTTGCTGAATCTCTTCCAGCTTGTAAACCGATCGTGCCGGGTAGCGATCCTTTTTGGCCCGCCGTGCATAATGATCCTCCCAGGTGTTACGCTTGCGGGATTTAGGTTTCATAAGTTCGGATGACGCGTTACAAGTTGCGGGTTGCGCCTGCCCGCCATCGTGCCCGCTCGTGCCTTGCGTGGCAGACGGGTCGCGAGCCGCTCAGGCGAGGCGGGCGGGTGTTTCGGGTTGCGCGATACGGGTTTAGATTTACGGAACTATATCAATTGCTGGCAACTTTAGCCCTCAACAATCGTAACCGAAACGATCATTTATACTATCAGCTGCTCGATCCGTCAAGAACCGCTGAACGGCATATTACACCGGCCTGGTTTGGTGACAAGTGCCACAACCTCCCTAACCGAAGAGGAAGAATTTCGCCTCTGACTTCGGGCATCTGCCTTAATGTCTCTGTCTTCTGTCCTCTGCCCGCCCTGCGAAGCCTATTCGGCCAAGCGGGGTCATCTGACGTCTGTCTTCTTAGAACAAATTTTCCACCGCCTCCGAGACGGTTTTCACACCCATGATCTCAATGCCATCGATATCGCGCAGGCGTTTGAGGTTGCTCGCGGGGGCCAGGCAGCGGGTGAACCCCATTTTGCGGCTTTCGGATATGCGGGTATCCACCTGGCCGATGGCCCGGACCTCACCGGTCAAACCGACTTCGCCCAGGACCAGGGTTCCCTCGGCGATGGGTTTATCCAAAAAACTGGAAGCCACGGCGGCAACAATGGCCAGATCCACGGCCGGCTCGACCACCCTTACCCCCCCGGCCACGTTCATGAAGATGTCATAGCCCATCAGGTGCATGCCGAGCTTTTTTTCCATGACGGCTGCCAGCAAGGCCACCCGGTTGGCGTCGAGACCCAGGATGGTGCGGCGCGGGGTTCCGAAATTGGTGGCACTGGCAAGGGCCTGGAGCTCAACCAGGATCGGCCGGGTGCCTTCCATGCTGGCCGTCACAACCGAGCCGGCAGCCCCGGCAGGGCGCTCGGACAAAAACACGGCGGAAGGGTTGGCGACTTCTTCCAGGCCACGGTCCTTCATTTCGAACACACCGATCTCATTGGTCGATCCGAACCGGTTTTTGACCGCCCGCAGGATTCGAAAGATGTGGTTGCGATCGCCTTCAAAGTACAAAACGGTATCCACCATGTGTTCCAGCAGCTTGGGGCCTGCAATCGCACCGTCTTTGGTCACGTGACCGACCAGAAAGGTGGGAACACCGGTTTTTTTGGCCATCAGCATCAATCGCACCGTCGACTCCCGGACCTGGCTCACGCTGCCGGGTGCGGAGGTCAGCTCGCCGTTATACATGGTTTGAATCGAATCGATCACCAGCACTTCGGGTTTGCTGGTTTCCACCATGCCCAGGACCGATTCCACGTCGACTTCCGAGACCACCAGCAACTCGCTGGCCACCGTTTCCAGGCGTTTGCTGCGCAACCGCAGCTGCCGGATAGACTCTTCACCCGACACATACAGAACCTTGTGCCCCTGACGGGCCAGCCCGTGTAAGGCCTGGAGCATGAGGGTGGATTTGCCGATACCCGGATCTCCGCCGATCAGGATAAGGGTGCCGGATACCAAACCGCCGCCCAATACACGGTCAAATTCCTGAATACGGGTATGCAGCCGGTGTTCGGCATCCAGCTCGATGGAATCGATGGCCACCGGTGTGGCCCCCGCCGATGACCCCGTGTTTTTTCCCGAACGGGTGCTGGCGACCATGATTTCTTCCACCATAGAGTCCCAGGTACCGCAATCGGGGCATTTGCCCATCCATTTCGGGGCCTGATAACCACAGGTCTGGCAACAGTATATGGTCCTGGCTTTCTTTTTCATAATGGCAAATTACCGGAATTTATGGTATTATTTAAACATAAATAGCATGTGATGTCGCCGGGATCAATTCCCTTTTAGGTTTTCGTGATTATAATTTTTAATAACTTTTAAACTTCACTTCAATTGGAAACGAATCCTATGCCACAATTTGACCGTATACCCGCCGCAATTATCAGCTTGACCATTTGCATTGCCCTGCTGGGGTTAGGGCTGCCGCCGCCGGCAGGGGCCAGCACCCAAAAAAATGGCGACAAATTTCAGGCGTTGCAGAAAAAACTGATAGAAGACGGATTTAATTCCCAAAAAATTACGCGGCTCTACAGCCGGCCCCAGGTATTTTTCGAGACCGACGGCGTTACGATTCTGTTCACTTACAGCGAGGCCAAGGTGGACTATGACCAGTTTGCCAACAACTGGTCCATTGACAAGGCCAAAAACTACATGCAAACACACCGCGAGGACCTTCAGCGTATCGAAAAAGCTTACGGGGTGGACAGCCGGGTGATTACGGCGATCCTTCTGGTGGAGACGGGGCTGGGAAAGAATGTCGGCAAACGATCCACTCTCAACAGTCTTTCCACCCTGGCATCCTTGATGTACCCGGAAATACGGCGCACCTTTTATAAAAAGATACCGGCGGCCAAGCGCCCGCCCCGGAAAAAATTCGAGAAGACGGCCAAAAGAAGATCAAAGTGGGCCTATGCCGAGTTGAAAGCCTTTTTGACCTACGCCTACCAGGAAGGATTCGATCCAGCTGAAATTCCCGGCTCGTTCGCCGGTGCCATGGGCTATGCCCAGTTTATGCCCAGCAATATCCTGGCCTACGGCAAGGACGGCAATGACGACGGCACCATTGACCTGCTCACCCATCCCGATTCCATGGCCAGCATTGCCAACTTTCTCAAACGCCACGGCTGGCGACCGGGCATCAGTCGCAAAAAAAAGGAAAAAGTCATTTACCATTACAATCACAGCGACTATTATGTGAAAACGATCTTGAAAATTGCCGACCGCCTGAAAACCTGAAACGGGAGCAACACCGCTGAAAATAAAATTAGCCACGAATTAACACGAATTTTCACGAATTGATTTTAGGAAAAATCTGATATACTATTCGTGGCAAT
This sequence comes from Deltaproteobacteria bacterium, assembly GCA_019312835.1. Classification (GTDB taxonomy): domain Bacteria; phylum Desulfobacterota; class Desulfobacteria; order Desulfobacterales; family JAFDCJ01; genus JAFDCJ01. Next base: position 3,569 of record JAFDCJ010000395.1, read on the forward strand.
TTGTGATAATTCGTGGTTA
>JAFDCJ010000396.1 GCA_019312835.1 Deltaproteobacteria bacterium
TCGGCCAGTTCTGGCAGAAGACACAACGAAGGTTGCAATTGGAGAAAAAAATCGTACCGGATCCGTGTTGGCCGACTAACGATATTTCCTCGCCGAAATGGGGCTGGGCCGTGTGCACCATCACCTTCAAGGGTGCCCGGCAAAACCCTTTTTCCCCATCCAGCCGATTCACGCCGCATTCTCGCGGACAGAGCCGGCATTCTTCAAAGATTGCGTATGCCTCCCGGACTCTCTCGGCCAAAGTCCCTTTTTTTGCCAGCTTTTCATAGGCAGGCTGCCATGGAGGTTCTTCCGGTTTCAAGGCATGAACTGGAATCGGAAGGAAAATCAGGCAACCACCCCGGATGAGCGCATTTTTGATAAAATCTCGTCGGGTGACCTTCATACTGAACCGTTATGATCTAATGGGTTAAACGCAGCTAAAAATCCAAAGGGCTCGAAATGAGATGTGAGATCGATTTCGCCTGGAAATGACTGTAAATTTCAGACCAGTATTTGAATTTTTAACAAGAAATCTCGATGACGTCAATTATAAGAAAGCAAGTTCATGCCCGGTGAAGGTGATTTGCGTTGACTTTTAATCATAATCGACTAAAAGTTAAATTCCACCGAATTGAGGGGTCGGAGAGCTTTGCCGTCATGCCCGCACCAGAGCTTGCCCCGTGGAGATGGGGGCGGGCATCCAGCCTCTTTCGCAAAAAAAATCTGGATTCCCGCCTTCGCGGGAATGACAGGCTTGCAAGAAAAACTCCCCGACTTCAGACTTCATTATCGCTACGGAGGTTCTGATGAAGATCACTGTACTGGGCGCCGGAGGGAAGATGGCCCCCGGGGTTATTCGAGATCTGGCGGATGCACCGGAAGTAGAGGAAATTGCGTTGGTCGACCTCGAATCCACCCGGCGGGTCCTCGAACAGAGAGCCAATGATTGGGGAAATAATAAAGCGTCCCTGGTCTTTGCGGATATTAACGACCCGGCGACGCTGCGGGCGGCAATCCGGGGCAGCAAGGCCCTGGCCAATTGTACCATCTACTATTTCAACCTCCAGGTGATGGACGCCTGCCTGTCGGAAGGCGTGCATTATGTCGATATGGGCGGATTGTTTCATGTCACGCGCAAACAGATGCCGCTTTCAGACCAGTGGAAAGCCCGGCAGCTCACCGCAGTGCTGGGCATGGGCAGCGCTCCGGGAATCGTCAATGTGATGAGCCGATATGCGGTTGATCGTCTGGATACCGTTGAGTCCATTCATATTCGTGACGGCATCGTCAACCTGGCCGGGCAGGATACACCCCTGGCGATTCCCTATGCACTGGGAACGCTTCTGGATGAGTTCATCATGAATCCATATGTCTTTGAAAATGGGGAATGGAAAGAGGTCCAGCCTTTTTCCGGGTCGGAGGAAATCGATTTTCCGCCGCCGGTCGGAACCCAGACCGTTTACTGCACCCTGCATTCTGAAGAGGCGACCATCCCGATAACGTTTAAACCCAAAGGGCTCAAGCACATGACCTTCAAGCTCGCTTTGCCGAGAGCCTTTGATGAAAAATTAAGATTTCTGGTAGCGCTGGGACTGGGCTCCAGGGAGCCGGTTGATATGGGGGATGTTGCCATCGTTCCCAGGGATTTTCTGGTGGCCGTCACCGATCGTTTGCCCAAATCTTCAGCCAAGCCGGCGGACCACAAGGTGCTGCGGGTTGATGTCAGCGGTGTAAAAGAGGGTCAAGCGCGGGATATCCGGGTTGAAATGATCTGCAACCCTTACGAACCGTGGGATATGGGGACGGGCCCTCATTCGGTGGGGGTGCCGGTGGGTGTCACCTGTCGCATGCTGGGATCCGGCGCCATTACCGAGCGCGGGGCATTGCCGGCCGAGGCGTGCGTCCCGCCGGAGCCGTTTTTCAAATTACTGGCCGAACGAAACCTGCATACCGCCGTGATGGTAAAGCATTTTTTGAATTCAGAATCCGCTTTGTTGGTCGTAGATTCGAAGAATTTTAATCAATAGCACGATCCGCCGCATCAACCAGAGCATCTAATTCCTTTACCAGATCCGCATTTGCCGTATAGCGGTCCTCGGGGTCTTTCATCGTAGCGTAAGCATCCCTGACCCTATCCAGCAGGCTTTTCGCCCCTGCGCTTTCCCAATCATCCCTGGCGGACCGAATAAAGTTAAATGGGCTGAACCCGTCGCGGCAATGCACAAGGGTGTGGTCGATTGTCAGGAAATCCTGGCCGGGGCTGACCGTTGTCAGCGCTTCCCATGCCAGCTGATCGTCGTCGAATTGAAACGGTGCCATGAGTCTTCTGGTCATTGCCAGAATCTCGTTGTCAATGATCAGTTGCAGCGGGCTGACGGCCGTTGCCACCTCCAGCTGGCCGACGCCGCCCAATATATCCAATCCGCAGGCTGCCATCCAGGTCGTCAGCATTGAACGCTCGCTGAACGATTGCGCGTCAACGGTGGGGGAGTCGGTGCCGCTCCCGTAGCAGTGCGTTGGCAGGCCGAATTCCTTTTTGATGAATTGGGCGGCCATCGACGCGCCGCGAATCGCCTCGACGCTGGATTGGAGGCTGCGGCCGGTGCGCATATCGGTTGAGAAAATGATCGGGCAGGCCACCACCGGAGCGCCCGGGTTAACGGCCTGGGCCATGGCAATTATGGCCAGTATCTCCGCAGCAGCCAGCAGAACCGTGCCGGGAATCGTTGCCGGGGCGGTACCGCCCGCACCCGGAAGGGAACAGGCATGAATCGGGATGCCGGCCCTGGCGGCCGCAAGGATAATGTCGATGTCCATTTTTTTGAAGCATCGGGGCGTCAATGAGCATGCAATCATGCTGATGACCGGATTGGCGGCAAGCGCTTTGCGTCCTCCCGCTGCTGCAGCGCCGAGGGCGATCAGATGCTCAACACTTTGGCTGCTGTAAGGCTGCACCCAGATATGCTTGGGGGTCGCCTTTAACAGGCCTGCCAGTGCATGCACATCCACCGTTTTTGCGGGAGCATCGGTGGCAAACAGGTAAGGCAAGAAACTGATCTCGTCGAGCTGGTTAATCAGATTTGCCCACTGGTTGAGGTCCGCGAGGGTCACCTTGCGGTAATTTCCGGTATCCGGATCGATATAACCGTGTGCGCCGGTGCCGGTGCGCGCATAAAAGGTATTGTCCGGGCGCGGCAGATGAAGTGATTTTTCTGTATCTTGATACCCTAAAATAAATGATTTCGGCGCATTATCAATAAGTTCATCCAGTATCGCTTTAGGAAATTTTACGGTGTTTAGATTTTCATCAGCCTTTAGTCCTGCGCTTTTCAGATTTTCAAACATTTGCGGGTGCGGATCTAATTTTACACCATGAGATTCAAGTAATTCGAATGCCTTTTCTTTCAGTAGTTTAGATTGTTCCGGAGTTAAATAAAGAAATTTTGTTTGAATCATAACGGGCCTCCGCTTTCTGCATGTAAATCTTTGGATGCTCGGCCCAAGGAATCGCTTTTGTTGCTGAATCTATATCTGTTGAAACAAACAGTATTTTCGCCACGGGCCGGATTCTACTGCTTGCGAATCCCTTCGCGGCTGGCATCTTTTTGAGCCAGCTCCGCCAGGCCGTCTTTGCCGAATTTTTTAATCTTAACCCCCCCGGAAAGCTTCGGAAAATCGGCCATAATACAAAGCTCATCGGGCAGTTTATGCGGGGCAATTTTGTCTTTGATGAATTCACGCACCGATTTTAACGTGAGTGTTTTCCCCGGTTTCGGAATCAGACACACGCAAATGGATTCGCCCAGTACCGGATTGGGGGTGGCGACCACACACACCTGTTCCACGTGGGGATGCTCGATGATCAGTGATTCCAGTTCGTGGGGATAAATCTTATAGCCGCCGCGGTTGATCAGGTCTTTGGTCCGTCCGTAAATTTTATAGTAGCCGTCGCGTTCGCGGGATGCCAGGTCCCCCATGAAAAGCCAGCCGTTCACAATCTGTTTGCGGGTCTCTTCAGGATTTTTCCAGTACCCCTTCATGACATGCCATCCCCGAA
>JAFDCJ010000397.1 GCA_019312835.1 Deltaproteobacteria bacterium
AAGGAATACGGGGCCATGAAGCTGCCCCTCTACCTGCTGGCGGGCAGCGCCCTGGTGCTGCAGGCCATTGTCTACCTTTTCGTCCAGTCGGGCTTGAACACCTTTGATATCACGCTGATCGTGGAGGCCGGGACCTTTACCCCCTATCAGCAGAAGTTCGCCTTTTTTCTGTTTTATATCGGTTTCGGCATCCTGGCCGGCATCTGGCCCTTTCACACCTGGTCGCCGGTGGGCCATGTGGCCGCACCCCACGCGGTGAGCATGGTGCATGCCGGGGTGTTAATGAAAATCGGCGGCTTTGCCATTTTGCGGGTCGGCATCTTCCTGTGTCCGGAGGGCTGGCAGCACTGGGCCTGGCTCATGGCGACCCTGGCCACCATCGGCATCGTCTACGGTGCCTTTGTGGGGCTCAGCCAGAAGGATCTCAAATATGTCATCGGATATTCCAGCGTATCGCATATGGGCATCGTCGGACTGGGGCTGTCGACCGTCTCGGCGGATGGCCTCAACGGCGCGGTGTTTCAGATGTTTGCCCATGGAGTGATGACCGCCCTTTTCTTTTCGGCGGTGGGCTATATCTACGACCGCACCCACACCAAAGAGATCGCCGAGCTGGGCGGGCTGAGCCGGATCATGCCGGTGGCCTCAACCTATTTCATCGTCGCCGCCATGGCCAGCATGGGCATACCGTGCCTGGCCAGCTTCTGGGGCGAGCTGGTGGTGTTTATCGCCGCCTTTAAGACGTACCCGCTCGGCGGTGCCCTGGCGGTATGCGCGCTGGTGGTCAGCGCCCTGTTTATGCTGCGGGTGGTGCAGCGCACCTTCTACGGTCCCAAAAATGACAAGTTTGCGCATCTGGCGGATGTGCCTTTCGGCCTGGGAATACCGCGCATGATTTTGCTGGCAACCCTGTTGCTGTTCGGGCTTTTTCCGGCGTTGATTTTCGACATGATCGAAACGGCGTCAATTCCGTTTTTTAATGGTTTACCGTGATGAAATGGTTTCTCTTCTATCCTGAGCTTTATTATTTTGCCGGCGGCATGGCCTTTGTGGGCCTGTCGCTGGTCAAACGGGCCAATCCCCGGCGGGATTATTTTACCGCCATGGTCCTGGCGGCCCTGGGCCTGCTGGTTTGCCTGGCAAATGTCCATCAGGAGGGGGTTCTTTTTTTTGAAACTTACCGGGTGGATCTTTTCTCCCAGGTCTTCAAGGTCATGCTGGCCATGGGCCTGTTTCTGATCATCTGCCTTTGTTCGGAGCTCAGCGCCATCGGCGACAAACACCATCCGGAATTTTACCTGCTGTTGTTCATCTGCACCCTGGCCATGATGATGCTGGTCAGCGGCGCCCACCTCCTGACGATCTATGTGGCCCTGGAGCTCTCCAGCTATTCTCTTTACGTCCTGGTGGCATTGCGAAAAGACCGGCGTCTCGGTCTCGAGGCGGGGCTTAAATATTTTCTGGTGGGCATTCTGGTATCGGCGGTGATGATTTTCGGCGTGGCCCTGCTGTACAGCGCCACCGGCGTGACCTATGTCACCGAGATGATGCGGGCCCTGCCGGCCGCGCTGGACTCACCCCTGGTCGTCGTCGGGCTGTTGCTGACCCTGTGCGGATTTTTCTTCAAACTGGCGGTCTTCCCCTTTCATTTCTGGGCGCCGGATGTCTACCAGGGCGCAGCCAATCAGGCCACCGCCTACATTGCCACGGCCTCCAAGGTGGCGGCCATTGCCATTTTGATTCGTATGGTCGCCGTCACCGGAGACGGCAGTGTTTATATGGCCCACGTTCTGGTCGTCCTTTCGATTGTTTCCATGACGGTGGGCAACCTGGCCGCCATCGTCCAAAAAGACCTTAAAAGACTTCTGGCGTATTCCACGGTGGCCCACGCCGGCTACGTGCTGATCGGAATCCTGGCCATGAGCACCTTCGGCTATTCCACGGTCATATTCTATGCCATGGCCCTGCTGGCGATGAAATTTACCGCCTTTTTGGTGGTGGTCAAGGTGGCCGACGACGGCCGCAATCTGCAACTGTCGCATCTGGCCGGCCTGCATCGCCGCTCGCCGCTGCTGGCCCTGGCGCTGATGGTGGCGGTGTTCAGCCTGGCCGGCATTCCGCCGACCGTGGGCTTTACCGGCAAATTTCTGGTGTTTGCCGCCGCCATGCAAAAAGGGTATTTCACCCTGGTGTTGATCGCCATGATCAACGTGGTCATCTCCCTTTACTACTACCTTCTCATCTTAAAAGCCGCCTATCTGGAAGCGCCGGCGGAAGAACTGCCGCCGTTGAATATTTCTCCTCAAATTAAAATCCTAGCCGGCGTGCTCATCATTGTGATGGTGGTAGCAGGCATTTTTCCCACCTATCTGATCGAATTGGCCAGTGCGGCGGCGGCCGTCCTTCAGTAACCGTTATTTCCGATTTATTTTTCGATTAAAAGGCTGTTACCTGATTCCAATACCGATTCGCTGTTATGCGATCGCGCCTCGGTTGGCGTAGCTGCGTTCACCGGGGCAGGAAGCGTTCAATGCTCAGGATGTTTAAATCGATCTGCGGCTGCTCGCCGGCAGCCAGTTGCGCCACCAGTTTCCCGGTGACGGGGGCCAGGGAGATGCCCTTCATGCCGTGACCGGTGGCGATGATGACATTGTCGTAGCGGCGGGGGCGTCCGAGATAGGGCAGGCCGTCGGGTGAGCAGGGGCGCAGCCCGCGCCAGATCTCCAGTAGCTCCAGGTCATTGGGGCTGAAATCCGGAAAGTAGTCGGAAACGGCGTTGAGGATGGCCTGCAGGCGCCGCTTGTTGATCGACATATCGAATCCGGCCAGCTCCAGGGTGCCGGCAAATCGCATCATGTCGCCCATGGGGGTTAAGACCACCCTGGCATCCTCCATAATAACGGGTAGGCTCGGGCAGCTGGATGGTCGCTTGAAGGTAACGCTATAACCCTTGGCCGGTTCGATCCATAGCTTGATATTCAACTCGCGCGCCAGATCAGCGGACCATGATCCGCCGGCCAGAATAATTTCTTCAACATCTATGTCGCCCCGGGTGGTTCGGACGGTTGTCACGTGGCGGCCGGAGATTTCAAAGCCGAGAACCTCGGTGGAGGTCAGCAGGTCAACCCCGTTGTTGCCCACATGGCGGGCCAGCTGATGGACAAAGCGGTCGGGAATCAGCTGGGCATCCCCGGGATAAAATAAGCCGCCGGCGCCGGCCGTTCGCATGTCTCCGGTGAAGGGAGCCAGCTCGCTATATTCCAGGATTTGGCTATCGACCCCGTATTGCTGCAAGCGCCGGGCCTCTTCGATCCCCTTGTCCATTGCTGTGCGGGATTTAAAGATTTGGAGGACCCCCTTTTTTTCATAGCCGAAATCAACGCCCGCCAGCGCTGCCAGCTCGTCAAACAATTCCAGGCTGAGGACATTGAGCTTGCTCAAAACCGGCAGGGCCCGGTTGACATTGGCTTCGCTGCAGGCACCGCGAAATTTCCACAGCCAGGATAAAAATTCGCGATCAAGGCGCGGCCTGATATAAAACGGACTTTCAGGATTGAACATCCATCTCAGGCCCTGGGTGATGACCCCGGGGGCCGCCATCGGGATGCTGTGGCTGGGAACGATCAGCCCGGCGTTGCCGTGGGAGCTTCCCGAGCAGATTTCGCCTCTTTCGATAAGAGCAGTTTTTTTGCCCGACTGATTCAGGTATAAAGCACAGCAGATGCCGATGGCACCACCACCGATGACAATTGTTTGCGTTTTACGGATCATGGTTGTTTTTTCAACTTAAGGTTTCGGCGGTACCCCTGAGGTCAGGTTATAAATCAATTAAGGCATATTTCGGGCACAACGCAATGGGTTGTTCAGCTCTTTTTATCTCTCCCCAGCCGCCAGTTTTCGTAGTAGTCCCAGCTGACAAACTCATTGAGCTCCGCGAACTGCCGGTGCTTGGAAAGCAGACTGGCACGAAGCACGTCTCCGATGGAGAGCATACCGATGTATTCACCCTCTTTTTCGATCAATAAATGGCGCACAAACAGTCCCAGAAACATTTCCTCGAGTTTGTAAATTCGGGTGCTGTGGGGTGCGGAATGGATCGGGGCACTCATATAGTCAAAGATCCTGGCTGTCATAGGGTCAAAGCCCTCATTGCAAATATTGCGCAGCAGGTCGCGCTCCGACCAGATTCCCACAAAGGCGTCATCTTTTTTAACGACAATCGCACCGATTTTTGTTTCGATCATTTTGCGGCAGGTTTGGAGAACCGTCTGATCCCAGTCAACGCATACAATCTCACGCCGCTTGTCATTGACGATGTCTTCGGCGGTCTTCATTTTAACCTCCTGAGTTTTAGTTGAATAGCCAATTAGTTAAATAGAAAAATAGTTGAAGGGCTTATTGTTCAGATCCCTTTTACCAAGGTATCAACTTTAAGCGTTGCATTTACCATGAGCAATCTTTCTGAAGGAAGGTCCGAAGGGTCATAAAATGACCCTATCCTCCAACTATTTGACTGTTCAACTATTTCTCTATTTAACTAATACCTGTTCGCATCGCGGGAATGCCAGGTGATAAATTTCATCCCACTATAAACCGGATGAAAAATCTTGGCAAATGATAATGCAAACATTTTAATTCATTGTTTTTGACAGCCGGGTCTATTATCATTAAGTTGATCAAAAGGTGTTTCAAAAAAACTTCTATTGTTTTAGGAGGTCTACCATGTCTGAAGTATTAAGAACACCCGACGAAAGATTTAACGAGCTGCCCGGCTTTCCCTATGCACCTAATTATCTCGACAATTTGGAAGGTTATGAGGGTTTGCGGATGCACTATGTGGACGAAGGCCCGCGGGATGCCGCCAATGTTTTTCTGTGTCTGCACGGCGAGCCGACCTGGAGTTATCTGTACCGCAAAATGATTCCCGTTTTTACGGCCGCCGGGCACCGGGTGGTGGCACCGGATTATTTTGGATTCGGACGCTCGGACAAGCCGGTGCCGGACGATGTCTATCAGTTTGATTTTCATCGCGACTCTCTGCTTGCTTTCATCGCGCAGCTGGATTTAGCCAGTCTGACGATCGTATGCCAGGATTGGGGCGGCCTGCTCGGTCTGACCCTGCCCATGGAAATACCCGACAGAATTTCGCGCCTGCTGATCATGAACACGGCCCTGGGTACCGGGGATGTAAAGCTTTCCGAAGGATTTGTGGCCTGGCGTAACTACGTTCAGGATACGCCCGATTTTGATGTCGGCCGACTCATGAAGCGCTCATGCCCCCTGCTGACCGATGGGGAAATCGCCGCCTACAACGCCCCGTTTCCGGATGCCCGGTACAAGGCCGGCGTGCGGCGCTTTCCGGCCATGGTGCCCGACCACCCGCAAGCCCCGGGAGCCGAGCTGTCCCGCCGGGCCCGCGAGTGGCTGAAGACGGCCTGGTCCGGCGAATCGTTTATGGCCGTCGGCATGCAGGATCCGGTGCTGGGTCCCCCGGTGATGAAGGCCTTGCGCAAATTAATCCAGGGCTGTCCGGAACCCTTTGAAATTACCGAAGCCGGTCATTTTGTGCAGGAATGGGGGGAGGTGGTTGCGCGTAAAGCTTTAGAAGCCTTCGGCATCTAATTCATCGTATTCAGCATGTTCACGAATTGAATCAGATTTCGGATTGCGGATTTTGGATTTCGGATTGCGGATTTAGAAAAGTGGAAATAAAAATTCAGAATGAAACGTCTGGGTTTTTTGAAAGATTAATTTTTTGTGCAACAAAAAATTAGAGGAGGAAAGTTTGGCCAAAATCGTTTACGGGGTGTCCGGCGAAGGTTCGGGGCATTCTTCCCGGGCCCGGGAGATGATTGCGCATCTGCAGCAGCTGGGACACATCGTTAAGGTGGTCAGTTATGACCGGGGTTATCGCAACCTGAAAGATGACTTTGATGTATTTGAAACCGAGGGGCTCCACATTGCCAGCGCCGATAACCGCGTCTCAAAGGTTAAGACCTTCACCGACAACCTCCAGCGCCTGCCCCGGGGCCACAAAAAACTCAATGCGCTGCGCAAAGATGTCTTTAAAACCTTTTGGCCAGACTGTGTGATTACCGATTTTGAGCCGATGTGCGCCTATCTGGCCCATCACTACGACCTGCCGTTGATCACCATTGACAACCAGCACCGTATTCGCTACATGACCTATCCCTGCCCCGCCCGCCTGCAAGCCGAGCGCCGGATGACCGTCAACATCATCCGTGCGATGGTTCCGCGACCTGACATCTCTCTGGTGACCACTTTTTATTACGGCGATGCCAAAAATGATCGAACCCTCTTCTTTCCGCCGATATTGCGCCGGGAGGTGCTCGCCCTGCAAGCGTCCGATGCCGGACATATTCTGGTTTACCTGACCGGTGGCTTCGAATCGTTTCTCAAGGTTTTAACATCATTTCCGCGGGAAAAATTCCTGGTTTACGGTTATGATCGCCACCGGCAGGATGGCAACCTCGTCTATAAGCCTTTCAGCCGGCAGGGGTTTCTGGAAGATTTTGCTTCCTGCAAGGCGGTTATGGCCACCGCCGGGTTTACGCTCATCACCGAGGCCTTTTATCTGCGCAAACCCTATCTGGCGTTGCCCATGCGCGGCCAATTCGAACAGGAACTTAACGCGCATTGGCTCGCCAAACTGAATTACGGGATAAATCTGAGACGGACCCGCTCGGAGGCCGTCGGCAATTTTCTCTACCGGGTGCCTGATTTTAAAGAGAACTTGAATGACTACCGGTCTGCAGACAACAGCGCCATTAAAGACAAACTTGCCGAGCTGTTAGATAATAATTGCAAGCTGGCGAAAGAATATCATCGCCGCCGGCAATAAGTTAAATAGTTGATTAACTACCCCACAGGAGGCAGACTTTGTTGATTAAACCGCTTCGTAGCTTATTGGTCATTGGCCTTATATTGGCAGCGTTCGCCAGTGGTTGCGCTAATCTGGGACAGGTTCAAACCCAGGCCGTAAAACCGGTTCTCACCGAAGAACTGCCCGCCGGCAGCGGTTGGTGGCGGGTTCGCGTCCGGATGAACTGGCCGCTGGAAACCGACCCTATCTGGTACATGGATTTATATCTTGCCCATCAGGTATTCAGGCCCATGCTCGATAAGCACAGGGCTGATATATATCTTTGGCGGTTTCATCGCCGGGCCAAGCGTGACAGCGCCGGCCGGCAGTTCAGCTTCTATTTTTACGCCTCGCCGCAGACGGCGCAGCAGCTTTACGATTCCCTGCGGTCAAATCCGATTCTATCCGATACCCAGTCAGCCGGTGTCATCGATGAAATTGTCTATGACAATCCGGCGAATATCAAGCGACCCGATATCGACGATACCAGCGATAAAAAATGGCCCCTTGTCATCCAGAAAACCTGGCCCTACTATATTACAGGCGTCAGTGAAATGTGGCTGAATTTAGTGGTTGAAATTGCCGAAAGCGACCTGGAAGAAAATCGTCCGACGTCGTTGGAGGAGATCGAGACATTTTACCGGCAAGTGGATGACACCGTAACACGCCTATGGCAGCAAAACGGGCGCCACGCCTTTCTGCATCATCTGAACGCCGTATTCGGATACCAGCCGCTTATTTACTATGAGAAGCGCTATATGAATTTTTAATCCCGAATTGCCGCAGAGCCGGCAACCGGAGTGTTCTCATCCATGACTATCAGACAGCCCGAACAGGACGCCGGGAAATCCTATTCCAAAATCGGCGGCTGGTTAATTCTTTGTGCGGCAGGCCTGGTGCTGTATCCGATACAAAGCCTATATTTACTGGTCACCAGACTCATTCCGGCCGTATTTTCCGACAACTGGGCAGCCCTGACGACGCCGACCAATCCCGGCTATCATTCCCTGTGGGCACCACTGGTGGTCGCCGAATTGACCGGCAGCATCGTCTTATTGATGTTATCCATATTTATCGTGATCCTCTTCTTTCGCCGACACCGCTGGATACCCAGATTGGTCATTTTCTTCATGGCTGCAAGTATTATCTTTGTCGGTGCGGATTATTTTGTCATCAATTTTTTTCTCATCCGCACCAATTCAGTCAATGTGGATACCACCATCAATTTTGTACGGACAGTGGTTGCCGGGGACATCTGGATCCCCTATTTTATGTTCTCCAAGCGGGTGGCAAAGACGTTCACAAGGTGAGATTGGTGAAAGGAAATATCAAGGTTTAAATTAAGTTTAGCAAAAATGCGCCTTAACGTTATGGAGTAATGGAGTGCTGGAGTATTGGAGTAATGGAAACAGATATCCGACATTCACACAGCAATCCAGCACTCCAATACTCCAGTACTCCGGTTTAGTATTATTGAACCCATTCCAACTGCCGTCCAGGAGGTATAGATGAACTGCGTACACGCCAAAATCCTTTACACAGGAAAATCTATTGTCCATGACCGCTACCTGGTGTTCGATGGAACGAACATCAGCAGCCTGTCAAAGACCGCCAAG
>JAFDCJ010000398.1 GCA_019312835.1 Deltaproteobacteria bacterium
CCTGGCATTTTGCTCGCGGGCTGGCCTATACGGCCAAAGAAAGACCACACGAGGCTTCTCGGGAACTGATTCACCTTGAAGCGATTGTTGCGGAAAAATCTCTGAACGGACTTCGGGTAACGTTTTCCAGAAATGGGGCCAAAGCGATTTTAGATATTGCTGTTGAGTTACTGGCCGGTGAAATTGCCGCGAAGCAGAAGAATTATGATGAAGCCATCGCCCGGCTTCACCGTGCTGTCCTGCTTGAAGACAACCTGATTTACAATGAACCCCCTGATTGGCATGTTCCGGTACGTCAATCGCTGGGGGCGGTGCTGCTGGAGGCCGGAAGGTTCGCGGAAGCAGAGGCCATCTACTGGCAGGATCTGAAGCGGAATCGGGAAAACGGCTGGTCATTGTTCGGCTTGAAACAGAGCCTCCAGGCGCAGGGAAAAGAAGAGCAGGCCCTTGCGATCCAAGAGAGATTCGATAACGCCTGGAATCAGGCAGATGTCCATCTGACGGCCTCGCGCTTCATGGATGAAGCCCACGCCACCGTGGCAACAACTCAGATTGGCGGTTCCGGCGTTTCACAATAAAGGAACAGCGGCGCTGTATCATAATCTGAACAGTTGCAAAAATTTTCAGAATACCGTACAAGCGATGCCTCGGACTTTTTGAGCGCTTTGACGTAGTCCGGTCAATTCTCGGGCAGTGCGATATTTACTTCTTCGATAAAATGAATTTGCCGAGGTCATCCCGAATTCCATGTGCAGCATTCGTGACTTAAAAAGCCAGGTGACGCGCTTGCCCATGTTGGGCCTTATTGCCGGAGCCGTGCTGATCAGTTTTTCCGGGGTCTGGGTTAAAGTGGCCCACGTCTCGCCGAACGTCTCGGCCTTTTACCGCGTTTTTTTCGGCAGTATAATTTTACTTGCGGCAGCCCTGTACCATCGGGAAATCAAATGGCCGAAGCCACGCCATCTGCTGTTGAGTCTGTTATGCGGGATCCTGTTTGCCCTGGACCTCTGGCTATACCATTATAGTGTTCAATACATCGGCCCGGGGCTGGCGACCATCATCCCCAATTTTCAGGTGTTCATTCTGGCCGGATTCGGCATTTTATTTCTAAAAGAACCGGTTAGACTGGTATACTTGCTCTCACTACCGCTGACACTGGCCGGTCTTTTTATGATCGTGGGGGTCAACTGGTCAGAACTGGAACCGTCATATCGGGTCGGTGTGTATTATGGGCTGGCGGCGGCGGTTTTTTATGCGGCTTATATATTGTCGCTTCGCAAGCTGCAGGCGGAACAGATGGGTGCGCCCCCCGTTTTTGTGCTGGTGATGGTTTCACTCAGCACCGCCGTTTTTTTAGCGGCCGAGGTGCTTCATAGTAATGATTCTTTTCAGATTCCCGACCTGCAGAGTCTTTTCAGCCTGGCGGCCTTGGGTCTGCTCAGCCATGCGCTGGGGTGGATCCTGATTGCCAGTGCCCTGCCGAAAATTCGCACCTCCTTCTCAGGTCTGATTCTGCTACTCGAGCCCGCGCTGGCATTCGTCTGGGATGTTCTGTTTTTTCAAAGACCGACATCTCTGGTGAACTGGCTGGGGGTATCGATCGCCCTGGCAGCCATTTACCTCGGTATGGCCAGAAAATCGACGGACGCGGATCGCACCCCTGGTGCCGTTTTAATTCACCGCGGTTAACCGCAGATTATTCAATTACTCGATGATGGCTTGCAGGGCTGAGCTTCCTGTAAAACGGGCTTCTATCATCCATCAAGCAGAAAGAAAGGGATAGGCTGTATCCAACCTGCCCCGGGCGGTTGCAACCTCCTTGCTGATCAAAGAGGTTTTGCGGGTTTGTACCGTCAGGCGATCAGTTCGTCTTGCTTACCCCGACAGATACCGAGAAACCGCTGTCCGAAACAAAGGCGGAAGCTTGAAACTCGTCTTGCGGCGCCGCGTAGCTTTCGGCGCTGCTGTAATAGTTGGTAACCTGGTTTATACCGGGTGCCGATGCCGCCTGAAGAAGCGTTTGGTTGGCGCATGGCGGTAAGCCGGCCGGTGGCGCCAATAATGGTAATTGGGACCGAAACGGTGTGGCGAGCTGAGGAAATTACAACAAAAAAGCTGCGATTGAAGAAATCATTCAAAATGGTTTGACAGTAGGTCCAATTGAATGATATAAAACGACCGGTTGGTATATTTATTTTTTTAGGATAACATATGGTTACTAAAGGCATCCAAACGCGTCAAAACATCATCGCAAAAGCATTGCGGCTTTTTTGTGTTAAGGGCTACTACAACACTTCGATCAATGACATCCTGGTAGCCACCGGTTTGACCAAAGGCGGACTCTACGGCCATTTTGCCAGTAAAGAAGATCTGTGGTATGCGGTTTACGATGAGGCTTTAGGCATCTGGCGCAAGATTGTTTTTCGGGGTATCCAGTCCAGCGCCGATCCCCTGGAATGTATTCAAACCCTGATTGAAAATGATATTAAAACCAAACTCGGAAACCACATATTCGAGGGCGGCTGTTTTTTCCACAGTATGCTGGTGGAGCTTTCGGGACAATCCGCTGCCATGAGCAGCCACCTGATGCAGGGTTTCTATCAGCTGGCCGAGCTGCTGCGCGCCTGGCTGGAACAGGCTGACCAACAGGAGCTGCTCAAAGAAAATTTAAATTTCAAGGAGATTGCCAACTATATCATCATTTCTTTAAACGGCGCGGCCGCTTTATATGCCCCAAGTCGCGACCCAGCCATTCTGGATCAGACCGTTTCTCAGCTTCACTTTTATATCGAGCAGTTAAAAAAATAACATAATTTGGATTAAGTCATCGGCGGTGTCTTATTGAAATATACCGACCGGTTTGTATATATTTATATCCTCCAAAATTTTTGGCTTTTAATCCCATTATTACATTCGCTGCTCTATTCCGATACCGTTTTGGAATATCAGCAGTTATGGCATAAATATTAAAGTTTTTTGGCAATTATGACGATATTAAGAATAGAGACCAACAGTAGCGGTCTCAAAATGAAACCCGGTGCTGAAATTCCTACTGAGAAGTCCCGCTTTCAAGCGGTACCCCTGGATCTGATCTGAATTTTTGAGGCAGCTTTATAGTGGTCAAGCAAATTCGACTCGGGGAGCCGCCACATGAAAAAATTAATGGTTATTCTATCCATCATTTTGATTCCCACCATCACTTTTGCCAA
>JAFDCJ010000399.1 GCA_019312835.1 Deltaproteobacteria bacterium
AACACCAGGGTTGGTTAAGGTGACATTCTCAGTGACTGAAGCTATATAAAAAATATTCTTTCCCCGCTTCGCGGGAAAGTATTAAAAAAATTCTTGACTGGAATAAACCAGGCGCAGAGAGCGCAAAGGATTTATTTTTTTCATTTGCCGGTGAGAGGCCGGCAAATGCAAATCCTCAACCACTGTCTGCGGTATTTTGCCCAAAGTGGCTGTCACAAGTACCACAAAAGTGAAATGAAACAAAATTGCCCGGAGGGCAGTTGTTTTCACTTTTTGGCCTCTCACCAAAAAGTGAAATAACAAATCAACGCTGCGTCCTTTGCGCCTCGAGCGCAGCGGGCGGTGAAATTAGTTCGACCAATCAGCCGCCAAAAATATCCAGCGATAGCTCTCGATTTTTAACATGGGCGCCGACCGTATCCAGAAATGTCTGATGGGAAACGCCGTATTTCACATTGCCGTCCAGGGTCCGCACGGACAGGGTGCCGGCTTCTTTTTCTTTGCCCCCGATGGTGAGAATCAACGGGATATACTGCAACTGGGCTTCCCGCACTTTTTTATTGAGGCTCTCGGTCCGGCTGTCGATCTCGGCGCGCAGGCCGGCGCCTTTCAGGAGGTCGGTCACCTCGCTGGCATAGGTTGCGAGATCGTCGTTGATCGGCAGAATGACGGCCTGAACCGGTGCCATCCACAAGGGGAACTTGCCCGCAAAATGCTCGATCAAAATTCCCAGGAAGCGCTCGATAGATCCAAAAACGGTCCGGTGAATCATGATGGGCCGATGCTTCTCATTGTCTTTTTCGATATAATACAGGTTAAATCGTTCCGGCAGCGACATATCCAGCTGGATCGTGCCACATTGCCAGGTCCGCCCCAGGGCATCTTTGATATGCAGATCGATCTTGGGGCCGTAAAAGGCACCGTCACCCTCGTTTAAGGCATATTCATTCCCGTAGGCTTTCAACGCGGAGGCCAAACCATTGGTGGCTGTTTCCCATTGTTCATCGGTCCCGATGGACTTTTCCGGCCGGGTGGACAATTCCAGATGAAAACCCAGACCGAAAGTGCCGTACATTCGCTCGGACAGATGCAGGATCCCCAGAATTTCATCTTCGATATGCCGGGGGGTCATGTATAAATGGGCGTCATCCTGGTGAAAGGCCCTGACCCTAAAAAGCCCCGAGAGCACGCCGCTTAACTCGTGCCGGTGAACAAGCCCGAGTTCGGCAACCCGCAGGGGCAGGTCGCGGTAGGAATGGGGTTTGCGACCGTAGATCAGCATACCCCCCGGGCAGTTCATGGGCTTGATGGCATACTCGATGTCGTCAATGGCCGAGGTGTACATGTTTTCCCGGTAATTTTCCCAGTGGCCGGATCGTTCCCACAGAAAGCGGTTTAGCATGATCGGCGTTTTGCTCTCCACATATCCGGCCGCGCGATGCGCCAGACGCCAGTAATCCAGCAAGGCATTCCAGAGCTCCATGCCCCTGGGGTGAAAAAACGGCATCCCCGGAGCCTCTTCATGAAAGCTGAAAAGATCCAGGGCCTGACCGATTTTACGATGGTTGCGCTTTTTGGCCTCCTCGAGAAACGTCAGATGGGCATCCAGCTCTTTCTTGCTGAAAAACGCAGTGCCGTATATACGCTGCAACTGGGGCTTGGAAGGGTCTGCACGCCAGTAGGCACCGGAAACCTTGATCAGCTTGATGAATTTGGCCATGCCGGTGTTTGGCAAATGGGGGCCGCGGCAAAGGTCGGTGAATTCACCCTGCTCATAAAACGAGATGGTCCCCTCCTCCAGATCAGCGATCATCTCGAGCTTGTAAGGCTCATCCCTGTAAAATTCCAGGGCTTCGGCCTTGGGTACTTCCCGGCGTCGAATCGGCAACTTTTCCTTGATGATTTTTTTGATTTCAGCCTCGATTTTGGCAAAATCATCCTCTGAAACCGGCTCCATGTCGATGTCGTAGTAAAATCCATCTTCGACCGCCGGACCGATGGTCAATTTGGCATCCGGATAAATCCGCAAAATGGCTTGGGCCATCACGTGGGCGGCGCTGTGACGCAGCACCTCCAGGCCTTCAGGATCTTTGGGCGTAATTAATTTGAGAGTGGTATCATGATCGATGGTGGTATTCAGATCAACCAGGTCATCATCGATTTTCATGGCGACGCAATCGCGGGCCAGCCCGTCCGAAATGCTTTTAGCGACATCCAGTCCGGTCGGGGGGGTTTCAAAAGCCTTTATGTTACCGTCAGGAAATGTTATGTTTATCATTGCAAGCTCACCGTAGACAAAAGAAAGAGTTTTGATGTTTGGAATAATGGGAATTACACCCGGCGGTCAAAACCCAATATTCCGGTATTCTCTCCGAGCTTTAGGCTTTGTAAGCCGGAGACCAATATTGCATTGGGGCAAAAGTCCCAAACCTTGATACTACTACTATTTGAGTGAATCGACAAATAGAGAATTAGCCCTGGATACAAAAAGTCAATCCAAGCAAGTTAGGAAAATCTATTGCACGGGTCAAGTAAAAAAATGAGCGTTACCGGCGACGCCGGCTATGACATCATCGAAAGCAGCCGCCAACTTGCACGCTTGGTCAGTCAGATTGAGCATGAAACCGCCATTGGTGTCGATGTAGAAGCCGATTCCATGTATCATTTCAAAGAAAAAGTCTGCCTGATTCAGATGGCCACCGCTACCATCAACGTGGTTATTGATCCCCTTGTCATAAAGGACCTGTCGGTCCTCAAGCCGATTTTTAAACGCAAGGATATCCAAAAAATATTTCACGGAGCGGACTACGATGTCCGGTCGTTGTACCGGGATTTTGGGTTTAGCATCAACAACCTGTTCGACACCGAGCTGGCCAGCCGCTTTTTGGGTTTTCCGGAAACCGGTCTGGAGGCTGTTCTCAAAAAGAAATTTGCGATATCGCTGGATAAAAAATTCCAGCGCAAGGACTGGTCCAGGCGGCCCCTGCCCCGGGAGATGATCGCTTATGCAGCCGAAGATGCCCGCTATTTGTTGCCGCTGGCCCGGGATTTAACCGCTGAGCTTGAAGATAAGAGACGGTTTTCGTGGGTTGACGAAGAATGTGAAATTCTGAGCAGGGTGCGGCCGAATAGCGACGGCAGCGAACCGCTGTATGTTCATTTTAAGGGCGCCGGGAAACTGGATCCGCGCTGCCTGGCCATCCTGGAAGCCCTTCTGCAGTGTCGGCGCGAGATTGCCCGTAAAAAAGACCGGCCACTGTTTAGAATTATCGGCAGTCGCTCCTTGCTGGATCTGGCCCAAACCAAGCCGACCAACTTGAAGCAACTGGAAAAATCCAGGGCTTTGAGCCCGAAACAGATCGGCATGTACGGCCGACCGGTGCTGGCCGCCATTAACAACGCCATTAAAATCCCCCGCAAAGACCTGCCGGTGTATCCGCGGCACAAAGCGCCCCGGGTGCCCGCCGCCGCCGCCGAGCGCGTCAAATCCCTGAGGAAATGGCGCGACAGCCAGGCCCGGAAGCTGGCGATGGATCCCTCCTTGATCCTTAACAAATCCCTGATCAGCACCCTTGCAGTGCAAAGGCCTTTGAAAATGTCGGACCTGCCACGGATCAAAGAAATCAAAAAATGGCAGGCCCGGGAGTTTGGCAGAGAAATCCTGAAAATACTGGGGCAACGGTAAGACCACCATGGAAAAAGCCGCCACGTTTATCTCCAGCGGATTGGAAATCGAGGGACGACTGACCGAAGGAGATTCACAAATAGGTGTCGTCGTCACACACCCCCATCCGCTGTATGGCGGGAACATGCACAATAATGTCGTGACCGCTGTCAGCCGCACGTATCAGAACGCGGGCTTTACGACCTTGCGATTTAATTTCAGGGGCGTTGGGGGCAGTCAGGGAAGTTACGGTGACGGTGTCGGCGAGCAGGAAGATGTTCGCGCCGCAGTCGCCTGTCTGGCCGAAAACGGCATTGATCAGATCCACCTGACCGGCTACTCGTTCGGGGCCTGGGTCAATGCCCTGGCAGTCAGCGGCGGGTTGCCGGTCGACAACATGATCATGGTGTCCCCACCGGTGGCGTTTATCGATTTCAAATCCATCGCGAATCTGGGCAGCCTGAAGTTGATCGTCACCGGCAGCCGGGATGACATTGCCCCGGCGGGCATGGTCGCAACGCTATACCCGAACTGGAACCCGGCGGCTGAGTTTGAAGTGATCCACGGCGCGGATCATTTCTACGGCGGATACACTGATCAGCTGGAGACTGTCCTGATGAATTTTCTCGCGGGCCAGCAATGAAGGGTTTTATTGGGGCGACTTCGGATGGGGTGTTGTGAGCCGCTCCTTCCGCGGGCGGGGTACAGATTATCGATGGCGGCTTGCCGGGATTTGACGGGTTATCTTCACAGCTTCTTTGCCTGCCTTAGCCATTCCATATTCTTAATCTTCAAAAAATCAACTGTTTGGGGGTATCCGGCTACATCATTGAGCCCTAATTAAGACAACCCTGATTTCTTGCCTGAAGCACCTATTTTTGAATACCGGCATGATTGTGAACTGTTTTACCTCTAACTAGGTAATTTAATTCCTTTCCCGATGGCCTCCAAATAAATCGCTTTTTGATAGAATCATATATAATTTCAATTAAATATAAATATTTTTTTTTGAGCCTCCAACGTTTGCATAATTTTTGCAGAAAGCTCAACTTACACTGTAATCCTCAAGGCTAAAATCGATGAAATTGATGCTGAATTGAAAAACAAAGGAGTGGATTTGATGGCTGAAGGCGTGACAGAGCGACTATCAGAAGAACTTGCAGCTGAGCAAAAACCTGAAATTCCAGAACTGCCATTCATAAAAAAGAAAAGGGATCGAATCCTTTTTTGGAGCGTCACGCCCACCGGTGATTACGTCAAAGATTGCCAGATGGGTCGAGAATACGCTGCATTGGCATTAAAGTATATGGTGGAAGCAGATTTTAAGCCTCTTCTAACATGGTGCCTAATGGATATGCCACGGAAAAAGGACTGTTCCGGAATCGAGGTCGGATTTCTTGAATTTCTGGCGGAAATAGCGGCAATCAATTTTGATTTGAAACTGCTCGGAAAATTATCCAACTAAGCGCGGGGCTTTTATCGAATCGGTTTATCGGGACAGTATCTGTCAGAAAACCGACCCGGTAAACGTACCGCAGCTGGGCACGTTGTCAGCTCAAATAGTATCCCAACCCGCCCGCTGCGCCTGAAGGGCTCGCGACCCGCCCCGGTTCAGACGATAAGCGGTGAGCTGCTTTATCTTATCAATTCTTCTCTCAGCTGCCGGGCCATGATGCGCTCATAAATCGTCGGCGCCAGCCGGCTGACCCAGTAGGACAATTTTCCCACCGGGGTTAATACCAGCAACGGCTTTTTCGACCGGGCCCCATTGACAATATCTTCGGCCACCCTGGCGGGCGAGGTCGGCTTGCCCACCATGGACTGCGGGTGGGTCGTCACCCGGCCGTCGCCTCCCAGAGCCCCGGTTTGAAGGTTGGTGGCGACAAATCCGGGGCAAACCAGCATGATGTGGACACCGCTGTCCCGGAGCTCGGATCGCAGTGAGGTAAACAATCCGTGCAGGGCGTGTTTGCTGGCACAATAGCCGGTCCGGCCCAGCAGCGGCGATACCCCGGCCAGGCTCTCGATGACAATAATCATCCCCTGACGCGCGATCAGACTGCCGATGGCCGCTTTGGTGCAGTGCAACGATCCGAAAAAATTAACCGCCATGACCTTGCGGTAGACGCTGATATCCGTGTCCACAAAGGCGCTGCGCTGGGTGATGCCGGCATTGTTGACCAGGACATCGATGCCGCCGCGCTGCTCGATAACCAGCTCGATGACCGCCTTGCACTCCTCTTCACGCGCCACGTCGCACCCATAGCCCTCGGCATCAACCCCGCCGTCCCTGAGTTTGCCGGCGGCGGCTTTAACACCGGCTTCATCCATGTCCAGCAATACGATGCGGGCACCTTCCCGGGCAAATCGATCGCAGATGGCGGCGCCGATCCCACTGGCCGCACCGGTGACGACGATGATTTTGTCTTGAAATTTGTTACTCATTTTAATGTGATTGACTCGATCCGAGGATTTAATACTTCTTTAGGTTCCCCCAAATATGGTTCAAAGGTTCAGGGTTCACCGTTCAGGGTTGTCCCCTGCAACCGCATCAGGGCGGAAACATCCTAACCTCTGAACCCTGAACCCGGAACCTTGAACATAGTATTTAGGGATCATCCCGCAGTTGCATCAGCAGGTATTGGTTTACGCGAGAAAACATATGCGGCGATCAGCCCCGCAATAATGTGCCAGATGCCCCACCAGGCGGTAATAATGGCCATCCCGCCAAGACCGCCAAAGAAATTGAATACCAGCACCAGGCCGAGCCCCGAATTCTGGATACCGACTTCGATGGACACCGCCCGTCTGTCCGGCTCGTTTAACCGCGCCAGCCGTGCCGCCCAGTAGCCCAGATTCAGCGCCAGGGCGTTGTGAATTAAAACGCCGAAAAAAACCAGCCCGACATAATTGATGAAATTTTGCCAATTGGCGCCCAGGGCTGCGCCAACGATGGCAAGGAAAAATACCAGCGAAAATATCTTAAAGGGCTTTCTAAGCTTGTCCACCAGGAAAGGAAAGGTGCGGGATAGAAACAAGCCAAGGATCAAGGGGATTCCGAGAATGATGAATATATTCACAAAAACATCGAAGGGGCTGAGGCTTACCTTCTTGAGAATCACGGCCGTGTGCGGATTGAGACTTCCCCAGAACGCCAGGTTAAAGGGCGTCATTAAAATTGCAGCTGCAGTGGAAACGGCGGTCATGCTCACTGAAACAGCGCAGTTGCCTTTGGCCAGATAGGTGATGATGTTGGAAAGATTTCCCCCCGGGCAGGCCGCCACCAGCATCATTCCCAGGGCCACCGAGGGCGGCGGTCTTAAAATCAAAGTCAGCAAATACGTAAAGGCCGGCAACAGGATAAACTGGGCCGCCAGACCGATACAGGGGGCTTTGGGTGCCACCACGACGCGTCTGAAGTCTTCCAGTTTGAGCTCCAGGGCGACGCCGAACATCATCAGGCCGATGGCCACATTAATGATAAAAAGGCCCTGGGGATTGAAATTCAGCCTTACCTGGTCGATGGCGGCTATGTCCATGGTTGCTCCTTTCCACTCACAATTGAAAGGTGGGTTGATCTAACAGACCTTGGTATGACTCGAACGTTCAAACTACATTTCTAGCTTTCCCGTCCTGGCGGCCGTCCACAGCCAGTTTCCCGGCGGATCCACATTGGCCACCGGATCCACCTCGGCATGGATAACCGCCGGTTTTCCGGATGCCCGGGCCCGCTCGATGGCCGGTTTTATCTCCGACCCTTTGCGGACGAACTCGCCGTGGCAGCCCATGGCAGCGGCGACCTGATCGTAGCGCACCGGGGCATGATCGTGACCGAACCATTCGGCCTTCCGACCGAACATGCGCTGCTGCGCAGTTTTCTCCATCCCATAGGCACCGTCTACGGCCACAAATATGATCACCGGCAGGTTATTGCGTACGGCGGTTTCCAGTTCCTGAATATTGAAACCAAAGGCGCTGTCGCCGGTCACACAGTAGACCGGCAAATCGGGGCGCGCCAGTTTGGCGCCGATGGCATAGGGCAAACCGGTGCCCAGGTGGCCGTAGTTCATGGAGTAGATGACGCTTCGCTGGGACCGGGCAACGTGATAATGAATATTCCAGAGGGTCGTGTTGCCGCCATCCATCACGAATATGGCGTTTTCCGGGAAAACGTCATTGCAAACTTTTAAAATCTGGCCGGTCAGCATGGGGGAACGCTCCATATCGGCCACCGCCTCGTCGAGCTCTTTCTGCCAGTCGTCCTGGACACTTCGAAATTCAGCGATTTTGGCGTGGGGGTCGCGTTTAGCGGTCAATTCTTTGACAGCATCCAGCAGGCGGGACAGGATGAGCCGGGCATCTCCCACCAGCGGCACATCCACCGGCCGATTCAAACCGATGCTGGTCGGCTCGGTATCGATCTGAATCAACCGCTGGTTCCGGGGTTCGCCCCACATCGGCGGTCGCCCCCACATATTCAGCTCTCCCAGCCGCGTACCAACCGCCAGAACCACATCGGCCTGGCTGTTGGCCATAATTCTGGAAAGGCAGGTGGGATGGAAACACAGCGGATGCGCATCGCTAATGATCCCCCGCGCCCTGATGGTGTTGGTAACCGCACAACCAAGGTGTTCGGCCAATTGCCGCACCTGGTCACCGGCGGCCGCCCGCTCGGCCCCGTTGCCGCAATGAATGTTGACCAGGTCGGCATTCGCCAGCAAGCTGGCTGCCCGCTGGACGGCATCCGGATCATATCCGGTCGGTCCAGATAGGCGGTATTGTGCCGGCTGCCAGATTTGAACCTCGCCGTCATCGCGGCGCTCGCCCAGTATATCCTCGGGTATTAAAATATGAACAGGTCCCGGCCGACCGGATGTTGCCACCCGAAATGCATGACGGACCATATCGGGAATCCGGGTCCAATGGTCCACTTTTCCGCTCCATTTTACAGCCGGTTTGAAAATGTCCGAATGACGGCTGACCTGCATGCCGCCCTGGTGAACATAGGCGTCCGATATCTCGCTGCGGCGGGTGGTCGTCACGGCCACCACCGGACTGCCCTCGGCTTCGGCACACATCAAACCGGCCACAAGATTGGCAGCCCCCGGACCGGCACAGGCCATCACAACCGCCGGCCGCCCTGTCACCCGGGTGTAAGCATCACAGGCATGCGCAGCTGCTGCTTCGTGGCGCGGCACGACGAGACGAATGCCCAGATCCTTACCCAGGCGTTCCAGCGCTTCGATGACCATCATGTACGTGCCGTCGGTAATCGCATGAATATTTTCAACGCCTTCGGCATGCAGGCACCGCACGAGTAACTCACCTCCGGTTATTTCGCCCATAGAATCCTCCAGATTTCTATTTTTATGATAAAGCTTTTTCTAATTCAGTCCTTGCCATTCACATATTCAAAATCCGAAGCACGAAATAAGAAACTCGAAACAAATCCGAATACCAAAGGACCGAAATTCAAAACAATAAGTCACATTTTAAACCCATCTATCAGACATTTCATCACACAGATTGAAGGAAACGAGCAAAGTAACACTTTCGGCATTTGGGAACGTTTGGAGCATTCGAGATTTTGGATTTTGAATTTGTTTCGAATTTCGAGATTCGAATTTATAGGTTCGAAAAATTAAGCAAGTATAGACCCAAATTTATGCGTCCGAATCGATTTACAACTCCATCAACTGCCCCCCAGTCACATTAATCGCCTGCCCCGTCATGTAGGAAGACTGGTCGGATGCCAGAAAGGCAACCAGGTTAGCGACTTCTTCGGATGCGCCCAGGCGGCCCAGGGGAATGGTTTGAACCATTTCCTCCCGGCGCGCTTCTTCGGTCGCATTTAAGATCTGAGCTTCGAGCCCGAACCGCCATCTGGTGAAATCGGTATCGATAACACCCGGGCAGACTGAATTGACGCGAATCCCGCTGCCGGCAAGCTCCCGTGCCATAACTTTGGTCAGCATGACGACGCCGGCTTTCGCCACTGCGTAAGCGCCGTTAAACAGCGGGGGAACTTTCGCCGCCCTGGACGCCATATTGATGACAGCGCCGCCGGTGTCCATCATCAAGGGTACAATCGCTTTTGATACCCGATAAACGCCATGCAGATTTACATCGATCGTTTTCAACCAGGCATTCTCGTCATAGGTGTGAACGGCACTGGGCACTCCCAGGACCGTACCGGCGTTGTTGCACAAAATCTGCACCTGTTCAAAGTGAGCTTTAACATCGGCGGCCATCTGATCAACCGAGGCCGTGCTGGTGACGTCCACTTCCACAAAAAGAGCCCTGACGCCGTATTGTCCGGCCAGGGAATCAGCCAGGGCCGTCATTTCTTTGAGGCCGGCGGCGATGAGGAGGGGGGTTTTTTCTTCCTGCGACGGAATAAAATCAGCGAGGACCACATTCGCGCCACTTTGGGCCAATTTTTCGGCAATCGCATACCCGATACCTGATTTTTTCCCGGCGCCGGTCACCAGGGCGGTTTGTCCCTTAAGATCTTGGTACATAGGATTCTCCATGGGTTTAGGCTCCATCCAATGTTGGTGTGATCCCATAATTTGATGAATTCACATTGAAACAGGCCTCCTGGTGAGCCCGTTGGCCCGTCGTCCGGTTAAAATCGGAAACGAACTTATTTGTGGACCACGTTCGAACGAATTTGTATTTTGGGCCTGGGGTGTTGTCAATAAAAATAAACGCTTTTTTCTAACTTGACTGTTGCAGTTTTATTCTATAGCCTAGTTACGGATTATATAATCGCATTTCAGCGGCTCGGACAGAAGCCCTCATAATGCGATGGGAGAGGTGTAATGAAGCTGTCAACAAAAAGCAGGTATGGTACGCGGATGATATTGGATTTGGCCCAGCATTACGGCCAGGGGGCCGTTCAGCTTGGAGAAATTGCCAACCGCCAGAATATTTCCCTGAAGTATCTGGAGCAAATCATACGACCTTTGAAACAAGCCGGCTTCGTGAAAAGCTTCAGGGGTGCGAAGGGTGGACACATCCTCAACAAACCCCCGGAAGACGTCACCGTGGGGGAGGTCGTATCGGTGCTGGAAGGCGGAAAAACGCTGGTGAACTGTGACAGTGATCCTGAAGTATGCAGCCGTGTGGACTCGTGCGTAACACGCTATATCTGGATGGAAGCCGCCACGGCCATGTATGATCGGCTGGCCGCCATCACGTTCGCCGATCTCTTAACGATGAATGCAAATGGCTGCCAGGAAAAATTTATCGATTATATAACAGCTGACGATAATACCTGACACCAATTTTAAAGAAAATTTTGCTGGGCATCTCCGTCTTGCTGAAGTCTTGAAACTAGAAAAATCCAAGCACCAAATCACAAAACTCAAACAATATTCAAATTCCAATACCCAATGACCCCGACACGTTCTGGCGTCGAGTCCAAAACTGCGGTCAACCAACCGGCCATGAATCCTTTGGCACGGATCCTACAATCAGAATTGCAGGTTTAGGTCATTGTGATGTGAAATTTATTTGGAATTTGTGATTTGTTATTTGGAATTTATATTACCCGCTTTTATATACCCAAGGTATCCACTGAAGCATCACCAATCAGCCGAGGAATCAGCGTCTAAAAACTAGCGCCATTTTCCAGAAGCGCCTTCAATTTGTCCATGTCGTTCATCAGCTGTTTGTTGATCTTACGCTTTACGAGCAACCGGGCCAGTCTAAAATACGTCAGATCGAGCTCACCGGTTGTTGTAAACACCGTACCCCCATTCACTGCCTCAAAACACAGACTGCTTGTCCCGATCACCGGACCGGCGGTAATCCGTATACTGCATCGTCGGTCCGGTTCGTATGCGGTTATCAGGCCATCGGTTTCGATGCGCTGGCCCATAAACCGGTTCACACATCGGTAAGTGGACCCCTGACCAAATTGTCCCCCGGAAGTCACCTCCATTTCCAGAATATCCGTCTGCCATCGGGCATTATTAGAAAAATCGGTAACATATTCAAACACTTTATTTACCGATCGACTGATTCGCACACTGTTTTCAAAATTCATGATCCGCGCATCCATTCTGCTGGCAATTGGAATTGTTGCTTTAATTTTGAAAAATAAGTCTACCTTTTCAAATTTCAAGCTGAGGAGATGAAGAAACGGCAGGGCCGATCAAATTCAAGCTGGTGTTTTGGCTGGACATCTGCTAAAAACCGGGTTAGCATCGCACCAGGTCAAATTATTGGTCCTCAGCCCAACAAACAGCACCAGAGGCATGATTAAAAGCGGCACCGATACTGAAGCACGCTATCGCTCCCTGCTACAAAAAGCAGTCAGACGCGGCAATGCCGATCTCGTCTATACCGCCAGCGCACTGCTCGCCAGCCTGAGCCCCAAAGAAAAAAATTGGTACCGTACCCGCACCGCCATCATTACCTTTGAAGAATGCTGGCCCCTGGGCGGTGAACTGAATTTTAACCGCAAATTTCACAGTAAAGTCGCAGCCCTGATCAGAGTTACCCGGGCGATGAAATCCAGGGATGCCAGCGGGCTGGGATATCTGGCCCATGCCCTGATCGAAGGTGATGCCTCGGTTTTGGCAAATTCGGCCGATGATAAGCCCATCAAAATTATTGCCAACGCCATCCAACGACCCGATGATTTCTGGCGCTGGATCGCCGAGCAGAACAAAATGGATGCCCATACCGATGCCCTGGTTACCCATGCTCGCCGTTTCAGGCAGGAAGGATTGCCCCGGGACCGGGCGGTTATCCAATCAGCGGCCTACCTGGCGGTCACGGGGCAGCTGCCTCCTTTGCAGGATGTAGAACCGAGCGATCAAACCTTCCCTTACTGGGTTGCATTTGACAAGAATACGGCCGAGGGCAAGCTGGCCATGCGTGATGTGGCCCGGGATTTACACATAACGCCGCCCCAGTTGGAATGGACCTGTTTTTATTTTGAAGGCGCCAAAACCAACGGTGAGATTCGCTCCACATGGTGGGAGCGGCATAACCAGTGGCGTTTTGAAAAGATCGGGCTGCCTGTCGAAGAGGCGCACCTCTTATGGGAGCCCGCCAAACCACAGGTAATAGAAGCGCTGGCCGAAGACAGCCGACATTTGAAAAATGAGCTATATCGCTGGAAAATCGCCAATCTTGAACAGGTTCAGGCTTTGAAACGGCAGGTGGAGCTGTTCATCGAGCATTTCGAGGAGGTTCACCGGGACCAGATGGACCTGTTTGGCGAGGATGACCTTGACAATATATGACCTGGATGTCAAATTTGGCCTATGAACGATCCGGGAATTAACATCAGGGAATTGCCGCAGCTTGAAAAACCCTTGCTGATTGCGGGGTTCAATGGGTGGGGCAACGCGCTGAACATCTCAGACGGCATGGCGAGTTATTTGATTCGTCACTTCGGGGCGCGGCCGTTCGCCGAGCTTAACCCGGATATTTTCTATCGCTATGATGAACAGCGCCCACGGGTCAGTATCGAAAACGGACTTCTGAAAAACTTCATCCTGCCCAAAGGTTCATTTTATTCCGCTGCAACCGACAAAGATCAGAGCGATGTCGTGATTTTAAATGCCGATGAGCCCAATCTTGGCTGGATGCATTTTGTTGATTTACTGTTCAGCCTCTGCCGGAAGCTGGATGTCGGCACCGTCATAACGTTGGGAAGCATGTATGACAACGTGTTGCATACCGATCGAATTGTCTCCGGCGTGGCGTCGACCAGCGCCATGCTGACGCAGCTGCAAAAGCTCAATGTCAATGCCATCTCCTATCAGGGCCCCAGCGCCATTCACTCCATTATCCAGTCCGAGGGCACCCGGAGGGGCTTTGAATGTATCAGCCTCTGGTCCCATTGCCCTTACTACCTGCAGGGGACAACCCACTTCGGCATCTTATCCCATCTGGGCAGATTGATTGCCCGGCTGGGCAATTTCCATTTGGACACCGAGAAGCTGGACAAAAACTGGAAAACACTCAAGGAGCAGATCAACACACTGATCGAGAGCAATGACGAGCTGCAGAAGCTGATCGCCAGCTTGCGCAAGGAAAAGGCTCAGGGCTCACCGGCGCGGCTGGATGACACCGCTGCCGGCAACCAGAAGATTATTAATCTGCAGGATTTTTTAGATCCCCAGTGATCGTCTACAGTCGTTTCAAGTCCCGGAATAGAAAGTCGGTGGATCTTGCGAGGCCTGGGTGTTTACATCGATTATTTCTGTTGGGAATGGTTCCCTTCCTCGAGAATCTGCATTATAAAAACCAGCGGCGAATGAGCATGATGAAGAACCCGTCACCGGCGATATCCGTATCCGCCTATAGCCGTATGGCTCCCGCCTAAACGACCCTGGCTCCGGGCCTTGAGATGATAGGCGCCGTGGGTGCTTCGAGGGCCGGATCGCAAACTGTACGGTGACTGGTATTTAAGTGGACGCGCATGTTTATTGGGGCGGTAGTTGTGGCCGTTCTTTTTTTTGGCGTGCTTGTAATGGCTTGCCTCCCGGTATTTTCGCTTGTAGTGATGGCGATAGGGTGTGGGATAATACGGATAATATGGGCCAACCCGATAGTACCAGCGGGAATTTCTGGTATCATCCAGGTACTGTTCGGTCGCCCGCCGCGTTTCTTCGGCATAACGCTCGGCTTCGGCCGCTCTTCGCTCGGCCTCGGTTACCCGCCGCTCAAGTTCAGCTTCTCTTGCGGCTCTCTCCAGTCTGGCCAGCTCATCGAGGAATTGCCGTTCGTCTTCCATGCGGGCCCGGTCGGCAGCCTCATCATGGGGTAATTCCTTGGTTTTCATCAAGACCGTGGCGTCATCCGGAGGGGCGTAGTTGGTAAAATGCTTGACGCCGTTTTCATCGGTCCATTCATAGATGTCGGCATGCAAGGATCCGGCTAGCAGGCAGCCGACGGCGATGAGCAACATTATTTTTATAGCTTTCATGAGAAGCCTCCCCCGGCAGGATCTTTATCAAAGGGCGGTTGCACGTTAACAGCTGCCCGGTAAAACAGGCAGGCTGGATAACGGCTATGCGGCCCAACCTATCATAAAAACGGGCAAAGCGGCAAGAATATTCACATCAAGGATTGCCACTTGACGGAATCGTGTCCATCATATAATGGGTTCACTTCCGCTTGAATTACCCAGTTAAGATAACCACAAAAGAGGCCTTGTAAATTCCATGGTTAAAAATGAGAGCCGCCTGCACGTTCAACGGTTTGTATCGACCGCAGGCAAAAACCAATACCTCCTGGTGAGTGCCGGCGAAGCTGCGGTGATAGATGTTTCCGAAGCGCAGGCTGAAGTCGGCAACCTCCTCGATGATATGGGTCTCGGACTTAAATACCTGCTCATTACCCATGCCCATAAATCCCATCTTCAGGCCTTGAGCGACTTGAAGCAGCGCCACGGCGGCACGTTTTGCCTGCACGAATACGAAGAAGAGCTTCTCAGAGAATCAGACGCCGCCCTGGAGCCCGACAGGCTCATGCAAGACGGGGAAAAACTGAAGCTGGGCGAAGTCGATATTGAAGTGATCCTGACAGCCGGCCACACCAAAGGCTCTGTCTCCTATTATGTCCGGGCAGCCAAAGCCCTTTTCAGCGGCAGCTCTTTTCTTAAAAAGGGGTACGGCAGAATCTGGGGGCCCAAGAGCATGTCCCTGATGCTTTTCAGCCTCAAGCGCCTGAGCTACAATATTCCGGCGGAAACAACCATTTACACCGGCAGCGGGGATCTGACGACCATGGGAAAGGAGGGCTGGGTGCAATGCCTCAGATCGGTATAATGTCCAGTGTATAGTGGGCTGGTTAATTCTTAATATCAAACCGCAGAATGTCCAACCGCAGAATCTCGACGGAAGGAATCGATACGCTCTACCTTCCAAGGAATTAAAAATCGATAGAATACCTTACTTCGACATTCGAAATTCGATATTCAGTATTCGATATTCGCTTTTGGTAAATTTAAAAGACCCTGTGCAGCCGAGCTTATATTCTAAGTTAAACGGTTTCAAAAGCAATCTAAGCTAGGTATCGATCGCCCCCGATATCACCTCCCAGGCTTGCTCGGCGGTCTCGACATACACGAACAAATCCAGATCCTTGCCTGAAATGGTCCCCTCCTCAACCAGTGCCTCAAAATTGATAATGCGCTCCCAGAAAGCCTGCCCGAACAGCAGCACGGGAATCGGCTGGACTTTGCAGGTCTGGATAAGGGTCAGGGTTTCAAAAAGCTCATCGAGGGTGCCGAAACCACCGGGAAACGCCACCAGGCTTTTGGCCCGCATCAACAGATGCATTTTGCGAACCGCAAAATAATGAAACTGGAAGTTTAAATCAGGGGTAATATATTCATTCGGGGCCTGCTCGTGGGGTAGCGTAATGTTCATGCCGATGCTTGGAATTCCGGCCTCATGGGCCCCGCGGTTGGCGGCCTCCATTATCCCCGGCCCGCCCCCGGTAACCACCACCAGCTTGTCTTTGCCGGTATTGATGGAAATCAAATGCCCCAGTTTGCGCGCTTCGTCGTAATAGTGGCTGTTTTCTAGTGCTTTGCGGGCGGTCGCCACCTTATGGGCCAGCCGCGGATCATCATCGCTTTTCGCATATTCGGACTGGGCTGATACCAGATTAGATTCCGCGGTTTCAGGATCGGGAATCCGGGCACTGCCGAATACGACCACCGTCGATTCGATATGCTGTTCCTGCAGGATCAGCTCGGGTTTGAGCAGTTCCAACTGCAGCCGCACCGGCCGCAGCTCATCACGCAATAAAAAAGGCGGGTCCTGAAACGCCAGCCGGTAACTGGCAGACCTGCATTGGGGCCTATCGTCACAGGGCTGGCTGGCAGCAGCCTCTTCATGGGCAGATGCAAAAGGACCTTTTTTGGTTTTGCCGACAAACATCGCGGGACCTCCTTGGAGCGAGAAATCAAATTTGTCATTTAGTATTTATCTGGCAAAGTAACAGAGCACGCCGGTATGATCAAGCTTTTTGGCGGCACTGCGTGCGTTCGCCGCTGAAGGTCCGGACGTTTAAACATCAATTTGGGGATGCCGCAATCCGGCGGGCAGAGCCATTCGCCTGGGTGAAGAAACAGACGTTGTTGGATTTGGGCTCCCGAAGGTATTAGCCCAGGATGTCCAGGGTTGTTCCCAGCATCTTATCCCGGGTTTGCAGAACTTTGAGATTGGCCTGGTAGGTGCGCCGGGTAATTATCAAGTCGGGGATCTCTTCCGCCAGGTCTACGTTGGAAGTTTCTTTTTCAACCATTTGATCGCCATCGAACTCCCGGTATCGATGCCCGGGGGTATAGACCTTACTGACCGCCACTTCCACGCTGCCGTTGACACCTTCCTTCAGGCTGGCGCGGCTTTTTTTAAATTCCTCGGTATTCACGTTGGCGATGTTATGGGCGGTTACACGCATCGACTTTCGGTAAGCCTGCAGGGCCGAAAGGGTGCTGTTGACCGATGGAATCATTGGAATCCCCCCATAAAAAGATAAAATCCCGTCAGGCATGGTAAGGCCGTTTGACGGGATTGGTAAAACTCAGGGTTTGAAAATTATCTGATTTATGTTTAGCCTCATCCGCCGTGGGGATGAAGCGGATTTTAAACTGAAAACTTCCCTCTTGCCGTTATTCTCGTGCGGCGCTATTCCTCAAACGGTTAATCGTGAGAGCCCGACAGAGAAGATGCACGCGCATTCGAGAAGTTTTAGTTTCTATCGAAGATAGCGTCTATTTTACTATACAAATTTTATGCCAGATATGAAAAAATACGAGATCTTTATAAATCTCAAATAGTTAACTATTTGTCTGCATAAGCTGAAATCGTTAAACTGACAAATATCGTCAATTTTTTTGCCCTAAATTGTCACTTTTTCGATAAAATGAACCCCATCATGTGATTGAAAATGACCCAAAAAGATAGTGTCCTGCCCTATACATATGTTACAAAGTGGTTGGCACACCCCGAAGGAGACGATGTCAGAAAATCAGCAAACTCCACATTTCACGCGTCATGCCGGACTCGATCCGGCATCCAGGAGTGCGGGAAGTCTAAAAAACCTGGATTCCGGATCGAGTCCGGTATGACAGAGGCGTATTATGTGCAATAATTTTGGAACACCAAATCGAGTTTGGGTTCAAACTTCCAGCAAATAACGAAAGGATGCCTTCACCATGCGATTTGAATTTGCAACTGCCACGCGAATCCTATTCGGGCACGGTGCCGCAAGGGGGACCGGGCCCATTGTCGAAAAAATGGGCCGCCGGGTTTTCATGATTACCGGACGCTCGCTTGAACGGGCCCAAGCGCTGATAGGGCAGCTAAAAGACACCGGCATGGCGGTGACCCATTTCAGGATCCCCGCAGAGCCCACAATCCGGCTTGCGCTGGAAGCGGTGGAAACTGCCCGCCGGCAATCTTGTGACGTGGTCATCGGAATGGGTGGCGGAAGCGTCCTGGACACCGGCAAAGTGGTCGCCGCCCTTTTGACCAACAGGCGGCTTGGCCCTGGCCAATGCCAAATTGGGCGCTGTGCACGGGTTTGCGGGCCCTTTGGGAGGTATGTACCATGCAGCTCATGGCGCGCTGTGTGCCGCACTGCTGCCAACGGTTATGGAAATCAATCTTAACGCCCTGAAATCCCGGGCTTCAAATTCCCCGGCCCTGAGCCGCTATGACGAAGTCGCCCGCCTTGTCACCGGATTACCCGGCGCCGGGGCCGCAGATGGAATCGGTTGGGTGCGGAATTTGTGCGGCCAGATGGAAATCAAGTCCCTGGCGGCTTATGGTCTTGAGGAAAAGGACTTCCCAGATATTGTGGCAAAAGCCCGGCAGGCTAGCAGTATGAAAGGAAATCCGGTAGAGCTTACCGGAGAGGAGTTGCTGGCAATCCTGCAAAAGTCAATTTAGATGCTAGTTTGTGAAGCGCTATCTGAAGACAAAGGGAGGGGCATCATCATCCATGGAAGCAGGTTTGGTGCCGCTGGCTCGGGCCGGCGTTGTTTTCCTTCTTTTAAATCTCCTGGGACCTGCAAACAAGCCCGAGAATAGGAACACCACCGATTTGTATAGCAGTTTGACGATCTGCAAAACGACATAAAACAACCCGACACCAATGGCCACCTCCACAAATGTCGGTTGATTGGTCACCCAGATAGAAAATGCATCCCAGTTGTTAGCCAGCCAAGTCGGTATCATTTCCATAATCATTGCACCCTATCTTTTTTTACATCCAGATGCATATTTTGTCAAGAAAACGAATGACTTAAATGACGATAAGATAATGGGTCAAAATATTGACATTTCCCGACGGTTTTCGGCCATTTGCAGTCAGGCGCATATCGCAAATTAGCGGCAGCGGCGACCTTTATCAAGGTCCGCTCCCACCGAGAGAAAACTTGGCATGAATGTTGAATAGTATGATTGCCAATTCAGGCGCATGGTAATCAACTGCCGGCATGCGTTGCGTGTGATGTGATCCGGGGTTCCTGGCAGGCCCCGGGGCACGCCTCCTTTCATTGCCTCCGGGGACTGACCCACCCCGGAGGCATCATCAACGGATGTGGAAAAAGAACTGACATGAATTTGAAGCGAGGAATGAATCAGAAATGGTATGCGTTCTAGAATACGGCGATAATATCGGAACATTGCGGAATTTATTTCGGGACGAGGCGCAAGCGATTATTTTTGCAAAGCATATTATGGATTTATCTGAACAAGAATACACCTGTATCGCCACCAACAAGTGGTATTGCTCGAAAAAAAACGAGTACGTAGAGATCCAGGAGCTGTAGCGCTGCGGTTGAGGCATCTTAATTGCCTTCGAGATCGATTTTTTGCTAAAGTTTATCGCACGCCGGCCGATAATACAAATAACAGTGTGCTGGCGGGCACGCTGTAACATATAATTCCTTAGGGTGAGGGGCGGTCCCAGTGGGGCCGCCCCTATTTTTTTGGGGACTCCGGAGGCATACCAAACCAACATCAAATTGAACGTCAAACATCGAATATAGAATCACTTCACGGCGCGTCTTCTCCTTAAGACAATATTTTATGGAATATGGGTTTCCTTGGGAAGTCTTTATTACATCTCTTAGTTCTGTCTCTTCATCTTTTCCTTTTCAACGTTCGATGTTGAATGTTCGATGTTGGACGTCAGTCTTTTTCCCTTGAATTGTTCTTGACATTTTTTGCACCATGGTTAATCCGTATGATAGCATGGCTAAAACATCGGGGATGCCTGTGGCAGTATGGCCCCTGAGTGATTCCGGCGACGAATCATTCGAAATAACGGAAAGCTACCCTAATGCACCTTTTCATCTTGCCGTTGAAACAAGCCCGCCTCCTGAAACCGGGTGCCTGGCGGTGGATCGCGTTTTTGCTGGTTTGGGGCCAGGCGATCATTGCCCTGGCAGGCGACAGTGGTGAAATCGACAGGATCACTGCTCACCAGGTCAAAAACCTGCTGGGCCGCCCGGACACGGTAATCATAGACGTGCGCACCCAGCGCAACTGGTGGCGGAGCAGCAAGAAAATCCCAGCGGCCGTCAGAGAGGATCCCGCCAGGGTGGACCAGTGGCGCGACAAATACCGCAAGGATCAAACCCTGATATTTTACTGTTCCTGAAAGCAGGAAAAAACAAGTGCCCGGGTGGCACAATCCTTTAAGCGCAAAGGCTATGACAACGTATTCGCCCTTCAAGGGGGCTGGAGCGCATGGATGGATGCCGGATATCCGGTCGAGGATAAATAGGAAACCGGATTGCTTAACGGCAGAACGGGCATAAGATTTTTCCTGCCATGTAACTTAAGACCAGCGGTTGTCTCTTAACTTAAGCCGGCTAATTATCCCACGCGCTCTGTCAGAGAGCCAGACCCGCATTTCGATTCAGACCGCCTGCGCAAATAAGTTCTGAAAGAGGGTCGCTTTTCTGACAGCC
Source organism: Deltaproteobacteria bacterium (assembly GCA_019312835.1). Lineage (GTDB taxonomy): Bacteria > Desulfobacterota > Desulfobacteria > Desulfobacterales > JAFDCJ01 > JAFDCJ01. Next base: position 20,625 of record JAFDCJ010000399.1, read on the forward strand.
GTAGGACCATCCGGCCGGCCCGAAAACCCCATATTACCAGATTCCCAGGTTTTCGTATTTTGCCCTGGACCTGTTTGATATATACATGAGGTAATAATGTGATGGGAGTTCCCGAATCAAGCAAGCATATCGACTGCGATTC
>JAFDCJ010000400.1 GCA_019312835.1 Deltaproteobacteria bacterium
AAAAAAGAACCCCCCAAAAAATGAATAAAGCCCCCAAGAAATATCTTTGGAGGCTTTATTCTACTGGTGCCCGGGGCCGGAATCGAACCGGCACAGCCCTCAGGACCGAGGGATTTTAAGTCCCTTGCGTCTACCTATTCCGCCACCCGGGCATTTTAGGATAACCTGATACATGAATGGGTCAAGGATTTCAAGGAAAAAGAATGGATCGCGGCGTTAACTGGGGAATTCGAAAGCTTCGTCTCGAAACAGCTGTAAGCAGGCCGCAACAACATCGGCGTCGTAAAGGGTGCCGCTGTTCTGGGCGATTTCCGCCAGGGCTTTGTCAATTCCCATGGACGGGCGGTAGGGCCGGTGGGAGGCCATGGTTTCTACCACATCGGCAACGCCGATGACGCGGGCTTCCATCAAAATGTCCTCACCGGCAAGACCGTGGGGATATCCCGAGCCGTTCATTCTTTCATGGTGCTGGATGATAATGTCGGCAATCGGCCATGGAAATTCGATACCCTTTAATATGTCATAACCGGCCTGGGCATGGGCCTGTATCAAACGGATTTCTATTTCGGTCAATTGTATCGGTTTGGAAAGAATTTCAGCCGGCAGTGATATTTTACCGATATCATGAATAGACGCAGCCATGTAGGCCCCTTCCACCTGATCTTCGGCAAACTCAAGCGCCTGACAAACGGCGCGGGTTAATGCAGCCACCCGCATTTGATGCCCGGATGTATAAGGATCACGTTTTTCCACGGTCATGGCAATGGCCTGAATGGTCGCGGCCATTACCTTTTTAAGATTTTGAAGGCTTTGTTCAAGCTCTTCTTGAACCTGTTTACGGTTTTCGATTTCATTTTTGAGTAATTTGTTGGATTCAACCAGTTCGGCGGTACGTTTCTCCACCAAACCTTCCAGGTCGGCGTGAAGATCAAGCAACTGTCTTTCAGCCAGCCACTTGGTGCTGAGAGCGGTGGAGAATTGAATAATTTCCTGGCGGTAAAAGGGCTTTTGCAAATAGAGCAATTTATCGGAAAAATTTGATGATGACGGCTGGCAGCCTGCTTCAGTGCTGCGATACCCCGTTACCATGATGATGTTGATGGCCGGGTCCAGCTTTTGCAACTCATCGGCGGTCCACTGTCCGTCCGGCCCCGGCGGCATGTTCAAATCCAGAAAAGAAACAGCGAAGGGGTTGTTTTCTTCCAGGGCTTTTTTAACCGCATCAACCGCTTCGTCTCCCTGGGTGCAGCATTCCACTTCAAAGGTCGGCATTGTCGGAATCGGGTTGGTCGGACATAAAATAATTTTGTATAAATCCAAAACCGTTTCGTCATCATCGACAACAAGAATTCGAAACCGCCTGTTGGTGTTTGCCTTCATATAAGAGAAATCCGATCTGCCGCATTAAAGATCAGCGGGCTGGCGATACATTTGAGTAATTATAGGACGATTAGACTTTTCGTGCAACCTTTTTAAACTAGTCGATTCTGACTAACCGCTTGGAAATCCTTGTCAAAAATCCAGTCATTTGCTAATAAGCCCCTATGTCAACATCGGTTAGCAGCCCGAAACTCATACTGGCCTCACGGTCTCCACGTCGGCGGTATCTATTGAAACAGGCGGGCATCGACTTTTCTGTCATTCCCAGCAGCTTTGATGAAAGTTCAATCAGATTATCTTCTCCGGATAGCTACGTGAGGCAATTGGCCGAAAGCAAGGCCAGAGAGATCTCGGAAAAATTCCCGGCCAGCTGGGTCATCGGCGCTGATACCATTGTTTTAATCGATGGCACCATACTGGGCAAACCCGGTTCGAAATCCGAAGCCCGGGCCATGTTAAAACGTCTGAGTGGAAAGACCCATCAGGTATTGACCGGTTACTGCATATGCTGCCAGAGTGCCGGCCGGAGCATTTCCGATGCCGTTAAAACTGAGGTTCAATTTAAAAAGCTATCCATGGCGGAAATCGATTGGTACCTCAATTCCGGGGAGCCATTTGATAAAGCCGGGGCCTATGCCATCCAGGGAATCGGAACATTTCTTGTCAGGCGCATCAATGGTTCTTATACTAATGTTGTCGGGCTGCCGGTTTGTGAGGTTATAGAATTTTTAATAAACGAAAAAATCGTTCAACTAACATCCTGATGCACCAGGGCTTCAGATATCTAAAGGGAATGGATTCGATCTAAAAAAAATATAGACAGGATTAACAGGATCTTTTGGATAATATTATTCCTCACTTTCCGGATGAAAGTGAGGAAACCCATTCCGCCTAACGGCGGAAACAGGCATTTACATTAATGGCGACGTATGTAAGGTTAAAATCTAAATACCATTGGTTCGAAAATTAAAAAAGGTCGAAATTTTTTCGCCGAAGGCGATGGGGTTTTCAGGATTTCTTCCGGAAATCCTGGAAAAAGAAAAATCCTATAAATCCTGTCAATCCTGTCTAAAGATTCTTTTTAAGATAGAATCCATTCCATTTCCTTTTAAATGAGGACAACGCATTGAAAGAACGACTCGAACGCGTTCAGGAACGCATCAGGCAGGCGGCCGAGGCATGTAACCGCCCGGCATCAGACGTTCGTCTGGTGGCTGTCAGCAAAACCATGCCGGTTGAAATAGTTAAACAAGCCATAGATATCGGCCTGACGGATTTCGGCGAAAATTATATCCAGGAGGCCAGGGATAAGATAGCGGCCCTTAGGGCCCAACCGGTAACCTGGCACTATATCGGTCATCTGCAGTCCAACAAGGCCAAATATGCTGTCCGGATGTTCGATCTGATTCACTCGGTTGATTCATTGAAATTGGCTAAAGAACTTGATAAATATGCAAAGAAAATTGATAAGGTCCAGGAGATTTTGATCCAGGTTAATGTCGCCAAAGAGGAATCTAAATCCGGCGTTTACGGCGAAGACACCCTGCAACTGGTAAAAGATATTGCCCGGCTTGAAAATGTGGCGGTTAAGGGCCTGATGACGATGCCGCCCTATTTCAATGCCCCGGACAAGGTACGGCCGTTTTTCAAGGCCTTACGGCAGCTGCGGGATCAAATTAGAAGTGAGGATATCCCCAACGTTGAAATGGAAGCGTTGTCCATGGGCATGACCGGAGATTTTGAAGCCGCCATAGCCGAAGGAGCGACCATGGTGCGGGTTGGGACCGCTATTTTTGGAGAAAGACATTGAAAGTATTGATGCACATATGCTGCGGCCCCTGCTGCATTTATCCGGTAGAGGCGATTAAATCCGATGGGCTGGATATCATGGGCTTTTTCTACCGGCACAATATCCACCCCTATTCCGAGTGTTTAAAACGCCAGGAGAATCTGGAAGCCTACGCCCGGCAGATTGGTTTGCGACTGATTATCCAGGAGGGTTATAACCTGGAAGGGTTTATTCAAAATGTCGTCTACCGCGAAAAGGACCGCTGCACATACTGCTACCATGACCGTTTGCGGACCACCGCCCTTTTAGCCAAACGGGGTAAATTCGATTATTTCACCTCTACCCTGCTTTACAGCAAATTCCAAAATCACGACCTGATTAAATCCATCGGGGAATCCGTCGCAAAATCGACCGGTGTGTCATTTTGGTACCAGGATTTTAGGACTGGATGGAAAGAAGGGATTGAAAAATCAAAAGAGATCCACATGTATCGCCAGCAGTATTGCGGCTGCATATATAGTGAAAAGGAACGTTTTTTCAAGCCAGAGTAGTCGACTCACGCAGTGTTCCGGGTGTTCATCTTCAGAACCAACAATAGCTAAGTTGTTGGTGTTTAGTATTTAGTGTTTGGTTCTGAATATGCAACATTTACAACTAAACACCAAACACAAAACAGCAAACACGTTTTCAGCTAACCATGTTCGGCAACTTCATATACTTTATCCTTGTTTTACTCATCTACCTGACCTACCAACCATCCGATGAAACTTATTTTTCGGCCTACGAGTCATTTACGCTTTTTTTCTGTCTGATACTGATGTTTGCGCTTTTCACCCGTTTTCAATTCCAGAGGATAGAGCGGCGGTTTCCCAAAAGCGATTTTTTGCGTATCGACCATCAATTCAGCACGACTTTGCTGCATCAGAGCCTCATGTCCATAGGCCTTTTTGCCGTCGATATCTACGGGTTGAATCTGCCATCGTTTCTGTCGCGTATTGCGCTATTTAGAGCCATCCCCACCCTTCTGGCCCTGTTGTTTCTGTTGCTGTTTATTTTCTATCTGGCCATCGTCTGGACCTTTGCCTACCGGTCTTACAAAATCCTGTACCGGGCCGATATCTCACAATCGACCTATGTGTTATCCAATATATCTTTTTCTATTCCGGTATTGCTGCCCTGGCTGTTCCTTTCGGGCATAGCCGATATTATCCAAACCCTGCCCTTTGAGGCTGCCAAACGATTTTTAAACACCACTGAAGGCGAGCTGGGCTATTTTCTCTTTTTTCTTTTAGGGATTGCCATTGTCGGCCCCGCCTTGATTCAAAAATTCTGGCGCTGCAAACCCCTGGAGGACGGTTATAATCGCAAACGGATCGAGCTTCTTTGCCGCCGGGCCGGGTTGGCCTATGCTGATATTTTATACTGGCCTATCTTTGGCGGCAAAATGATCACCGCAGGCGTGATGGGTCTTATCAAGAAATTCCGCTATATTCTCGTAACAAATGCGTTGCTGCAAATACTCGAACCGGAAGAAGTCGATGCCGTCATTGCCCATGAAATCGGGCATATCAAAAAGAAGCACCTGTTGTTCTACCTTGGTTTTTTTGTAGGCTATATGCTTCTTTCCTATGTCGCCGTCGATGCGATTGTCCTCGGCATCATCAGTGCTGAGCCCGTCTACTGGCTGAGTAGCAAAGCGGGTATCAGCCAAACCGCCTTCATATCGGGTATTTACAGTGTCGTTATTATCTGCGTTTTTTTAATTTATTTCCGATTTATTTTCGGTTTTTTTATGCGCAATTTCGAACGGCAGGCCGACACCTATGTTTACACCCTGTTTGACAGCGCCAAACCACTGATCTCAACCCTCGAGAAGATAGCTGAGACCAGCGGCCAATCAGCGGACAAACCCAACTGGCATCATTACAGTATTCGCCAGCGCATTGACTATCTTAGAAAATGTGAGGCAGATCTTTCCTGGATAGAGCACCACAATAAGAAGATTCGGAAGAGTATTGGTGTTTACGTGGCGGCTTTGCTGCTGTTAGGGGTATTGGGATATCAATTCGAGATCGGCATGAGCGGGGACCGGGTGACCAGTCATTTCTATGAAAAGGCGATTCTGGAGCAAATCGATAAGTTTCCCGATAATCCGGAACTTCATAGCCTGCTGGGAAGGGTTTATTTTATCCGTCGCAACTGGCCCGGAGCACGGGATGCCTGGGAAAGATCCTTGTCCTTGGAGCCGAACAACGCCGAGGTTCTCAATAACCTGGCCTGGCTTTATGCAACCTGTGAAGAAGAACGCTTTCAGGATCACGAGCGCGCGCTGGCCATGGCCGCCTTGGCCGTCAAACTTGAAAACCTGCCCCACATCTGGGATACCCTCGCCGAAAGCTATTATGTAAATCAGATGTACGCGAGAGCAGTTGAGGCGGGGTCCAAAGCACTGGAGTTGGCCCAAGACAATCGGAGTTACTATGAGGACCAGCTCGAGAAGTTTAGGAAAGCGCAAGGGTTTTGAAGGGTGGCGTCGCTCAGCCGCTAAAGCCTCCGCAACAATCGATAACGGTACACACAAAAAGAGAATATCGAATATTAAATATTGAATGTCGCATATCGAAGGAAGGAATTCTATCAATTTCCATTAAAAACGACAGAGCAAAGCGATTCCTGCCTTCATAATTCTGCGGTTCGATATTCGATACTCTAAGGTTCGCTTTTAGTTTAGCCCTTGAACGCAGAACCCTGAACCTTTGAACCACGCTCAACGAATGCACACCTTGCGGACCTGCAATAGGTCCAGATGCCCCCTGAATATCTTTTCCAATCCATCCTGTTTCAGGCTCGTCATTCCGTCCTTTATCGCCTGAGCTCTGATTTCGTCGACTTTGGCTTTATTTTGGATCAGGACCTTGATGTCAACGGTGCCCATCAGCAGTTCATGAAGGGCCATACGGCCACGGTAACCGTACCCGTTGCAGTCATCACAGCCGACAGGTCTGTTGAGCATCAAATCATCCTTAAAGGGGACAGCGGCCCGGTCATTGAAATACTCCAACCCGTACTCCCTTGCCAGGGAGGTATATTCTTCAAGGGAAATATGATAGGGTTGCCGGCAATTTTTGCACAGGGTTCGGGCCAGACGCTGGGCCAGGATGCACAAAATCGCATCGGAAAAATTAAAAGGGTCCATTCCCATGTCCAGCAAACGGGTAATGCTTTCCGGTGCGCTGTTCGTATGTAACGTCGATAAAACCAGGTGCCCTGTAAGCGAGGCCTGGATGCCGATCGATGTCGTTTCCCTGTCCCGCATTTCTCCAACCATGATGACATCCGGATCAGCCCTTAGAAAGGATCTTAAGGCGGCCGCGAAATCCAAACCAATCTTGGGATTGACCTGCAACTGTCGGAGTCCTTTTTGGGTGATTTCCACCGGATCTTCGGCGGTCCAAATCTTGGTTTTATCATTGTTCAGATGCTTCAGGGCACTGTGAAGCGTGGTCGTTTTCCCGGACCCGGTGGGGCCACAGACGAATATCAGTCCATAGGGGTTGGAAATAGCTTCTAAAAAATTGGTATAGTTGCGTTTGGAAAAACCTATTTGATCCAGCGGCAGGGGTTCGTTGCCATCCAGGATGCGCATGACCACATCTTCCGTGCCACCCTGGGTTGGAAGGGTTGCGACCCGCAGCTCAATATCCTTGCCGCCAAATTTCTTGAATTTAATTTTGCCGTCCTGGGGCTTGCGGCGCTCGGCAATATCCAGATCGGCCATGATTTTAATGCGGGAAACAACGGCACTGCGATAACTGAAAGGGATGGTCTGGTAGACCGCGCAATCGCCGTCAATTCGTATCCTGACCCGGGTATTGTCCTTGCCGGGAAAAGGCTCAATATGTATATCCGAAGCGCCCCTG
>JAFDCJ010000401.1 GCA_019312835.1 Deltaproteobacteria bacterium
CCGGCCGGGTATATCAGGCAATCGCCTGGGAGGGCTCCGATCCCGGGGGCCACCATCGCACAGGCGTGCTGGCGTTTCCGAAACTTGAAGACAACACCGAATCGATCACCCTCATAATTCGACAAATCGCCAAAGTACCGGAGAGAACTTTCGCGTGGCCGGTGAAGCGTTAACCGGGAAAAAGATCGTTTCGGAGAAATGGCGTGCTTAAATCAATTATAAACAAAGTTGACGGCATCGTTTATTGAAAAGGATAAGGGAGGTGAAATCCATGAAACGCTTTATGATTCCGCGGGTTGCGCATTGCAGCCAGGGATGCTGGTGTCAGTTCCGGGCACGACGTTAAACTGCCCCAATAATGCATCGAGAAGAACGCTGTGCCGTTTGAAAACATGATAACAACAGGGATACAACAATGATAAAATTGCTTCTTGAAAAAATCAAAAAAAACCATGCGTTGGCAATGATCCTGTGTTGCGCAATTCCGCTGGTTGGAGTCCTGGCACTCTCCTCCTTGGGAATTCTGGGATCCTGGGGCTATTATGCCCTGCTGCTAATTTGTCCACTCGGACACCTGTTGCTGATGCGGGGAATGCACGCAAACGCAAAGGACAACACGGTGCCGCGGCAAATAGAGCATAAGCGAGATGAAGGAGGAAATTGACATGAACCTGCCAGACTTTATTCACGCGGCCTTGAAATTTACCAAGAGTAAAACCGGGCTGGATAACGCCAAAAGAGATATCAAAAATGAAAACATTGCAGAGGATAACTTGCAAAAAGAATTTACCGCCATGCTGAACGCCATGGACGGAATGGGAACCGGAACCGCTAGATTTGTCATCGAAAGAAAATTGCCGGATAATATCGGCGAGCTTTATCGTATTGACGGGCTGGAAAACAAGGGGCGCTATTACCTGGCCAAAATAATCGGCAACGACGGCCGGGTGGTCAATCAGCTTCTGGTAGACAAGCAAAATGCGACCATTCATTTCCTGAAAAGGCCGCTGAAGCGCATGTAGTAAACCAGCCAATCGCCCTTTCCTTTTTGAATCGAGGTTTGGACGGATGAAAAAGGCTTGCAACCTGCCGGCGAATTCCATAGAATCGATGGCACGGCAACCGGCAACCACAAATTTTGTAACAGTTTGCCGTCATCACATTTCGAATTGCGCCATCACGGTATACGGAGTTGTGGCAAAAGCGTTGCCGTTAGCAATCATTTCCGGACACAGGCGATCAGGTCCGATTGACGACCCATGCGAATTCTTTCATCCAAAAAGCTATATTTGCCAGCGCTGTCAATCGTAATGGTCGTATTGCTGCTGTTGATCCTGATCAGCATATCGACGTATCGCAACTTAGACCGTGAAAAAGCCATGGCACTGCATTTTCTCTACCGCCAGGGCATGACGGTCCTCCACTCCCTTGAAGCCGGAGCCCGGGCCTGGATGATGCTGCCCATGTGGCAGGATGATTCGATAAAAAGCTTAATCCGGGAAACGGGCAGAAATACTGACATCGCTTATGTCTATCTCATGAATCAAAATGGGAATGTGGTTCACCACTCAAACCCCGATGCCGGTGTCGACCCAGCCCTTCTTAAGCTTGTGGCAAATCTGGAGGACGGCGTCTTAACCCGCATCCGCAAAATGGCTCAAGATATCCAGGTATATGAGCTGGTAAAATTCTTTTCTCCCCTGACAACCCCTGGTGCCTTGCAGACGACAATTCCTATCCCCGAGCATGGCGATATCGTCAGGCCGCACCTGCATCGGGGGGATATTATCGTTCTGGGCATGCAAATGACGGCCTATGAAGAGGCTCGCCGCTCCGATCTTCAGCATGCCATCATCATGGGCGTAATCCTGATAACGCTGGGAGCCGGCGCCCTCTTTTTTATCTTTGTGATCCAAAACTATTACCTGGTCGGCAGAACGTTGGAGCAGACTGAAGACTACACCCGTCAGGTTGTGGCCAGCATGGCCAACGGTCTTCTGAGCATAGACGCCGATGGCCATATTGTTTCCTATAACCAGCTTGCTCTGGAATTTCTGGGCCTGCAGGATTCCGAGGTGCGGGACCTTAATCTCAATGCGATTATCAATTTTAAGACAAGCGGGATTGATCAAATCCTGGCCCACTCCCGCCCTGTTCTTGACCGCGAAATAATGCACAAAAGCGCGGGAAGCAAGATCATACCGCTTTCCCTGAGTGCCACTCCCATTTTAGACGAAGGCAATCAATGCAAAGGGGCCGTAATTGTTCTGCGGGATTTGCGCGAAATCAAACAGCTGGAAGAAAAGGTCAGACGTAGCGAAAAGCTGGCGGCTATCGGCAAGCTCGCCGCCGGCGTCGCCCACGAGATCCGCAACCCGTTGAGCTCAATAAGGGGTTTCGCCCAATTTCTCAGCAAGCGGCTGGAAGACAACCCCAGAGAACAGGAATTTGCTCAAACCATGGTTACCGAGGTCGACCGTATCAACCGGGTTGTCACGGACCTGCTTACCTTTGCAGGTCCCACCAAGGCCGAGCCCGTGCCGACGGATGTGACCGCACTTATCGAGCACTGTGTTCGCCTGGTGCGCTCCGAGGTCGACTTGCGCCATATAGCGCTGAAAATGAACATATCCGATCTGAGCAAAGCCCGGCTGGACCCCAATCAAATGACCCAGGCGCTCTTGAATCTGTTGCTCAATGCCATGCAGTCAATTAAATCCGACGGCAGTATCGAGGTCGGGGCAGCCCTCAACCCGCTCGAGAAACGGCTGGAAATCTGGGTGGAAGATAACGGCACGGGAGTCGAACCTGAAAAGCTCGATACGATTTTTGATCCCTTTTTCACAACCCGAGACAAGGGCACCGGTCTCGGTCTTGCCATTGTTCATAAAATCGTAGAAAACCACCGGGGAGAAATCCATGTGGATAGCCCGCCACCGGGGAAAAAAACAGGGTGCCGCTTTACGATATTTGTACCGACGGGAACAGGTTAAAAGCCGGGCAGCAGATTTCTCGGTCAGCCCCGTTAATTGTTGAGGCAATGTCATGAAACCAAACATCCTGGTTGTCGACGATGAGCCCGCCCACCGTCAGATGATTGAAGCGGTTCTGGACGCGGAAGGATATGAAATCGTCCAGGCCGAGCACGGTGGGGCCGCCATATCCGAAGTTGAAAAACGTTTTTATGATCTCGTCATTATGGACGTTCGCATGCCCGATGTTGACGGCATTGAGGCGTTGCAAAAAATCAAGCAGATCAGCCCTGACATTCCGGTTATCATCATGACGGCCTATGCTTCTGTCGATACTGCCGTGGATGCGCTTAAATCAGGTGCTTACGACTATCTGATCAAGCCGCTCGACATCGACGAGTTGAAATTGCTTGTAGACAAAGCGCTGCGTTACCACCAGCTCGAGCAGGAAAACCTTTTTCTTAAAGAAAGATTAAATAACCGCTTTGATTTCTCCAAAATTATCGGACGCAGTCCGGCGATGCAAAAACTGTTTGAGACAATCGCTCTGGTGGCGCCGTCCGAAGCCACCGTGCTGATCGCCGGCGAGAGCGGCACCGGCAAGGAGCTCATTGCCAACGCCATTCATCAAAACAGCCCCCGCAAGGATTCAGCTCTCATTAAAGTCAATTGCGCGGCGTTGCCTGAAACACTCCTGGAAAGCGAGCTTTTCGGACATGAGAAGGGGGCTTTTACCGGCGCCATCACCCGCAAGCAAGGCCGCTTCCAGCTCGCCCACAAATCATCCATTTTTCTCGATGAAATTGCCGAAATGGCCCCGGCCACTCAGGCCAAGATATTGAGAGTCCTTCAGGAGCGCGAGTTTGAACCGGTAGGCAGTACCCAGACCATGAAAGTCGACACGCGGGTGATTGCAGCAACCAACCAGAACCTGGAAGAAGAAATTCAGGCCGGCCGCTTCCGCGAGGACCTCTACTATCGGTTAAATGTCGTAACGGTCGATGTGCCGTCTTTGCGCCAGCGACGCGATGATATCCCCTTGCTTGCGGATTTTTTTCTAAAGCGCTACGCCCAGAAGAATCGCCGCGTCATAAAAGGCTTCACCCCCCGGGCAACGGATTTGCTGATGCGATATGATTGGCCCGGAAATGTGCGGGAGTTGGAAAACATCATCGAGCGGGCGGTCATCATGGCACGGGGGGAGATGATCACGCCCCTGGAGTTTTCTGCCGAACTCCAGGCACTGGCCGAAAATGCTGAAGACGCCGAAATCGATTTGTCGCCCGGCCGATCCTTGAAGGAGGTGGAAAAGGTCATGATTCTGCGAACACTGAAAGAAACCGGCGGCAATCGCACCCATGCTGCCAGGATCTTGGGAATCAGCCGACGAACCCTGCAGTTGAAGCTAAAAAAATACGGCATCAACCCGCCCTGATCAGGGTCACGACAACACCTAAAAAACCCGGTTTTCGCTTCTTTTGACTAGGCCAGCCGGTAGGCCACCGTCCCCGGGGGATGCTGATACCAGCCTGGATCTGTATCATAAGATGCCAGACGGTCCCTGACCTTGACCACC
>JAFDCJ010000402.1 GCA_019312835.1 Deltaproteobacteria bacterium
CCGAGAAAAAAACGGCGCAAATCAACCGCGCGGCGACCCTTGGCGCCGTATATATGCGCCTTGCCATCCAGTGCAATTAGCGGGATGGCCCCGTCCGCGGATGGAACCGCGTTGACCAGATTGCCGCCGATGGTGGCGACATTGCGAATCTGCACCGAGCCGATATTCTTCACCGCATCGTGCAAAATGGGGTAGTTCAAGCGGACAACCGAGGATCTTTCTATGGCACGATGAGTCAGAAAGGCACCGATAAAGAGTTCCCCGGTTTCGTGGTTAAGGTAGGGGCGTTCCTGGTCGAGGATGCCCTTTAAGGAAATCAAATAATCGGGCGCCAGTTTGCCTTCCTTGATCTTAACCAGCACATCGGTGCCGCCGGCGATGTATTTGGCCCGCTCGCCGTAGGACTCGTGCAGCGAAACAGCCTCGTCCAGGTTTTTGGGAGCCAGATAGGTGAATTTTCTCATTCTATCCTCACTTGCAGACAGTATGATTGAGTCTTAAGGAGCTTTTTTTATATTCATCCGCCATCTTTGATTAACAAAGATCGGATAGAAATTTGAAGCACGAAATCCGAAATACGAAGCAAATGAATGGGCAATATGATTTTACCCAACCTTTAAAACCAGCGCGGCGGCCGTATCTCCGGCAGCGCATCCCCCAAAAAGCAGGTAGCCGCCACCGGCCATCACCACTTCTTCGATTCCTTCAATAATCAACCGGCCGGCCGTCGGTCCCTGGGGATGTCCGAATATAAGGGAACACCCGTAGTTGTTCATTGTATTCACGTCGATACCCAGCTTGTCTGCCAGATGTATGTCATTGGCTGCGAACGGATTGTGCGTTTTAATCGCCTTGACGTCATGGGCGGTAATACCGGCACCATCGAGGGCCATCTGAACTGCCGGGTGCACGGCTGCAGCCATAAAGGCCGGTTTGACCCGCGCATACCCGTATGAGACCACCTGGATCTCAACATCCGGATCGGCGCTGAGCTCCTTGGCCTTATCGCGAGTTGCTATTGTAATGGCGCAGTGACCGTCGGCCGGATGGGTCTGGGCACCAAAGGTGTGAACCCCGCCGGGCAGCACGGGTTTCAGGTTTGCCAGGCCTTCGGCCGTGGTTTCCATCACACCTTCATCCTCTTCCAACATGATTGTCTTCTTTTTGGATATCTGGATCATTACAGGGTACATGTAACGCTTCTGAAACGCCCGGTCATCAGCCAGACCGTCTTTGTATTGTTCGTAACGTCGCAATGTCACGGCATCGCACTGCTCCCGGGTAATTCCGGCTTCGGCAGATACATTTTCAGCCGTCTTAATCATGGCCTCACCAGCCCACGGATCACGACCGAAATTGTCCATCAGCCAGTCCTCGGAAATCACCTGACCTCCCGGACCTTTGGGATTGGGCCAGATGGCGTGGGGCCCGTTGGAGCATCGATCGGTCATCAGGCACATGGGGGTTTTAAATAATCCGGTCTCAACACCGACACTGGCCTGATAGATACAAATGGTGGAAGTCGAACAGGCCTGGCTGACCAGGACACCCGGTATCCCGGTGGCTCCCATCATGGCGGCCGCCCAGGGGCCACCGTAAAACCCGTGATGCTGGTGAACCGTGATGCCCAGATAAAGATAGTCATAGATCTTGGGGTCCCAGTTCTTTTCCGCCAGCCATCTTTTAGCGGTTTCAGCCGCCAATTCAATGGAATTCTCATTGGCCATGCTCCCCTGCCAACGCGAAAATGGAGAGCTGTAGTAACCCTTGTACGGAATGTACGCGTTCGTCAACATCGCCTTCTCCTCTCTGCTGATTCCGGCCGTGCCGGAATCAGTGTTAATAGTTAATCGTTATTTGTTATTTGTTGATATTCGACTGTTCTGAGAAATAATACTGCCGGGCCTCAATACAATGAATTATGTTAATCGCTATTCGAAATATAAGGCGCGCTTTTTTAAAAATCTGCGACAAACCAAACATAAAATTAGATAGCATTCCTTTTTATCTATTGAGCAATAACGAATAACAAATTACTAAAAATCCCCTTGGGATTTTATTCCGGTCGATTATCGAAAAACCGCCTCGATTTGCGCTCCGATCGCGGCAACGAGCAGTAATCGACAATGTCCACATCGCAGCTGACCATGATTTGTTTTTTAATTTCTCTTTGCACGGTGGCAGCAAGCTCGGGTTTGCACGACGGATCATAGCCATCACAGCATTCCAATCGGATGGTCATGTAATCCCTGCCATCATCTTTGCGGTCAAGATGTACCTGGTATTCGCAGCTTGCATCTGCAACTTGAGACAACACTTCATCGATCTGTCCGGGATAGATATTTACTGCTCGAAAAATAATCATGTCGTCCGAACGCCCCAGGATGCGGTCGTGCATGGGAAGTATGCTGCCGCAGGAGCATGGATGATCAATCATGCGGGTCAGATCCCGCGTTCGATAGCGGATTAACGGCGCAGCCTCTTTGCACAGGGTGGTAATGACCATCTCGCCGATTTCAACGGGATTCACTGGTTCCAGGGTCTCGGGATCCAGGCACTCCAGGATGTAGTAATCCGCCCAGTAGTGAATGCCCTCGTGCCGGTGGCAGTCGAGTCCGGTTCCGGGACCGTAGAGCTCCGTCATACCGGTGATATCAAACATATCGTCCAAATCAAGCAGTTCTTTGATCCGCGCGCGCATGGCGTCGCTGCTTCTTTCGGAGCCGAAAATCATCTTTTTGAGCTTAATCTGATCCTTCAGCCCTCTGCGGTGGACCTCCTCGGCCATCAAAAGACCCATGGAGGCCGTACAGCTCATCACGGTGGTTTGCAGGTCCACCAAAAACTGGCACTGCATGTCGATGTTTCCCGGACCGACCGGCAGGGCCATGGCACCGAACTTCTCACAGCCAAGTTGAAACCCAACCCCGGCGGTCCAGACGCCGTATCCGACCGCTATTTGGACCCGGTCTTCCCGGGTCAGCCCGGCCATTTCATAGCAACGGGCAAAAAAATGAACCCAATCGTCAATATCTTTTTGGGTATAGGCCAAAATTTTGCGCTTTCCGGTGGTGCCGGAAGAAGCATGAATCCTGACAACTTCGGAGTCGGCAACAGCCAGCAGGGGAAACGGATATCCCAAGCGAAGATCGTCAGCCGTTGTAAACGGCAGTTTGCGAAGGTCATCCAGCGACCGAATGTCATCCGGACCGACGCCGGCCTGATCCAGTCTTTGGCGGTAAAAGGATGATCCCCCATAGGCGTGCGCTACCGTCCACTGCAGGCCCTTCAGCTGATGCTGCTGTAGTTCTTCCGCGGTTCGAATAGAAGGCATAAACGACTCGGCCATAATATGCTCCCTAAAATCAGTTGATTGGTTGATTGGTTGATTAGTTGATAAGCAGCATACAGGGATAGATCTGATATCAATGCATTCCTTACTTTACTCATTCAACTCAATCAACTTATTCAACTCGATCAACTTGTTCAAAAAGCCTATGTACCTTTTTTCGCACGAATATTCTCGGTGGCAACCAGGTCAGCTTTCAAGGTATCCGGATCAATAACGACGCCATAATCATCCCGGGCTTTTTCAATGCTCACATATCCGTTGATGACATCCTGCTCAACGGCCTCTGGATCCCGCTCGAAGGCGTTTCCATAGCCTCCCCCGCCGGCACTGATAAACTGAATGACATCTCCCTTTTGGCAAAGGGTTAAACCGCTGGGATCACCGTCTTGCCCATTAACCAAAAATTGAGCCAATGAACCCGGTCCGGCACCAAACAATCCCCCGGGGGGGTACTTGAAACGTCCGGCCTGCAGGGCAATCGACGTCGGACCCTGCGGGGCCGTATCGTCATCCGGCACCCGGATGACCATTTTGCGACCCAGGCCGCCGCGCATTTTTCCCGATCCGCCTGAATCGCAAACCAGGCTGCGCTCTTCCACGATCAGGGGTGTATCGCTTTCAAAAATCTCTACCGGAGTATTGGCCCCGTTAGCTGGAAAAATGGCACAATGATGACCGTCCATGCGGCTGCCGGCACCCAAGCCCCCCCCGCGAATGATCATGGTGAGCCAGGGAGTGCCATTTGCGCGTTTGCCGTAGAAAATGTTGGTCTGGGCCGGCGTGCCGCCGCTTTCAGCAATGATGTTATCGGGCGTGGCCTCAGCCAGGGCTTTGAACACCATCTCGGTCATAAAATGACCGATTTGCATTCGGGCGGCCACAGCTGCCGGAAACCTGCAATTGACAACGCTGCCTTCAGGGGCCGTCATTTTTACCGGACGAATCGCACCTTCATTGATGGGAATATCCGGATCAAAGGCGCTTTTTATCGCCATGAAAACATAGGCATAGGTAAAATTGTAAACCACGTTGCCGCCCCAATCCACCTGGGATGACGTCCCGTCAAAATCAATGTGCACATCGCTGTCTTTTACTGCCACTGTCAACTTGATATGGATATCATCTCTGCGACCGGCGCCTTCTATAATGCCCTCATAGGGATAGATACCGTTGGGAATTTTGGTGATGGCCGTCCGCATGCTTTTTTCGGTGCGGTCGATAATTTCATCCGCCAGATCATCCAGGGTATCCAGGCCTTCGTCTTGCAGCATTTCGATGACTTTTTGGGCACACACGTGATTGGCCGCCACCTGGGATCGTATATCACCGGTTACTTCCTCAGGTGTACGAACGTTCCAGCGAATTAAATTTAATACGCTCTCGTTGAGGACACCGGCATCATATAACTTTAACGGGGGGATAAAAAGGCCCTCTTCGTAAACCTGACGATTATCGGAGGCCACCCGGCCGCCGATATCCGAGTGATGAAAAACGCAGGCCGTAAAGCCCACCGGCCGTTCCTTGTAAAATATAGGGCTCATCACGCAGACATCGTTGAGATGGCCGGCCAGCAGCCATGGGTCGTTGACGATAAAGACATCCCCTGCCCGATATTCACCAAAGGGTATGGAATTGATCAGTTTCTTGACACCCAGGGCCATGGCACCGGCCTGACCCGGCGTACAAAAGGTTCCCTGGACCAGCTCCTGGCCCCGGCTGTCTGTAAACATGCAGGTATAGTCGTGGGCATCACGCAGCAGGCTTGAAAACGCAGTGCGGGCAACGGAAGCATCCGCCTCGTCAACAATCGAAACCAACCGGCGCCACAGGATCTCGAGCGTAATCGGATCAAACTGGGATTTGGGACTTGGGATTGCGGATTGCGGATTGCTGCTTTTCAGATCTTCACTCATCGTTTTTATCCTAATAAGGCAATTCCTATTGGCATGTCAGATTAAAACCTGTTAATTTCTATCGACAAAAACCTAATTTAAATTTTGTTCTCAAAATTTAAATTAATCCACACAAACCCATACTCATCGACCGTGGCGTTGGCATCCTCCCCGACAACAATCGTTGACTCGCGCTCCTCGATGATGGCCGGCCCTGGCATCTCGGCTCCCGGAAAAAGCTTAAACCGATCGTAAACTTTAAAGGGAATGAATTCCCTGCGCGTCAACGAAAAAGCGTTGCGCTCACCCTTGATGCAATCGGCCAGTCTGCCCTTACTCGTATGAATAGCCGGTATGCGAAATTCTCGTGTCGGCAGACTGGCCCTTACCTTGAAGGTGACAAATTCGACCGGCGTTTCCGGATAGGTTCGGCCATAAAGCTTTTTGTAGGCCGCATCGAAAAATCCCCGAATCTGCGTTTTTTCCCATTGATCAAAGGGTTTTTGTTCGATTGCCAGATCGGTTTCCGCCCCCTGCCCCACAAAACGCATCATGAGGGTACGCTCAAAAATAATCGCTTCTTCTTTACCCGCCTGCTGAAGGATGGCGGCACCTTCTTTCTCGAGGTCCTGGAACAACTGCTCAATTTCGCTTAGATCGGCGCCATTCAGGGACACCCGGTGGCTTCTGGTGAGGTCAAAGGCCACCGGAGCCGTAAAAAACCCGAGTGCCGATCCCACACCGGCCAACGGGGGTACCAGTATCCGGGGGGCACCGATTTTTTTTGCCAGCCCATAGGCATGGACCGGTCCGGCACCGCCAAAGGCGGATATGGTGACAATGTTGGGATTGCCTCCTTTTTCGGCGATATGGGTTTTGGCAGCCGCCGCCATGGTTTCATTGATCAGATCATGGATACCAAAAGCCGCTTCCACAACGGATGTCCCCAGGGGTCGGGCGACCTTGGCTTCCATAGCTTTTTCGGAAGCCCTCTTGTCGAGCGGCATGGCTCCACCCAGAAAATAGTCGGGGTCCAGATAGCCCAACAACAAATCGGCATCGGTCACAGTGGGGTTTTCACCCCCGCGTGCATAACAGGCCGGACCCGGGTCCGCTCCCGCACTTTCGGGGCCTACCTGCAGTAAACCCATTCTGCTCATCTTGGCAATACTGCCACCGCCCGCTCCGATTTCCATCAAATCCACCACCGGAACTTGAATGGGCAATCCACTGCCTTTTTTGAACCGTTGAACGCGCCCCACCTCGAATGTGGAAACCAACCCGGCATGACCCTTCTGGATCAGGCATGATTTGGCGGTCGTCCCCCCCATATCAAAGCAGAATATATCCTTGATTTGAAACATCCGGCCGTAATGCTGGGAAGCAATCACGGCGGCTGTGGGGCCGGACTCGATGATTCTGACCGGAAACTGTCTAGCGGTCTCAACCGAGGTAATCCCGCCACTGGATAGCATGATAAACAATTTGCCTTTAAAACCGAGGTTCTCCAGGCGTGATGAAAGCTTGGCCAGATAGCGGGCGGTAATCGGTTTGACATAGGCGTTGGTGACGGTGGTACAGGTGCGTTCATATTCGCGTATCTGCGGCAGGACTTCAAATGAAGTGGAAAGGGATAGGTCCGGCGCCAGTTGCTCGACCATCTCCTTAATTTTGATTTCGTGGACCGGATTTTCGTAGGAATTCAACAGGCATACTGCCAAAGAGTCAATCCCCAGCGCCCGGAGCTGGCCAATGACCTGCTGCACGTCCTTTGGTTCCAGGTCTAATACAACCCGCCCATTGCTGGTGATGCGTTCTGCAACCTCCAGACGAAGTGCCCGCGGGACCAACGGCTGAGGGTACTCGGCAAATATATCGTAGGCATCGTAGCGGATCTCGCGCCCCAGCTCGAGCACATCCCGGAAGCCCTGGGTGGTTATCAGGCCGGTTTTGGCGCCCTTGCGTTCAATGATGGCGTTAATCACGAG
>JAFDCJ010000403.1 GCA_019312835.1 Deltaproteobacteria bacterium
AACACCAAACACCAAACACCAAACACTAAACCACCATGGCAACCAAAGGTACGCGGACACGTCAGAACATCATCGAACAATCCATGCAGCTTTTTTCCGTCAAAGGCTACTACAACACCTCTGTCAGCGATATCCTGGCGGCTGCTGACCTGACCAAGGGCGGCCTGTATGGTCATTTTGCCAGCAAAGAGGATGTCTGGTATGCCGTTTACGATCAGGCCGTTGTCATCTGGAAGGGCATTGTTTTCAAAGGGATACGCAACAATTCAGATCCATTGAGACGCATCGAGAAGTTTATCGAAAACGACATGCTGTACTATCTGGGCGGGGAGGTTTTTGAAGGCGGCTGTTTTTTTCTGAACATGCTCGTGGAGCTCTCCGGTCAATCCGCCTCCATGAGCAAACATATTTTACGGGGGTTTGTGCGACTGTCCGGCTTGATCCGCTCCTGGTTGGAAGAAGCCGATCGAAAGGGAATGCTGCGGGAGAATTTGGATTTTAAGGAAGTTTCTAATTTTATTATTATTTCATTAAACGGAGCAGCAGCCCTGTACATCTCCAGCCGCGACCGCAGTATCCTGGATCAAACCGTTCAGCAGCTGCGGTTTTATATTGGTCAATTAAGAAGGAATTAGTGTTTCGCATTTTGTGTTTTGGGTGTTGTACTGCAATGGCGGTAAAAATTCTATAGTTTTTTGTATTATCATATACAATTTCCCTGATGAATCCCAATCAATTGGATTCATCTTTTCTTAGATTATAAAAAATACCGACCGGTCTTTATAATTTATTCAGACATGAATAATTTTAATTACAGAGGAGGACATGATGGCATTTGATAATCTGCTTGCGGAGCGGACCACCAGGATGGGGGCGAGCGTCATTCGGGAAATACTCAAAGTGGTTGCCAAACCCGGGATGGTGTCCCTGGCCGGGGGAATACCGGCACCGGAAAGCTTTCCCCTTGAGATTATACAGGAACTGACCGAAATCGTGGTCGCGAAATATGCGTCGGGGGCCTTTCAATATGGCCCAACCGAAGGTTTCTGGCCCCTGAGGGAGGCCCTTGCAGACTATCTTGAAAATAGAGCCATAACGGCCAGTGCCGGTGAAATCCTGATCGCCAGCGGGTCCCAGGGCGTCCTGGATGCCGTCGGAAAGGTTCTGATCGACAAAGGTGACCTGGTGGCCGTCGAAGCCCCCACCTATCTGGGTGCGCTCCAGGCCTTCACCCCCTATGAGCCGGAATATGTCCGCATGGATACCGATGAACTGGGGCTGATACCCGGGTCTCTGGAAAGCGTCCTCGCCGGCGGGAAGGTAAAATTTATCTACCTGGTACCCACCTTCCAGAATCCCACCGGCAGAACCATTCCCCTTGAGCGACGCCGGGAAATTGCGGATATCATAAAAAAATACAATGCCTTGCTAATTGAGGACGATCCTTACGGCGCGTTGCGGTACCGCGGACATGACATTGCCCCCGTCAAAGCGCTGGCACCCGATCATGTCGTGTATATCAGCACCCTGTCCAAAGTCTTTGCTCCCGGTTTGAGAATCGGGTTTTGCCATGCCCCCGAGCAGATCAGAAAATGGCTGGTCATTGTCAAGCAGGGCATCGACCTGCACACCAGCACCTTTAACCAGGCCCTGGCGTCCGAGTACATCGCCGGCGGATTTCTGGAAAGGCATTTGCCGAAAATCATCGATTTCTACCGCCCCAAACAGGAAGCCATGCTCTCGGCTCTGGACACCTATTTCCCGCCAAATTTTACCTGGTCCCGGCCGGAAGGCGGCATGTTTCTCTGGGTCGAGGGCCCGCAAGGGTTCGACATGGAAGAATTGTACTGGAAAGCAATCGAACGCAATGTGGCCTTTGTGCCGGGAAAATATTTTTATACATCCCCACAGGAAGGCATCGAGACCATGCGGCTGAATTACACCAGGGCCGATGAGGAAACGATTGACAATTCGATCCGAATACTATCTGAAGTCATTCAAAGCTAAAATCGCTTTTTTCATTTTAAAAATCCGAAATCCGCAATCCGAAATCCAAAATACCAAAAGGGAGGCCCTGTATGGATGACAAAACGATCATAAAGAAATACGGCCAGCGGGTGAATTACAGCGATGCGGAAATGAAGCTGTTCGAGGAAGGCGGTCATCGCATCCGGCACCTGAAGAATTTGGCAAAGTCTGCCCCGCTTTATTCGATCCAGGCCGAAGTGGTTAAATCCCGACACTGCAATTCGAAGCATGAGGCCGGGCAAAAGCTCATCCTCGATGTGGACGGCAACCTCATCACCAAGCTATGTCCGAAAAAATTATGCGTCTATCTCGTGTCCCAGTTGACCCTGCCGGTTGCCATGATCAACGAAAGGCTCAGCGAAGGTTTGGAGCCCAACGATTTTCACTTCATGCGTTACGTCCGATGCCTGGATGCGGGGGTCGAGTGCCTCGGGTTCGGGGAAGTCACGGTGAAGGTAGGCGTCATCCCCAGAGTTTAGCTTTCATCGCCGGCTGACGGCCAGCTGATGGCTTTTAAACAGCAGTCCGCCGGCCAGGGCAATCAGGCTGCTCATCAGAAACAGGGTGAAAGAGCCGGTGATTTCGTATACATAGCCGTTGACGAAAAAGCCCACCATTAATCCCAGTCCGTAAGTCAGGGCATTGTTGACCGCCTGCCCCAGGGTTTTGGCCTTTTCCGGGGCCAGCTGATCGATATAAAGAATGCTGGCCATGTGGAAAGTGCCGTACGTGACGGCGTGCAGGATTTGGGACACCAGGATCAGCGGTGCCGACTGCAGGAAAAACAGGATGATCCATCTGGCGGCTGCTACCACAAAGGAGAAAAAGAGGACGTTTTCCAGGGAAAACCGGCTGAATATCTTATCCGATTTGATCATTACCAGGATCTCGGCCGTCGAGGCCAGCGCCCAGCTGAGGCCGATGAAGGTGGTGCCGTAGCCCAGATTTGCCAGATGGATGGAGAAAAAACCGTAATAGGCGCCGTGGCTGACGAGCATCAAAAACGCGCAGAAAAGAAAGACAATGACCCGCTTTTCCAGCAGGGAACGGGCGCCCGGGGCCAGCAGATCTTTCTTGGCGGCCTGGGTAGCGGGGATGCCAAGGGATATGATCGCCAGCATCAGTGAGCCCGCCAATATCAGAACCAGGATGATATCAATTGCATACAGATCGATGGCTTTTCCCAGCACCAGCACCATGACGATAAAGCTGATCGATCCCCAGGCCCTGATGCTACCGTAGCTTTTTTTTTCGGCCCCCAGCACATCCATGGTGACGGCTTCCAAAAAAGAGATAATGGGGGCATAAAAGATTCCGTAAAAGGCGGTGATCATCAGCATGGGCCAGAATTCAGTGGTGAACAAGAACATGATCCAAACAGCCATGCTGCCAAAATTGCAGAGAATATAGATGGGCCGTCGCATGTCGAGACGGTCGGCCAGTGCACCCCAGACCAGCGGGAAGATGACCATGGCGACCGATCTTAGCCCCGATAGAACACCGATCTCCAGGCCTGAGAACCCGATATGATAGCAATACAGGTTAAAGTAGGGCAAAAAAATTCCCAGTACGCCAAAGTAAATGAAGTACTGGGAACTGATGGTGAATTTTAATGACCGCCGCGTGTCCATATTCGCTGCCTGGTGAAAAACCATTGAATTTGCATATAATCGCGGCTGGAAGCCGCTCCCACGAGC
>JAFDCJ010000404.1 GCA_019312835.1 Deltaproteobacteria bacterium
GGATGAGCTGTATCATCGTTCCGGCCTCGTCCATCTTGCAGGCGGCTTCGCTGGAGCGGGAAAGAAAATTCTTAATAAAGACCGCTGCATTCCAGCCCGCCTCGATGATCACGATGAACAGCAGCCGCAACCAGCCATACATCTTTCTATAATACCTGAACTCGCTGGTCAAACGGATCGATATCATCTGCCGGCCCTTTGCCGAAATCTTCCCCGGCACCTTGACCGTGCTCTGCCCGCCGATGTGAACGATCTCCGCATGCGGATAGAAGACAACTTCCCACCCGGCCCGCTGCGCGGTAAGGCAGTAGTCTATCTCTTCAAAATAGAGAAAATAGCGCTCATCAAGCACTCCGATATTATCCATCGTTTCCCTGCGTATCAGGAAAAAAGCGCCAACCACCCACCCCACGCTTCTGGGCTCGGCGTGGTCCCACCAGGTATAATCGACCCGTCCAAAAAATTTTGATCCCGGGAAACGCGCAGCAAGCCCGGTAATATGGAGAATTTTATTCAGGGGTCCCGGCAGCATGCGGGCCGATGGCTGCATCGTTCCATCCGGATCGGTCAACTTGCAACCCAGCACGCCGATGGTCGGATGATCATCCAGGTAGCGTATGGTCTTTTCCAAAACGCCGCCGGCCAGAAAGGCATCGGAATTGAGCAGCAAAATATAGCGGCCGCGCGCAATTTTCATCGCCGGATTGTTCCCACCGGCAAACCCTCTGTTTTCATCCAGCCGAATCAATTTAACCCATGGAAATTCCGCTGCCACCATATCCGGGGACCCATCGTCGGAAGCATTGTCCACCACCAGCACCTCGTGACTGACGGCGGCGGCATGGGTGTGGACATGTTCCAGACACCGACGGGTGAGATCTCTGGTATTGAACGAAACGACGACGATCGAGATATCGATGGAATTGTCAGCTAAGTTCGACGTATTGTGCGCCAATGGCTCCCTCCGAATGAATTAGCTGCCAGGCACGGTGATTACCTTGCCGGCGACTATCCTTTGTGATACTGCCGGTAGCCGGCATCAGGCGTTTTTGCCTGCCGCAGCGGGAATCTTTTCCAGCCGACGGCCAATTTTCAGGCGCTCAAACTGCCAGGCACGCAATGATTTGCGAAAACCCGGATATTCATACCGCGGTGTGCGCGTCAGCCAGCCTTTTAAATACCCGATCACAATGAGAATGCCCCCCACCACAAACGGTCTCTCCCGCATGCGGTAAACTCCAACCGCCAGGATGTAAAGGGGGTGGGTGCCCATAAAGTATTGCCCCCAGCCCCAGCGAACCCGGCCGTGATACACGCTTTTGAAAGAAGAGCCCATCAAGCGGTGGTCGTGGATCATTAATTCGGGGTCCTGAAAACTTCTGGTTCGCCAGCCTTCCATGCGACAACGATGATAGACGATGCCGTCCCACATCACCTGCTTGACAAAACCACCGGCATCCTCGAAACACTTGCGCCGGTAAAACTGCATCCCCCCTACCACCATCTCATCGGCATGCCGCTCTTCCGTCAGCTGGCCGTCGCCCAGGTCGAGAAAAAGCTTGCCGCTGGCACCGCCAAGGTATGGATCCTGATCGAATTTCGCAAAGATGGTTTCAAAATACCGCGGGCCGAAGGATAGATCGCCGTCCATTTTACCGATATAGTCATAGTCGTCGCTTTCAATCTGGCTGTGGCCGTCGTAGAAAGCTTCGATAACACCGGGGCCAACCTTACGCACACCGCGATCGGGGCGCTTGACATAGCGGATCCAGGAATGCTCCCGGGCGGCTTTCTGAATGATCTCGGCGGTTCGATCGGTGGAACCGTCATCGACCAGTATATATTCGGTGGCGCGAACCGTCTGATTGATCATGCTCTCGATGGTTCGGGGAAGATATTTTTCTTCATCGCGCACGGGCGAGATAATGACATAACGGGGAGTGGTTGCATTCATTGGACTACCTCTCTGAATAAGTTGTTTAACGCGGCCACATTGTCGGAGAGTTTAAATTCTGCCTGAATTTTCTCTACCGCATTTTTGCGGAAATTGTGGGCAAGTGTATCATCGGACAACAGCCGGGCAATGGCCTCGGCGAGATCACCGGGGTTTGCGGGCTCTGCCAGCAGACCGCTTTTACCGTCTTCGATGAGCTCCGGAATTCCCGAAATCCGGCAGGAAATCACCGGAACGCCGGCCAGCATTGCTTCCATCAGAACCACCGGGATGCCGTCCATGTCGCCGATGCGATCTTTTTTGCAGGCCAAAACGAAAAGATCCAGGCCCTGCAACCAGTCGGGAACACGATCGTGCGCCAGCGGCCCGATGAAATTCACCCGTTTTGCCAGATCCCCGTCTCCGGCGAGTTTCTGAAGGTCAGATTGCAGCGGGCCATCGCCGGCAATTTCAAGATTGAAGGCAATTTTCCGCTCCGATAGAAGGCCGCATGCCCGGATCAGATCATCAAATCCTTTTTTTTCCACCATGCGGCCCAGGGTACCGATTTTGGGTATGGGGTTGGTAGCGCGCCCCCTGTCGTGGGCAAAGGCCCCGGGGTCGACCCCGCAGCGGACAACGTGAATTTTATGTTCCGACCCGCCCTGCCCGATTAAAAACTGTCGGTTGTACTCGGAGATGGTCACGGCAAATTTGGCACGCTGCACTTTTTGCGCCAGCAGCCATCCCCTTTCGAAGAGGTCGTTGGCGTGGGCGGTAAAACTGAACGGGATGGCAGCCATACCGGCAGCGTACATGGCGATGTCGGTGGGAATGTGTGCAAAGTGAACGTGGAGGTGCTCACAACCTTGTTTCTGCAGAATGCGGGCCACCCTGGCCGCCACAATGAAGCGGTAAATCAGGCCCAATCCGATGCGGTTGAGCAATCCAGCCCGCCACGCATCGCCGACAGCGGATGCCAGGAAACGCAAATACCGGATGGGATGCCTGACCAGCAGGTAAAGATTGTCCCGGAGCATGGTGCCTTTGGGCGTTCGGTACAGATACTCGGTTCTGGATTCAAGGTTTGCGAGTGCCCCTTCCCGGGCCGGTGAATGCGGTTGATGCACGGACAGGGGCACTATCTGGCAGCCGCTTTTTTCGAGCCGCAAAATTTCGTTGTATACAAAGGTGGCCGACAGGGCCGGAATTTCGGGAGCCAGGTAAGCAATTTTAAGTTGATTCTTCATTGCACCAAAACTTTCATTGCCTGTTTAACAAAAAAGTGGACACTCGGACAACTGTTCATAGCCAGAAGCGTGCCAGGCATCAATTTTGACATATATTATTGAAATTTTTAACAATTACACTGAAATCCGAATGACCAAGACCGCCGATGATGCATCAAAATGATCGAACGCAGGTGCGGGCTCATCTAATTTTGAGAGTCCCGCAATGATGAATATGGGCGTCTCGCCGGTCACTGCGGATAGAATGGCGGCCTCCGTCGCAAGGATGCATCACCGGCGTTACTTTCGATAACCGTTGAATCTCAGATCGATGTTGTCGTTTAGCAGATGGCCAAAATCGGTTTTTCCCTCGGCATACAGGCCCCAGTGGGCTTCGCAAAGGGACGGCCCGGCCGGCCCCCAGTTTTTGTCGGCTTGCAGGACCAGGGTGCCGTTCTGAAAAACGCGGATCCCCTCCCCGGCGCTGACCACGACGTCGATTCGCACCCACCGTTTCATCGGAAAAGCAAGACGGGTATGGCGTTTGAATCGACCCTGGCCGAAAGTGGGCACATGAAACAGCACCAACACCGGTTGCCCGTCTACGGTGCCAAGATTAACGCCGAACAAATCCTGCCAGTTCTTCACATTGCTGTAAGTCGCCAGGCTGATCCAGCCGCGCTGTGAGGCCGGCGGCGCCGACAGCCAGACCTCAAAAGATGAAGTGTAGCTGCCGTACAGGCACTTTTCAAGATTGAGCGTGGGATACAGACGGTGAACCGCTTTTTCGCCCGCCGAACAAAAGATCTGACTTTCGGCGACATACCCGCGCCCTGAGCCGGTAGGGTCCGGCACCGCCATCAGCCAGCCACAGGAGGTGTCGGGATGCCGCCAGTAGTATTCATTAAAGTCGCCGCTCTCGTGATGGGCATACCATTGGAATAGCGGCTGTGAAGCGTCGTTTTGAATTCGATCGGGGGCGTCACCGCTCCTGGCCGCCAGCGGCAGCGTCGCCAACAGGATTGCCGCAATCATCCATTTCATTGCATCGTCCCTCGATATACCCCCCATGCGGGGGCCTCTACTCTCTCATTTTGATAACCTTGGCCGGTACACCGGCAGCAATGGCAAAATCGGGAATGTCACTGGTAACCACGCTGTTGGCCCCGATCACGGCGCCTTCACCAATGGTCACCCCGGGCAGAATGCAGCTGCCGCGGCCGATCCACACATCGCGGCCGATCAGAATCGGCTCACAGGTATGGGGCTGATAGCGCATGGGTTCACCACGCTTCAGTCCGTGATTGGCATCCCGAATGGAGACGAATTCACCAATGATCGTAAAATCTCCCACTCGGATTTGGGCGTAGGAAGTGAGGGTACAGCCCCTGTTCAGCCGGGTGTCCGCGCCGATGTGAATACGGCCGGCTTCTAAGGTTCGCAGCTCAACGTCCATCCCCAGGCGGCATCGCTTTCCCAGCTTAATGTTGGCCGTGCCGCTGACCTGAACCCGTCCGTCGCATTGAACCGAAAAATCCATATCCTTGATATC
The DNA here is from genome assembly GCA_019312835.1 of Deltaproteobacteria bacterium. Taxonomy (GTDB): domain Bacteria; phylum Desulfobacterota; class Desulfobacteria; order Desulfobacterales; family JAFDCJ01; genus JAFDCJ01. The sequence goes on from JAFDCJ010000404.1 coordinate 4,715, forward strand.
CGCCGCGAGCCGGGCCGTGAAATAGATCCGCCGCCAGACCGTGCGGAAAGGACCCGCAAGCTTGACGAGAAAAACAATCGGCAATCCGAATATCTTCATGACAGTGTGCTTCATGCCGTTCTCCACAATTTTCTCCAAAGGCCGCCGGCGGGTCCGGGAATTGGAAGCGATGATAATTTTTCGCGCTCGTCACTGGAAAAGAGGCGTCCTTGAAGCAGATAAAAGGCCAGCAAACTGCAGGCGACGTAAAATAAACCAACGGCAACCAGCAGCCCCAGCTGCAGCCATCTTGACGGCTGCACCCAGGACCAGAAAAAATTGCACAGCGACAGTGCCAGCACACCGATGCCAAAAATCAGAATGACCGGCGGCGTAACCCGGCTCACAAATCGATACCAGGAAACATCGAAAAGGCGATTGGAACGCCACAGAAAATAAAGCGACCCCGCCGTCTGGCCGATGCAATAGGCCCAGGCACCCCCCGCCAGTCCCAGCCGGTTGATCAATGGAACGACCGTGGCCAGTATGAGAACAGTGGACAGGGTCATGTATTGGATTTCATATTTGGGCTTGCCGATTCCCCGCACGCAGGCGGTTCCGATCCCGGTAAAAAGGTTGATAAACGTCCCAACGGCCAGGATCTGCATGACATATACCGCTTCGGCATAGCCCGGGCCTACCCAGGTTTCGATAATCTCAGGGGCCAAAAAGATAAGAAAGGCGTAGGGAATGCTTGAAAACATCATCAAGTAGCGTGTTGACGCAAGATAAAGCTTTTTCAGCCGTTGTTGCTGGGAGCTGCCTTCAAGATGGGAAGCAGCGGGCATCAGAGTGCCGGCGATGGCACCCGGAAGCATCAGGCCCATATTGGGCAACTTTCTACCGATTTCGTAAATACCGACAGCCTGTAAGTGAAGTATTTTGGTGATGAATATCCTATCCAGGGAGTTGATCAACAATGTCAGGATGCCCAGCAGATTCATTTGATTGCCGAATCCCACAAAGGCTTTGAGGGCTTCCTTGCGGTAAAGTCTGCCACTGACACGCAGAAAAGGAAACACACGATAGGCAAAAAAAGCACATAAAATGATCGTGACCGCCAGCCGCACCACGAATGCCCAGAGCAATGCAAAAACACCGAATCCCATCTCAAAGAAGATGATGATCAGGGCGATTTCAATGACCGTGGCTGCCAGCAGAATTTTGCGTACGAGAACGATTCGCTGCTCACCCTCGAGAATAAATTGAAATCCCGCCAGACTGGAGTTGAGCACGAAAATGGCGGCCGTACCTAACAAAAGCAGGCGTGCGGTTTCGTGCAAAGCAGCGTCGATTCCCAGCAGCGACAGCAGGCTCGGAATGAGCAGCCATAAAACACAGAAAATGGCAGCCGAAAAACCGATCATCGTGATCAGGCCGGTCGAAAGCAATTCGTTGAGCTTTTCATTTTCGTTGCGGGAACGGTAATCGGCGGCATAGCGAATGTAGGTATTGTTGAATCCGAACGCCGTCGTCGCCAAATAGCTGAGAACAACAAAACAAAACGACCACAACCCATATTCTTCAATGGTGACATAGGATAAAATGATCGGGGTGAGCACCAACCGCGATCCCAGATACCAGACATTGTAAATCACCGTAAAAAGTGAGTTTCGCGACAAAGTCTGCGCCAGGTTTTCTTTATCTATCGATCCCTTGTCCATAGTGCGTTGAGTCACTGTTTCCCGCGGGTAAAATTTGGCTCAACCGGAATCGGTTGGCTCAGATCCGGATCAGCCGGTCTCTGCCAGCTTGCTGATTTGCCAGATATCCCGGGCATACTCGTTGATGGTTCGATCGCTGGAAAACTTGCCCATGCGGGCCACATTCAGAATGGAATTGCGAACCCAGCCGTCCGGTTCCAGATAATCTTCGGATACCCGTTGCTGCGAATCCAGGTAAGATGCGAAATCCGCCAGGTGGAAATAATAATCGCCGCGATCAAGCAAATTTTGTCGGATCGATGCGAAAAGACCGGCCTCACCGGAACAAAACATGTCCCCGTCGATGGCGTCGACGACCCGTTTGATATCGTCGTTCTGATCATAGTAGCCCCGGGGATCATACCCGGAACGCATTTGACTGATTTCGTCGACGGTCAACCCGAAGATATAAATATTTTCCGGACCGACCTCTTCGCGTATCTCGACATTGGCGCCGTCCATGGTCCCGATGGTAAGGGCCCCGTTTAAAGCCAGTTTCATATTGCCGGTTCCGGAGGCTTCCATGCCGGCGGTGGAAATCTGCTCGCTTAGCTCGGCGGCCGGAATGATTTTTTCAGCCAGTGACACCCGGTAGTCAGGGATAAACACCACCTTGATCTGTTCCTCAACCCGCGGGTCATGGTTGATGACCGCGGCCACACTGTTGATCAGTTTGATGATCAGTTTCGCCGCGGCATAACCGGGGGCTGCTTTGCCGGCGAATATGTAAGTACGGGGCACACCCGGTGCCCGGTTATCTTCGATGATGCTCAAATACTGATGAATGATGTGCATCACGTTGAGCAACTGACGTTTGTATTCATGGATCCGTTTGATCTGGACGTCAAACAGCGTGCTGACATCGACCGTGATCCCGCAGACACTTTGAATCAGGCCGGCCAGGGCCTGTTTGTTGGCCATTTTCACGGCCGTAAATTCTTGCTGGAATTGCGGGTCGTCAGCTGAGTCTTCCAGTCTCCTGAGCCGGTCAAGGTTCGTGATCCAGTCGTCGCCGATGGTTTTGCTAATCAGCGCGGCCAGCGACGGGTTGGCCTTGAGCAGCCAGCGCCGCGGCGTGATGCCGTTGGTTTTATTGTTGAATTTACGGGGCCAGAGAGCATGAAAATCCGGGACCAGCTCGCTTTTGACCAGCTCCGAGTGCAGCGCGGCCACACCGTTGACCGAATGGCTGCCCACAATGGCCAGATGCGCCATGCGAACCTGGGGCGGATCACTTTCCGCGATGATGGACATGCGCCGCAGGTACCCCGTGTTTCCGGGCCAGCGCTCGCTGACCGCTTCCAGAAAACGCCGGTTGATTTCATAGATGATTTGCAGATGGCGGGGCAGAACCCGCTCCACCAGTGACACCGGCCAGGTTTCGAGCGCCTCGGGCATCAGGGTGTGGTTGGTATAGCCAAAGGTCGCCCGGGTGATTCGCCAGGCCTCCTCCCACTCCAGGCTGCGCTCGTCGACCAACAGACGCATCAATTCTGCCACGGCCAGTGCCGGATGGGTGTCATTCAGCTGAATGGCCACCTTTTGGGCAAAGCCCGCCAGGTTTGGATGGACCTCCAGATAGTGTTGCATGATGTCGCGCAGGGCGCAGGCCACCAGAAAATATTCCTGAATCAGGCGCAGTTCCTGGCCTGCCGTCACGGAATCCGAGGGATACAGCAGCTTGGAGACGGTTTCGGATTGAATTTTCTGTTCCACTGCCCGGAAATAATCGCCGTCATTGAAGATCTGAATGTCAAATTCTGCCGAGGTACGGGCCGAAAACAATCTCAGAAAGTTCACGGTCCGGCCGCCGTATCCCACCACCGGCATGTCGTAGGGAACGCCCACCAGCAACTGCCAGTCCAGCCACATGGGGTTGTAGTTCCCCCGTTTATCGGCAGTATGCTCAACCCGGCCGTAAAGGGGTACCAGGCAGGCACGCTCGGGGCGTTCGATCAGCCAGGGAGATGATATTCCGGACCAGTAGTCGGGTTTTTCCCGCTGGTAACCGTTGATGATTTGCTGTTTGAAGAGCCCGAACTCATAGTTGATGCCGTAGCCGTATCCGGGCAAGTCCTGGCTGGCCAGCGAGTCGAGGAAGCAGGCTGCCAATCGCCCCAGGCCGCCATTGCCCAGGGCGGCGTCGGTTTCGATCTCCTGCACCTCTTCCAGGTCGACCCCCATGTCGATCAGGGCATCCCTGCAAGCATCGTAAAGATTTAGGTTGTGGAGCGTATTGCCCAGGGTTCGTCCCATTAAAAATTCGATGGACAGGTAATACAGGCGCTTGGCGTCTGCATTCCGGCAGCGTTCCTCCGTCACCAGCATACCATCGATCATAAACTCCCTGACGGCCAGACAAACCGCTTGCAACCAATCGTAGCGGCCGGCTTGCGCCGTGGATTTTGCTGCTGAGTATCTCAAATGCCGCCCGACGGCTTCCTGGAACCTGGCTTTAGAATCCGGCGTGATCGATCTCTTCTGTTTCATCGATAATAGCTTTATCCTCATCTCCGCTGTTAGCGGGGCTGTTTTTCCAGTCTAGCGCGTTTCCGGTAGCCTGTTTCGCAAACATTTCCCATGCTTTCCGGATACGGTTTAGCGTGGAATCGGTTTCTGGCCGCAAGCCGGCTTTGCCAATTCGAGCGATGAAACTGGGTCCTTGTGCTTCACCCAGCGTGCTGCCGTGCGTAAAAATAAAGGTGTCAGATCACTCCCCTGACCGACTCAAGATTACGCTGGCACAATGTCCGTCCGCGGTCAGCGCTTGGCGCGAACATATTTTTGCCTAAAATCAGAGCGATTGCAAGCGTGGGTTCGTAAATAATCAATTAAAAATCATCAGGCTCTGTTGGCTTCAATCGGGCCGTTTTGAATCACGACGGTCACCGAAAAAATACTTTACGCGCTCCACGCGCAACTGGTGCTCCAGCTGCGGATCATACACGTGTCGCTCGTTCTGTTGCAACAAATCCAGCCAGGGATATTTCTGGGTGTCCTGTTCGATCCTGAGCACGTAATCCTCAAACTCGCAGATGTGGCGGGCCGGATTACCGGCGAAGACGGTGTTGGCCGGGACATCTTTGGTCACGACGGAACCGGCCCCGATAATGGTTTTTGACCCGATCGTGGTCCCCGGCAGCACGACGACGTTGTTTCCGAGAAAACTGTTGCTTCCGATAACGATCGGGCCGACGCGATCGCGATGGCCGCTGCGCATCAGATTGATCATAATCACCGAAGCGTCATGGCACAGAAGCTGGCAACCGGATGTAACCCACACATTGTCGCCCAGCGCTACCAAATGGGGATCGGGGATATTGGCTGCCTTGGAGATAAAGCAATTATCCCCCTGGGTATGGAAAACACCCGTCTTCTTTAGATAGGCGGCATAGGGGAAACCACTTGAGACCAAAAAACGGACATAAAACTTATCCAGTAATCTCATGATCCCTCCCGGTCACGGTTTGCGCCGACAAATTGATAATAATTGTTGATGGCGGACTTATAGTATTTTCCGCGCTTGAGCTTGGCCCGGTTCAAAACCACTGAAATAACCTCAACGCCGATCTTGTCCAGCATTTTAACCGCCCGGTAGAGTTCTTTTTCGGTGGCCGCTTCGGCATCGACAATCAAAACGGTCACATCGGCCAACTGGCTGATAAATTTGGCATCGGTGGACAACATAAGCGGGGGGGAATCGACCATGATAAAGTCATAATCCTTGCGCAGAATTTGGATCATGGCATCCAGGCCGAATTCCTGAAACAGGCTTTTGTTCGCTCTTTGCCAGTCGCCGATGGGAAGAATGTGAAAGGGAAACGGGCTGTCGGTGACGATGGCCTCTTGAAGGGTGCAGGCGCCTTCCATGACATCCCACAACCCCTGCCCGTTGTTGCTGATGATCGTGGCAGAGAAAGGATTCCAGACATTGAGGTCAACCAGAATTTTTTTCTGCGGGTTTCCCTTAAGCGCGTTCAGGGCATTGGTAATAAAGGTCGAGGCCCCCTCCCCCTTATTTAAAGACATGCAGGTATAAATCGACGACTGATGTTTTTCATGCTCCAGCGACAACGCAAAGGCAATGGCCTTGTATTGCTCGGCCAGCTGAGAATACGGGTGATCCAGCACCACCCGATGGGGATCTTCGATCGGCTCGGTCTCCTGTTCCGGCCCCAAAATATGTCCGGTGGGGGCAAATCCCAGAACACGCTCGATGTCACTGGCGGTATGGATCCGGTCGTCCAGTTTGTCCCGGGCGACGGCATAGCCGATCCCGCAGACCAGGCTGACGAGCACCACCATGATCATCATCTTGGACCGTTTGCCGGCCGATGGCCGGTCCGGAGGTCTGGCGCTTGTCATCAGAGAGATTCGTCCCGGAGAACGGGATTCCACCTCAAGCTGATCGATGCGTTCGTCGATGCTCAATAACGAATCCTGCAGACGCTGGATGTCTTTGCGCAGGGTGGAAGCCTTCATCATCTGGGTGTTGACGTCGGTGGCCTTTGTCTCAGCCTCTTTCAGCTCGGAGCGCAATTTTTCTTCGGTCTTAAGGGCGGCCGCATATTCGGTTTCGAGTTCGAGGATTTTCTTGTTCTGGTCCGAGAGCAATTTGCCCCGCAGCACCTTCTCACCCACTTCCCGTGAACGCTTCAGCATGCTATCCTGAACCTCGTTTAATCGATTGAGGCTCTCCTCGTACTCCTTGCGGTCAGGATGATTATCATTCACCCCGGCCAGAAACAGCCGCATATCCTGCAGCTTGCGTGAGAACTGAATACGGTTGTCGCGAACGGCCTGGTCATTTTCAACCCAGTCATCCACATCCGAGGAGATATCGATGACCTTTAATTTATCCATTTGATTTACCAGCTCTTTGAGCTTGGATTCCACTTCAATGCGGCGGCTGGTGGCCTTGACCAGCTGTTGGGTAAGATCCACGATGGCCTGCAGGTAAACATAGATGTTTTTTTCATCGGTTATCCCCACCGCGTATTTGGCCGAAATTTTCTGCAGGACAGCGTACTTGTCGGCCAGATCTTTTTCAATGTCCAGCTTCCGGTTTCTGAGAAAGGTAAGGCGCGAAGCGTCCTTGCTCATCTGCTCATCACCGATGGCCTCGAAGTAAGCATCCACGGTGGCATTGATCATCTCGGCCAGTCCCCCCTTGCGTCGACTGGTCATCGTCAGGGCAAAAAGCTGGGTATCTCTTAATTGAGCGATATTGAGCCGGGCGGCAAGGCGGCCTACCGCCTGCTCGTTTGACTCTTCCGGCAACTGCCAGTTGAACCCTTTCTCACGATAAATTTCCAGCGCCCGGGTCAGGACCGGAAAACTTTTAACCCGGTTGATCTGAGTCCGGACGAAATCATCGTAGTAGGGCATAATGGAGGCCTCTTCTTTGCCGTAAAGGACCTTTGGTATCACCGGTTCAATTTTGATAACCGCGTCGGCACTGTAAAAAGGCTTAACGCCCACCATCACCCCCGCCAGACCAACAACCAGAACAGCGACGGTGATGATCACGACCATATACAGATGATTCAGGATACTTCCCACCGGATCGATGGGTTTGGCCGGAATTTTTTCCGGCCGTTTGTTGTCACGGACTTGGCTGTTCATCAATCAAACCATCCGATTGCCGACGGTTGCCGGTTCAGGTAATACGTTGCGAAAATTCTCGTCGATGTGCCCCAAACGGGCGGGGTATCAATTGTTATCATCTTTAATGACCGTGTTGTAAATGACGGCACCCGACAGAAATGTCCGCACAAACGGATCAATCTGCCTCAGGTAGTAATTGAAGGTTGCGATCCCCTTGCGCGGAATGTAAATGATATCGTTGTCTCTTAATAGATAGTTCTGGCTGAAATCTCCTTTGGATACGATGTTCTCAAGATTTACGAGTTTAACTCCCTTCTGCTCCTGCATCTCCCGGATCAAGCGGATTTCATTGATATTGCCGTTTTCGGTGGGCCCCCCGGCCATGTTGAGCGCATCCAGCAGGGTCATATCGGCCATTTGGATCTGGTAGGCCCCCGGATTTTCAACCTCACCCATCATGAAGACGGCAGCATCCAGTGATTCCGGAATGTAGATGATGTCGTTGTTTGCCAGACGAATATTGAGTTTGATGTTGGCTTTTTGAAGTAGCTGCAGCAGATCGATCCAGATAATCTGGTCTTTTCCCCGCACGATGTAGCATTTCGAAAGAAAAATGGTTTTATCCCGGGTGGGCAGCCCGCCGGCGAGCGATAATGCTTCCAGCAGGGTGCCGTCGCCGTCAAAGTGAATGACGCCCGGGTTTGATACCCGGCCCAGGACGTAAACCTTATTGTTGAGATATTTCAAAATTTTGACGTTCACCAGGGGATCGTCGTAATATTTTCTGAACAGAGTTGTTATCTGTTCAGCCGCATCATCGCGCGTCAATCCGCCAATGTTGAATTCACCCATCATCGGCAGGGTAATCTTGCCGTAGGGTCCCACGATGTGCTCTCCGGAGAGTCTCTCGCGATTCCAGACATCGACCCAAACCACATCACCAGGCCCGATGCGGTATTCCTGCATCAGGTTGGCCTCGTGCGCACGAATGACTTCCGGGCTGGCGAAGGGGATCTCTTTTTTGAATGGATCAACTTCAAAATCGCCCTTATCTTCGATCACCTCCGGCGGTGCACTGCATCCGGCCATAAGCTGGAAAATCAACAGAGCGGTAATCAAAATACAGAGAAATTGTTTCTGACCGATGCCTTTCATATATGCCGACTCCTAAAGAACGCGCACAAATCGGAACGGAGATTCCGCCGCAGCGATGGTCCGAATCCTGGCCCGCGGCGCCAGCCAGTGGGTTCGCTGCGACATTATCAGAACCTGACCGAGGGCGCCCAGCATAAAAAGATACTGAACCGTCTGCGCACCCGAGTAAACAGTGGCCTGGGAAAAAATGGCGCTCACCCATCCGGCAATCAAACACCAGACCAGGCGGGCAACGGGATCATCATGGGCGGCTTGCCCGGCAAAACGCAGAAGCCTGAACAGCATGCCAAAAAGAAATATAAGGTAAAACCCAAGGGCCGGGAGCCCGGATGCCAGGGCCACTCCCAGATATTCGGAATCAATAGACTTCATGCCCTTGACCGCCGGGACCGTAAAACGACCCCATCCGAGAAACGGCCGCTCTAAAACCACTTCGGTATAGGCTTCCCACATCTCCTTGCGGTAGGCCACATTGCGCTGGTCCGCTGTTTCGGCCGTGGCACGGGTTACCGACGCGTACTCGATGAATTTGGGAATCGCGGCCATGAGCACCACGGCGACCAGCAGCAGCACGACGGACATAATGGCAGCTTTATTCTGAGACCAGCCGTAATAGATAATGACCAGGCCCATGAAAAAACCCAGCAGGGGCGCCCGGGATATGGCAACGATTAATCCCAGGATATTTAAAAAAATTACCAGCCGGCCGATTTTCTTATGGCGATACAGGCGCTGGTCATAGAGCCAGATGGCCAGAGGAGTGATGAGGGAAAAGAAGTATCCCGCCGAAATGGGGTGCGAAAAAGGCCCCAGCGCTCTCTTAAATCCCCACCGCGACAAAACCATGCCGATGTCCCACATCACCGAACTGGGCCACAGACGCCGCAATATCTCATCGAAATAATTGGTAAACATACGAAATTCAAGCGCGTTAAAGATCGCGATAAACGCCCCCAGAAAGGTCATCATGCGGATTATTTTTATCATGGTGTCGCGGTCTTCACAAAAGGCCCGCACCAGAACATAGGGGAAGAAGATGGCCATCAGGTTGTTGAACAGCAGCTTCTGGGCCTGTTTATAATCGCTGTTGGCCCACTGCCCGTAAAAGATGCTCAGCAGGTAGCCCAGAATGACCAGATCCATCCAGTGCACACGGTAGCCCTCGAAGCCCCGCAGCACCCAGGCGACCAGAATCGGGATCAGGGCCGCCGACCAGAAATACAGTTCCGGCGTCCCGCTGACCACCTCGACATCAAAATAGGTCGGCAGCAGGGTTAAAAACGGCAGAAACACCAGAATAAACACTTCCCTGGGCTCACGGCTGACCAGCAGGGCCGCACTGATGATAAAGGGAACTAGAATGATCTTATCCATAGTGTTGCTTGATCCAGGCCTGGTATTCCCCGCTGCGCACCCGCTGCACCCACTGCATGTTGTCGAGGTACCATTGTATGGTCTTGCGAATGCCGGTTTCAAATGATTCGGCGGGGCTCCAGCCGAGTTCTTGCTTTAATTTGGCAAAATCGATGGCGTACCGGCGATCGTGCCCCGGCCGATCGGTGACAAAGGCAATCAAATCCCGACGGGGTCCGATGTCGTTGTCGGGTGCGATCTCGTCTAAGATAGCGCAGATGGTTTCGACCACCTCGATGTTCGTCTTTTCGGTGTTGCCGCCGATATTGTAGGTCGCGCCCCGCTGCCCGTCCCGCATGATTTTCCAGACGGCATCACAGTGGTCCGTAACATAGAGCCAATCACGGACATTTTGACCGTCGCCGTAAACAGGCAGGGATTTGCCCTCCAGCGCATTCAGGATCATGAGTGGAATCAGCTTTTCCGGAAACTGATAGGGTCCGTAATTGTTGGAGCAATTGGAGATGGTAATCGGCAAACCGTAAGTCTTGTGATAGGCTCGCACCAGGTGGTCGGAGGCCGCCTTGGAGGCAGCATAAGGGCTGTTGGGCCGATAGGCGGTGGTTTCGGTGAAATATCCCTCGGCGCCCAGACTGCCGAAAACTTCGTCCGTGCTGACGTGATGAAAAAGGGTCAGGCGGTCCTGATGGGACCTCGCCAGCTCCAGCAGGTTAAAGGTACCCACAATATTGGTCTGAATAAAGGCGTCGGGGCTAACAATGGATCGATCTACGTGGGATTCGGCGGCAAAATGGCAAATGGCATCCACGTCGTGGCGGTCATAAATTTTGGCCATCTGCGAACCGTCGCAGATATCGGCCCTGATAAAGGTGTAGCGATCTGCAAACGCATCAACCCTATCCGCCAGGCTTTCGGGGTTGCCGGCATAGGTCAGGCTGTCGACGTTGATGATGCGGCCCGTGAATTCTTCCCGTCCCAGCATATATCGAATAAAATTGCTGCCAATGAAACCGCAGCCACCGGTGATCAATAGGTTATTCATAATCTTGTCGCCTTATCTTGCAACTTCTTGCAGCAATTGTCCTGAAAATTGAGCGGCATATTGTGCCACATCATCCTGCCAGGGCGTCATGATGTTGATGTCGGCCTCTTTCAGACGCCGGTTTTCCAGAATGGAATTTCTCGGTCGCACCGCCGCAGTGGGGAATTCTTCACTGGTACAGGGCACAAGGCGGTGCGCAACATTCATGTTTTCCAGAAAGAAACCGGCCAGCTCGTACCAGGTGCAGACGCCCTCGGCAGTTGCATGATAAATTCCCCGGGCATCTTTATCAACCAATTTCTTAATTTGCTGCGCCAGACGATAGGACCAGGTCGGGGATCCAAATTGGTCGTTGACCACCTTGAGTTCTCTGGCGGGGTCGGCGCAAGCCAGCCGCAGCATGGTTTTAAGGAAATTATGCCCCTTTATCCCATAAAGCCAGGCCGTTCGGAGGATAATGTGATTCTCGGTCACTTCACCGACAGCCTTTTCACCCGCCAGCTTGGTTTTCCCGTAAACGGACAGCGGCCCGGGTTCGTCTGTTTCGGCATAGCCTTCGGAGATCGGTTTTTGTCCGTCAAAGACATAGTCGGTGGAAATATGCACCAGCAGGCTGCCCCGGCGGGCGGCACTTTCGGCCAGAAACCGGGGCCCGGAAACGTTTAATTCCCGGGCAAGCGCTTCTTCGGCTTCACAGGCATCCACGCCGGTGTGGGCCGCACAGTTAATGATCAAGTCGGGGCGGATATTTTCGACGGTCTCAGCGACACGCGCCTGGCGGGTGATATCCAGCTCCCGGTGTCCCAACGCACGGACCTGGTGGGCCGCGCCGAATACCTGCAAACAGTCCTGCCCCAGTTGTCCCCCGGCACCGGTGATCATAATTTTCACAGATTCTCTCCTTTGCTGCAATCAAAAATCCGGTTGTTTCTGCCGTTCGCCCGGACGCGGCATCAGCCCCAAGACTTGGCCAGTGTAACGGGCTAAAAGTCTGAGGTCATGTTTCAGCCCGGATGAAACCGAATACACGGCCTCGGCGGAATACATTTCGTCCCGGCTCGCCCGGGCGCCAAAAGTAACCATGGTTTCCGTAATGATGCCCGGCTTGCTTTCCAGATAAAGCGATCGCCAGTCCCGGGGAAGGCTCTTAACCTCATCCGTCGACCGTGGCGGCACCCCGACAAACCGCAGCTCTCCCCGGGCAATATTGACCAGGGCCGGCAGAAAATCAAAAAATAAATGCCGCCAGCCCGCCGCCGGGCCTGCCATCCTGTCTGGATCCGGATCCGATGCCGGATCTTTTTGTGCGCCGGTCGGCTCCGGGACAAACAGACTGATCCAGTCAAATGTTTTCCATGCCAGCGGATCCGAATCGGCGGGCAGGTGCACCGCCGGTCGGGTCACAAATACGCGGCCAACCCGCCTGAGCTTGAGATACAGTGCCAGGCATGCAATCACCGGCACGGCCGGCACCAGCAAAAGAATCGCCGTGAGCTGAGAAACAATCCGGTTCCAGCCGCGACGAAGTTGTTTTTCAGCCAGGCTGCCGAGAATAAAATCTTCACGGATGGTAATCTCGGATCCCATCCGCACATTGACCAGGCAGTTCTTATCGACAAGCGCGTCGCTGAGTTCAAGGGCTTCACCGACGTAGCTGCCGGGAAAAACGACCGAACGCCTCACGGTTGATTTTTCGTCCAGAACGCAGTTGCGCCCGATGACGGCATCGGGGCCTATCTGAACCCCCCTTTCAATGCGGCAGTTTTCGCCGATATATAGCGGCGGTATCAATCTGGCAGTGGGGTGCAGGCTGACGTTGCGCGCCAACCAGACAGCTTCCTCGACTTCACTGCCGCGTATCATCAGGTCGGATTTTTTCTTGGCGAGTACGAGCCGGTGCGATGCGATTAAATCATCGCAGGATTGCACGCTGAGGGGTTTGTAGGACTCACTTTCTTCGATGCGACTGCCGGTTCGTTGTTCAAGGTAAGCCTGCAGTCGCTTTTCACTGCTGTCTTCGGGAATGTCGGCCAGACATGCCGGGGTCAGCCAGGCCCAGCCGGACCATTTGCGCTCCGTTCGGCCGACAGGGACTGTATCATCCCCATAGCAATACAGTACCGGGCCATCGCCGGGGGAAGGCGGCCTGGATCTGGTGATATCGCCCTGGACCAGACGGTCGGCGTGCACAATCAGCACCGGCTGTCTATCCGGGCGGTCGCCGAGCAACTTGAGCGGCCGATAAGGCCGTTCCGGCCGGGAAACCAGATGATAGCGGATGGCGACTCCCCAGCGTTTACCGTCACCCAGCAGGGTTTCTATTTTTTCGGGCATATGGCTTAGAACCACTTCAAAGCGGTTGCAACCCCGGTTCACCAAAGTTTCCATGACGTGCTGGATAAACGGGCGATCCATCAGCGGCAGCATGGCGGCTGGATAGCGCTCACCGAGGCGTTCCATCTGCAACCATTTCTGGCTGGCGATCAGTATGGCTGTCGTTTCATGTGTCATGATGTTGCGAAGAATCCAATCCTGGATGCGCGGACAGTTTGGTCCGGTCTAATAGGCGCCCTTGCCGAACAGGACGGCCGGAACGGTTTTGAGCAAAATTTTAATATCCAGCCACAGGCTTTGGCTCTCGATGTACTGGACGTCCAGGTCGACCTGCTGATCAAACGGTATGTCGCCCCGGCCGGCAATGGCCCACAGGCTGGTCAGACCCGGGGTGACGTCGAGACGCCGGCGGTCGGAAAGCGTATACTGCGCAACCTCTCTGGGAACCGGCGGCCGGGGGCCGACGAGGGACATGTCCCCTTTTAAGACATTCCAAAGCTGGGGCAGCTCATCGATGCTCAGTTTGCGTATGATGCTGCCGACCCAGGTCACCCGCGGATCCTTTTTCATTTTAAAGGTAATGCTGTCCTGATGATGGCTTTGCTCTAAAATTTCGTCTTTGAGCTTTTCGGCATCAACCACCATGGATCTGAATTTGGGAAAAGCAAACTCGCGGCCCCATTTTCCCACCCGTGTCTGCCAGAACAAGAGGGGCCCGCGGTCGGTCAGTTTGATACCGGCGGCAACCGCAAGAAAGATCGGCGACAGCGCCACCAGCATACTGCCGGCGACGGCAATATCGATAAGCCGCTTGAGCAGGGCGGTCGAGCCGATGACAACCGCCCAGGCGTATTTTTTGCGCCAATAACGCAGCCGCCTGGCAAAATTATGGCCGCCGGCCGACCTGCCGTAGCGCTGATAGAGCTCTTCGATCATTTCCACCCGTCGGGCGTCGCTGGAATGATAATGGGTCATCTTTTCTGTCTCTTCGGATCAGCACCGGTTTTAATTTGATAAGCTCGCTAAAACTCAATTTTTCCGCATAGCCGTCATTCCGGCGAAAGCCGGAATCCAGTAAGTTCAATATATTCTGGATGCCGGACGTGTCATGGCGAAGCTGAAAAGCGAAGACTGATCAAGTCCGGCATGACGATTCGAAAACTTATTACAGTACTATCAAATTTATTTTTCCCATGTTTCGGGGACGAACGGGTCTTCTCCTGGGGCAATGGGTTTCACATGCGATAGGCGTTGACGGCCTCATCGCGGGTGTTGAAAATGTCGATGATGCGGTGCAGACGAATCAGTTCGAACAGGGTCCGGACCGACTGCTGCAGACCGAACATCTTCAGATCGCCCCCGGCACTGTTCAGTTGCCGCAGGCAGGACAGGATCGTTCCGCAGCCGGAACTGTCCAGAAAATTTACCGGGCTCATATCGAACACGATTTTGACATCCGCCTCCAGAATGGGGCTGATGGCGGCCCTAAATTCCTTGGCATTGGCGGCATCAAGGACTTCCGTTTGAACTTTTACAACGACCACATCACCTATTTTTTCACTTTCAAACTGCATGTCGTTTTCCTCCTCTCAGATTGATTCTCATGGTGGCGCAATTTCTGCCGTTTTCATCGCGGGTATATTCGATTTCATCGACGGCCTGCTCGATGATATAAACGCCGAAGCCGTGATCTTTAGATCCGTCAAAAGTCGGCGGCGGCACCGCCGCCGGATCAAAAGGCTGTCCCCAATCGTAAAGGCGAAATACGATTTGCCCGGGGAACCGTCGTGCCTCGAGCCGCACCGGCTTATCGCTTGCATCGCTGTAAGCGTGCTTGATGACATTGACGACGGCCTCGTTGACCGCCAGCTCGATCAGGTCGATCCGGGAGCGGTCCAAAAATTCCGGTGCGGCCCGCGTACAAAAACTGCCGGCAAACTCGCGCACCCGCGCCAGCTCGTTTAGATCACTCTGGATATCCAGTATTTCTTCGAGGGTATGCACCGCCTCTGTTTTTCCTATATCCATGATTCGAACCCCGATGCAGGTAAAATCATCTGAAAAAATATCCGACTGCGCAAAATCAACCACATCCTGCCAGATGTTTTGAATCAGCTCCCGGGGATTGCTGTCAGCATGTTGCTGCACGAAATCCTCCAGACGCTGCTCGCCGTACATCTCAGCATGCCTGTTCCTGGCTTCCGTCA
>JAFDCJ010000405.1 GCA_019312835.1 Deltaproteobacteria bacterium
CGAGTTTATTAATGACCTGGGCAACGGCATACTTGGCCACATAGGCCCGGCGACGGTGATAGGTAAACCAGTTGGCAAAATTCTGGCGCTCCTCGGCATAGCTGCAGACATCATCGGCGCAGGTGTCCCTCTGGGGTTTAACTTCATCCGGAACCAGGAGCAGACCGGTTTCCTGCCGGACCTTTATGACTTTCTCCTGCAAGCCGCTGCCTTCGAACTCCGTGACCCGGTAGTACAGGAGGCTGTTTTCGTCACCGTCGATAACCACCAGCCAGACCTCACCGTCATTATCGACGGTGTAATAGTGGGCATGCTTGACATTCAGACTCGGGCCGCCTTCCTTCAAGAGGGTATAGGACTTGTCATCCAGGTTCAGGTTCGTGGTGCCCGTTTTGATCGGGTCCGGTGCGGGGCTTTCGGTGTCGGCGTTGGAAAACGTCTGCCCGGGATAATCTGGCCAGGGATTATAGGTGAACGCCGGGTTGTAGTACATGACGTTGACGCCGGAAAACTGGGATTTCCAGTAATTGCGCGAATCTTCAAGCATATATCGTCTGTTGTCGCGATCATCCCAACGATCTTCGCCGGGATCATATGCATAGGCATTATCCCCAAGATAATCGAAAATATAGCAAAATCCTTCTACATCAGGCGGCTCGAACCTGGGATTGGGAAAACGACCGTCGTATTGACCCTGAACCAGGATTTCGAAGGTCATGCTGCCGGAATCATCCAGCACGATCATGATGTTGGCCGGAGCGGGCTTGATCTGGGCCAACATCGGCTCATCTGACAGATCCATTGCGCCGACGGCCCTGCCGGGCAGAAACCCCAGGGCCGGTAGCAAGACGCAGAAAAATACAGCGAACGGTAAGATTCTGAATATATCCGGCATATTGCCGGGGGAAAACCGCCTTTTTCTTGAGTAACGCATCATGGATTCCCTTTTAACCTATTTAAAGTATTGCATAAAACACCCAGTGAGCGGGACGGCACCGGTCGGCTGCTATTTGTACGCATTGTTGTAGCCCACCGTCAGCACCACCAGGCCGTCCTTTTCACAGCGGCCGTAAATGGAAAATGCATGTTTGGTCGGCTTGCTCATGTCCAGTGAATTGCCGGGTAAAACGCCCAGGTGAACGGCCAATAGCTCGCTGCCCGCGGTATCAACTTTGGCGGTTTGCGGGATCACCTCCCCGGTTCCCGCTTCTTCCTCCCAGTAGGTGAAAACCGTATCGTCATTTATCTCTGAATAATCCTCTCCCATCCACGCGGGGATCTCATCTTTCGGATTTACCTCGGTGTCCAGTGAATCAACAGCCTGCATAATCGCCCCCTCGGCATTGTAAAAGCAGCGCTGATAGGCATACTCGTTGCCGGCAATCATCGTCTCGACGGTGGATGTCCTGGAGGCGGCAATGCTGATGACCGTCAACAATACGAGAAACATCACCGTTATCAGGATCATCAGGGCGCCGTTTTCGTTTTTCAAAATGGCCATGGGCTTCATGGGATACCTCGGTCCTTTTTTATGTTGCGATCGAAGGCGACAAATCGTCGATCGGTTTACGATGGTTGACCCGGGTCAAGGGGCCGCCAGCCGCTAAAGACTCAGGTTGCGGCAAATCACCCGGGTGGAATAGGTCCGGCTTAAAACCTTGTCCCGGCCGGCCGGCTCTTCAACGGTCAGCGAAACTTCAACAGTCCGGATGGCGTCGCGGTCATTTGTATCCAAGTCATCCGCGTCAAGGTATCTAAACGTCAGGTCGGTTACATTGTCGACCAGCGATTCATTACTCGTGCTTTTACCGTTTTTTTGCTGAATGAGCTGATTGTTTTCATTTAGCAAATAGGCGATGTCCTCATCGCCATTGGTGGCGATGGTGCCGTCGCCATCGTAATCGAAACTAAAGCGGATACGGTCGGGATCCGCCTGGACGATGCCGATGTTGCCCACATCGAGGGGGTTGAAACCGGCCATGCGAATTTTGCGGGTCATGATGTCGATGCCGGCCCGCGTCACCTGCTGAACCCCCGCGGCGACGCCCTGGGTGGTATATACTCGGTTGAGCGAGGTAAACAGGCTGACGATGGCAGTTACCACAATCGCCATGATGCCCATGGCCACTAACAGCTCCGCCAGGGTGAATCCGGCCTTGCTGCCGATGATTTCGTCAGGACGTTTTTTTGACAGCCGGTATCTGAGCGCTTTAGAATTCATGATCCATTTCCTTGGCTAAGTGTTCTCAGCACCACGTCGCGATTTTGTCCCATCCGGTTCCAACTGACTTTTACTTCGATCAGGTTGGCGCTGTCGGTATGCTTTTCGATCTCACATTCCCGCCGATAGATCGGGGCAATAATCTCCGGCTCGTCTTCATCCAGGCACTGGGACGCCATATCTTCGACCGGCAAGGTTTTCAGAAACTCGATTCGCTCCCTGGCCATCATGGTGGCCTCGGTAACGATGTTGCTCGTGGTGGTATTGCGGGTGGTCCAGATCAACAGGGTGCCGATGGCGAGAAATCCGATTGCAAAAATGCTGATGGCGATCAGGACTTCAACTATCGTCATACCGTTTTTATCCTTGAAATAAAAATGCCGGTTCGCGCTATTTTTCATGATAGCCTTTCAATCATTGCCCTTGATGGTAATCCTTCCCAGACCGGTAACGGTTATCGTTTTTTCCGTTCCCCTGGTGTTGACCAATATGGCAGACCCCGGGTCTGCCGTGCCCCGGCCCTTAAAGCGGGCACTTTCACCGTTGAAATTGGTTTTCGCAAGATCGATTTTAACGCCCGGCGGCAGGGTGCGATCACCGTAAAGGTCTTCGCCGGCGTCATAAACCCCGTTTGTCGGTATGTCATCTTTAAATATCGTGTAATTGTCCCGGGTAAAATGAATGACAACCGTGTCGTTAACCTGGATCGCCTTTAACTTCGCCATTTCCATGTCGCCTTTCAAATTGCTGGCCGCACCCCGCAGCCTGGCATTGCTGCGCCAGCTCAACAAACTGGGTGTCGCAAAGACAGCGATAAGCGCAAAAATGCTGAGGACCATCATCAACTCAATGAATGTAATCCCGTCGGCCTTGCGAACCAAAGGCGACCTCCTTTTGGTGACATTGGCTGGCGGGCACCGGACCTAAAAAAACCGGATCACCCGCTGCACCAGGCAACCCGGCTATCTTGGTGTTTAGTTATTGGGTAAATAGAAAATCAGCGAAATAGTTGAGAAGGTCTATTTGACAACCTATTTAACCAACAACTAAAAACCGAGACCCGTGGCTTTCCGTCTCCCGATCACTCGAGATTTGGCTTTATCATGGTCGCTAACTAAAAAAGCCCCTTTCAGACATGGGGGTGTCCTGCCAGGGGCGTGAATTTCACTGTATAGGGATAACATTTTTCATGGGAATTGTCAGACGACAGGGCCGAAAGGTTAAAGTCAATCCAACAATTGGTTAGTTTAAAAGATTTCCATCGGAGAGTCAATAAAAAATAGTGCCTAACCTCCAAATATAAATGGAAAAAATAATATTGCCGAAAATGTTCTATCCCCCTGAGCAGGCCGTATAAATTTCAGTTGCTGTCCTCAAACACTAGGCAAAAAGCATACCAACAAATGAAAATCTGATAATTTAATTATAATATAATGTGTTATAAATGCTTGGCAGAAGAGGGCCTTCCTGTGTTGTCAATGCAACAGGGATGATTTGGGAAAAAAAGGTGAGAAAATATGGGTAAAAAAGGTAAGAATTCGAAACACAGTTAAATGGATGAATAGTCAAATAGTTAGAGGAAAAAGAATTAAATTCGTGACATAGGACCGCCGCTATGCATGTTCGGTCTTGTTCCTTCTGATTTTGTGTGTTAAGCAAAGCTTTCAATTTTGGAGGAATATGTTTTCAGGGATCCAGGAAATCTTGGTGCTGGTGGCGATCATTGTGGGGATCATTTTTTTACCCAGAATATTAAATCGGAACCAGGAAAAAAAAGACGCTGCCCCCAAACCGACGGTGGTGCTTTCCGGAAAAATGCGCCTGGCCATTGCTGTCTCCGTTCTCTGGCCGGCCGCGATGGCCGCTTTTATGCAGCCCTGGAAAGAAAGTCTTTTTCCGTTCTTATATATCGGTCTCGGTCCGGTGGCCGTTTGTTGGATAGTTTTCTGGGTCTTTACCGGGTTTATCCGGAAATAGGCGGTAACCTCAGGCAACGCGCACAGCGGATAGCCTGAAGGTCGGCATATCTGATAATTCTGAAAAATTCAACGCTTAGCGCTAAGCCCTGTGCGCTGTGCGTCTATTTCAGCCCAATATCTTCAGCGACTTCCTGCATACCGGCGATGGTATCGGTGATCAGCTCTGCAATTTCCATTCCCAGCATCTGGGCGCCGTTTTCGATGATGGATCGATCCACGCCGGCGGCAAAACGCTTATCCTTCCATTTCTTTTTGACCGATTTGGTTTTGACATCCATCACACTTTTGGAAGGACGCACCAGGGCCGTGGTTACCACCAACCCGGTCAGCTCATCGATGGCATAGAGCACTTTTTCCATTTCGGTTTCCGGCTTCACATCGCTGCAAATTCCCCAGCCGTGGCTGACCACCGCCCGGATGTATTCTTCCGGCCAGTCGTTGGCGCGCAGGATTTCCTCGGTTTTTTTGCAATGCTGATCCGGGAACTGTTCATAATCAAGATCATGAATCAGCCCGACCACGCCCCATTTATCTTCGTCGTCATTGCGCTTGCGGGCCATGTAGCGCATGACCCCCTCGACCGCCAGGGCATGTTTGATCAGGCTTTCGGTTTTGTTATATTCTTTCAACAGTTCAAATGCTTCTTCTCGGGTCGGTATTTTCTCACGCATGGGGGCCTCCAGATACCTTATAGAAGCTATCTCAAAAGGTCCACCGCTGACTATCATAAATCGATGGGTCATCCAGCTATGCTGGGAAGCTCGGTCCCGCCGCGATTTTGAACCAAAATCCTTCTTTTGAGATAGCTTCTAATAACATCTTGTAAATATAAAGAAAACAAGTTTAGATATTAGGGCACCAACCCCATCTTGTCAAGATAAGATCCTGCCAGCAGTTGGTTTTTTCTTGATCCTTTGGATCGAGACGGTTATGGTCGTCAGGTAACCGTCTTCCTACCTGACTTAGACCGGAAATTATAACCATGATGGATAGGCCATCTTCCAAAACAATCCGCTTAACTGGCCTGTATGTACGCAATTTTTTAGCTAATTTCACCGGCAATTTTATTGTAATATTGCTTAATATTGTTACCCCCCTTTCTGTCTATGAAAACTGGAAAACCTTTCTGTGGCAGGGCGGTTGGCTGGGAGGATGGATATCTCTTCCCATCACTTTAGCGCTCGTAACCTCGCTGGTCGTATGCCTGCAGCACTGGATTCAGCGCCCGATCTCCATCAGCCTCGGGCAGCTGCTGTCCGGGGAAACTCCGGATGCGGCCCTGCTGGAAAAAGCCAGGCGCCGGGTAGTGAACTTGCCGCATATTCTGTGGTCGACCAATTTATCCCTATGGATCCTGTTGACATGCATTTTAATGCCGCTGATGTATTCATTGATCGACATGACGATGCCCAGCTTTTTTTATGGGTTTTTCAGATTGGTAATGATTGGGCTGATCGCCGCGTTTATTTCCTTTTTCCTGATCGATGAATATTGCCGTGACAAATTGATACCGGTGTTCTTCCCCGGTGGTCGGTTGGACGCCGTGCAGGGGACGATCAAGATATCGATTTTGAGAAGGATCCGGGTACTGTTTGGGCTTGGTACCAATGCCCCCATGCTCCTGCTGGTGGGGACCATCGGATTTGCTGCCTGGGAAGTACAGGACTGGGCCATTTCCGCCGGGCAATTTGGCGAGCTGGTGTTTACCTTTGCGCTCGCCGTCTATTTCCTTTTTGTAACGATTTCGTTTGCGATGAATTACCTGGCCGGCCGGTCCATTTTGCTTCCTGTCAAAGAAATGAAACGGGTGGTCGACAAAGTGTATGAAGGCGATTTCCAAGAAAAAGTGCGCGTCGTTTCCAATGACGAACTGGGCGATCTCGGGGACGGTATGAACCTGATGACGGCCGGCCTTATCGAACGTGACCAAATGCGCCATTCCCTTTATCTGGCCAAGGAAGTGCAGCAGGCCCTCCTGCCCCGTTCAAATCCGCAAATAAAAGGTCTGGACATTGCGTCCGCCAGTGTCTACTGTGATGAAACCGGGGGCGATTATTATGATTTCTTTATCCCCGAGAGGCCGGATGCCGGGCAGATCAGCATCGTTGTCGGGGATGTATCCGGGCACGGTATTTCTGCAGCCCTTTTGATGACCACCGCCCGTGCTTTTTTGCGCCAGCGATCAGCCTTGCCCGGCGAGATTTCAGCAGTGGTTTCGGACGTGAATCGTCTGCTGGTCAACGATGTGGCCGATTCCGGCGGTTTCATGACCCTGTTTTATTTGCAGATTGATCGATTAAAGCGCAAATTGAGCTGGGTCCGTGCCGGACACGATCCGGCGGTGTTTTACGATCCGCGTAGCGGAGAAATTGAGGAATTACGAGGGTCCGGAATGGCCATGGGCATCGATGGGAACCATAACTACGGGCAATATAACCGCAAAGATCTGGCGCCCGGTCAGATTATTTTGGTGGGGACCGATGGTATCTGGGAGGCTCAAAATTCCCGGGGCGAGATGTTCGGTAAAGAGGCCATTTATAGAATCATTGAGCAATATTCGGACACCGACGCCAATGGGCTGCTGACGGCCTGCCGTTACGCCCTTGATAAATTCCGGGATGGCGCCAGATCGGAAGATGATGTGACGTTGGTTGTCATCAAGGTTACCGACGATTAAACAGGTAAAAATAGTATTCGTATTTTGGTGCAACTACATTTTAAGGATCCATGGAGTAATGGAGTGCTGGATTCAGCGGATACTGTCTAACTATTTGTTTCATCCCCTTGTCATTTCCAATACGTCAGTACTCCATTGCTCCAATATTCCAACCGATATAAATGATGCCATAAGCATAGGGGCAATTAAACCCGCCTGGTTGAGACGGGCTACATAAGAAGAAACGAAGGAGGAACTATGGGCAAAGGTCATGGGATCGAAGAATTGAGCGGATTTGCCATGGAATTTATCAGAGAGGCCGGGAAAAAAGCCCTGCCGTACTTTGGCAAAGGCAAGCCCCAGGTTAAGTTTGATCAGGGCATGGTTACGGAAGCGGATTTGCGGCTCAGCGAATTTTTTCAAGAAAAGCTCAACGAGCGTTTTCCCGATCATCATGTGTTTCGATTTGATCAGATCACTGAAAACTATTCCCATGAAGGCCAGCGTTACGTATGGATCTTTGATCCCGTGGAAGGCGTAGCCAATTATCAGGCCGGGATTCCCATCTGGGGAATGTCACTGGCGTTGCTGGATAATTTTTGGCCCATTTTTGGTGTCTTCTACATGCCGGCCACCGGTGACCTTTTTCATGCCCGGGCCGGCAAAGAAGCCTTCTG
This sequence comes from Deltaproteobacteria bacterium, assembly GCA_019312835.1. Lineage (GTDB taxonomy): Bacteria > Desulfobacterota > Desulfobacteria > Desulfobacterales > JAFDCJ01 > JAFDCJ01. The sequence goes on from JAFDCJ010000405.1 coordinate 7,534, forward strand.
GGGTAAACATAAAATGCAGGTAGCCGATTCAAATATTAACGATGAAAGTGTGTTATTTACCTTCTCCCGTTTCCATCAGCATTATCACTCAGCCTTCCCGGGCAAGATCCGCAACCTTGGATGTGCATCTGCACACATCTGTTATGTGGCCATGGGCCGAGCCGACGGGGCGTTGATCGCCAACGAGTCCTTCCAGGGCATGGCCGCCGCACGGGTGATCATAGAGGCGGCCGGTGGCAAAGTCTGCACCTTTGACGGCTGCAATTTTCAATTGAATGAATACCTGGACGGCCAGAGAATCGACGATCACCTGCTGGTGGCGGCCCCCGGGAATTTTATGCAGATTCGAAATAGCTTAAAGCCGATATCCTGATGAAATTCGATACAGTTTCAACACTTTCTCCGCCGTGGGGATCTGCACCTGCCTGGCAGGAGGCCAACTTCAGCATCGATTTTCATATCAAACGCTATTATTCCCACCTTGGCCCGGTCCTGCAGATTGCCCGGGAGGCATGTGTTCGCCTGGAATCGATCTTTCCCGCGCTCGATGCAATCTGCCGGCTGACATGCCCCCGGTGCCCGGCGCCATGCTGCCTTTCGGCCAGCCCCTGGTATGACTGGCGTGATTTGATTTTTTTACATTTAAACCAGCTGTCAATTCCCCCGACCCAGACAATTTCAGGATTTGCAGAAACCTGTTGTTATATAAGCCACAAGGGCTGTACGCTGCCGCGGATCACGCGGCCCTGGATCTGCACGTGGTATCTGTGCCCGGCTCAGACCGCCAATCTGAATGCCAGAAACACCGGCCAGCGGAAAATCTTAAGCCGGCTGCTTGGGGAAATTAAGGCGCTGCGGGAAAATTTTGAGGATGCGTTTATTCGAGTCATCAGTTAAGTGTGACGCTGTGCGGCGGATCCTCCTTCATACCGTTTTTTGCCCTCGGTTGTTGATTGGTTGTTTTCAAACCCGCCTGAGGCGGATTACCACCGCAACGCTTAAAGTACTGGCATGCTTTTAGCTTCCCCCGCCCATAGGGCGGGGAAACACGCCCGAGGCGTGCAAGTCCAAGCCACCTGCTTTGCGGGTGGTCGTTGACTCAACATAGGGGTTTAGTTTATGGGCAATTAGGGTTATACTAGAAGTTCAGCTCATGGATGAAAACGACATCGAAATAATTATCCCCGACGACGAAATACCGGTCGTATGTCCGAATTGCCAGACGTCCAACCCGGAAGGGGCCAACTTTTGCCTTAATTGCGGTTTGTCTCTGGTAAAGCCCCGGACAAGCCGCGGCAACTGGATATGGCTTGCGTTGTGCGTTCTCATCTTTACCGGGATGCTGGTTTATGTCTATCAACGGCTATCAACATACGAATCCCGCAAAACGATCCCCCCCATATCTCAATTAGCGGTACCGGCTCCCCGCAAAAAAAGCACCGCGACAGTCAAAGAAGCCCAAAAGGTTCCGGTAAAAACCGAGCCCCAAATCCGGCAGGTTTCGGAGCAAATGAAGCTTCCCGTAGGTCTGGTGACTATCAAAGACATTTCCGGCAAGATCATCAATGAACTGGCGGTACCTGTTGTGGGTGACGGTTGGGTGGCGCTGCCCAGGGTATTTTGCCTGGGGGGGGCCGAATGGATTCTCAGAATGGGGCCGAATACCGAGGTCGGAATAGTCGCCGGTCTTTACAATGACCTCGACCGGGCCGGGCTCTGGCGCATCCGGGATGATGTTACCATTGAAGGCCCCGAACTTCACCCCTGGTCGGCCTCAGCGCCCACCACCTGGCTGTCTTTGGGATCGGCCGATCCGCCGGAGCCGCTGGAGATCGCCAATCTCAGAGAGCAGGGATATTTTATCGAGGGCGACCTGGCCGACGATATCGATGAACCGGGTATCCTGATTCAAAATCAACGTGTTGTGGGCTGGACTTTTGGGGATATCGCCACCGGTGCCTTTATCTGGAATGGCGACGAGGGCGCCTTTCTGAGACCCGAGATTCGGGTGGATGATTTTTACCGGATTACCTTTGCCAACAGTCGCGAAGAAGAATTTGCCAGAGCCTTCGCGATGGGGGCAGATTACCGCGAATTGGAACGGCTGGAAGCCTTTGCCAATGGGTTCAGGTTTGAATCCAAACTAACCGCCGGTGAGCTACCGGCCAATCTCCAAAAAGAAAATGTGACCAAAACCATGCAGGCCCTGATTGACAGCGCCGTAAAAACCGGAGCTGCCAGACAGGTGGCCAATCTGTTCGATACGCAGATTCTGGTCGAGGCCGGTGATGTGGTGCTTTTAATGCAAGTGTCCCGGGCCACCGCTCAAAGTTATGGTTTTGAAGACGGTATTGCGCTGGCCGAGACTGTGGCCGACCAATTGGCACTTCTGAATGAACAGGATTCCATTCAGCTGACCCAATTCTTTTCAGAACTTTACCAGGAATGGATCGTCAGCTTGTTCAATAGAGGCAGCCTGCAGGGAGCCAGGCGGGCTTATCGACTCGGCAGCCGGAAATTGCCGGATGATCCCGCCATTCACTTATTGGGGGTTCAGCTCGCACTGGCGGACAATAACTGGGCCGAGGCCGAGGAGCTGTTGGCGGAGAGAGATTACCCTGCGTCCTTGAGAGATAAAGTTCAGAATTTGCGCAACCAGATTGCTGAGCTTAAAGCTCAGGAAGGCAAAATCGTTATTAATTTCACACCGGGTTCCCGGTACATACCGGTATCTGCCGTTCTTAACCGCGATACCGATCAGAATTTTATTGTCGACACCGGTGCGTCCATGGTAACGATTCCGCGCGCCACCGCGGAATACCTCAATCTGGCTGTTGACGATCGCAATCCCATGCGCCGGGTGGTTACGGCCGGCGGTGTCCAATACGCCCCGGAAGTCACCCTGTACTCGATCACCATCGGCGGCTGGGAGATTAACGATGTCAAGGCCCTGGTAATGGACATTCCGGATCAACCCGATCTAGGATTACTGGGGCTAAACTTCCTGCAGAACTTTCGGGTGGATGTGAATACGGAGGAAGGCATCCTCCTTCTCGAACCCCGCTGAAATTGGCTTTAGAAGCGGTATCTTTTGCCCGCTGGCGGCGTTGCTCGTCGGAGAAAAATGCTCACGTACTTCGTGTACGCTCCGCTTTTTCTCCAACTCGCGCCTTGCCCTCGACCAAAACCTGACGCTTAGAAAACCAATTTAGAGGGACTGAGAATTTAGCCTTGTTGAGCTAGTTAATTCTATTTAATTAGTTTGCGAAATCACGCCGCTTTTTTGGCGGGGCGATCGAATAAAACCTCCCACTCTAAAAGCCTATTTAGCAGTCTAAGAATTGTTGAATACCCTCATGTGCTTAAAATAAGAGATTGGATCCCGCCGGCTTGGGGGGTACGAGTGTATGCGTTCAACAGCCTTTGGACCGATACGATTATGAAAACCTTTTTCCTGATATTTTTCATCATTATCGGTGCCCTGGACTTTTTGTATGGCCTGCTGTACAAAGACCAGCTCAGCATCATTGCCGGCGGGGCGATTGTCGCCATTACGGTTTATATCTGGAAGAAAAAGAGTTAGGGGTAATGAGGTTCATGGTTCAGCGTTGAAGGTTAAATAGCCGGAACATCGTCCCAGTATGAAGGCTTTCCAAATTATTCCTCTGCAACAAAGAAATTAAAGATTCAAATGGGTCAAAATCCTTTTAACCCCTGAACCTCTGAACGCCGAACCCTGAACCTGCATCAAAATTCTTCGATTATTTCCCCCTTTTCAACGAAGTCTTTCACATGGCCCTGGGCGTTTACCAGCGATCGCACGGCCGATTCAAACCGTATGGAAACCGGGTCATCTTCTCCCAGCAGGGATCGTGATTTTTCTAATAACGCAAGTCCGTTTTCAACAATGCCCGCCATGTCACGCAGGATTTCCTTGCGTTTGCGATGCCGGTCCCGCTCGCGATTAATTACCGGCATTAACCGTTGGATAGAATACTCAACCAGTGCATCGCGGGGGGCATTAAACTGTCTGGAAGTTTCATCCAGGTTGGAAAGTGTTTTGCGGCTGATGACAAAGGTTTTCTGCACGCGATTCAGGGTGCTGAACCGATCCGGTTCTATTTCCCGGGCAATCAATTTCAAGGACTGCATGTCTTCAATTAAATGATCAAACAACGATTTTTGTTTGATACCCAGGTGAACCGCCACAATACTCATGGCCTCGATGGCCCTTTCGGACAGCTTAAAGGTCGCTCTGACCGACTGTCGCCCCCTCAGGTCGGCCGATGACGGCTGGGAAATATTATCATCCTCCCCCCAGAAGGTTTTTTCTTCGTCAGCCATTGGGATCACCTATATATTTTTTCATTACTTAATAAATATAATCGATAATAGTAATATTTCTAAAATCTGTTATCATCAATCACTGACAAAGTAAAACGCTATTATTAAAATTTTGAAACTTGACATAGAAATTGGCGCTGCTACTCGAACTTGTCTTTAACCATTTGATATTCAACTGGATCAATATACTCGTACCGTAGCAGGGTATCCAGTATCCAGCCGGCTTTCCATTTGACCCAGCTGCTGTTGTGAAGTGGGTTTTCTTTCAGAGGCTTGGGAATAACAGCGGTCAACCTGACTATTTCCTCTAGATTTAGACGGCTAACCTCATTATCAAAAAAGATGTCGGCGGCCGCCTGCACACCGAAGATTCCGGGACCAAGCTCGATGACGTTCAGGTAGAGTTCAAAAATGCGTTGTTTGTCCAGTTGACGTTCCAGCCGCCTGGCAATCAAATATTCTTTGAGTTTGCGAATAACGCTTTTATCCGTGGTCAGGTATAGATTTTTGGCCAGCTGTTGGGTAATGGTGCTGGCCCCCCGAACGTATTTGCCTGTTTGCCAGTTTTTCTTAAAAGCCGCCTTTAGTTCCGCCAGATCCACTCCCCCGTGCTGGTAAAAGGAAGCGTCCTCGGTTATCCGGATGGTATCTTTCAAAAGCTGGGGGATTTCATCGAAGGCAACCCATTGCTGTTGGATCACCAGACGCTTCTGGGCCGTTTTGGCCTCCCGGTACCGCTGCAGCATTAGGGCGGTTGATCGGGGATTATGCGTTGTTAAATTTCCTGTATCCGGCAGGCTAATGTAAATCATCAACAGGCCAACTGCCAAAAGCGCAGGCACCCCAATGACAACCCACAACAATATTTTTTTAACAACGGGCCGCATGAGAGTTTGCTAAACCTCCTATCCGCTGAATATATTGGGTTAGAGGATTTTTTTCAATCAAATTGCGCAACCCACGGTACCATGCGGCCGATGAAAGCGGAGCTGTCAAGGCCAGCTCCGCTTTCAACTTTGAGTCCCGCCTCAGGGGGGACTATGAGCTTTGAGCTTATCAGGCGACTTCTTCATATTCCGCATCGACCACCTCATCGTCATTGCCCTGGGCAGAAGGTGCGCGGTTGCCGGCATGGCCCGGACCTGCCTGCTGTCCGGGTACCGGGCCGGCCTGCTGGTACATGGATTGCGCCAGGGCGTGCGAGGCATGGGTCAAGGTGTCCGTCAGGCGTTTGATCTCGTCGCCATTGTCCCCTGCCATGGCCCGCTTGAGAGCGTTGACCGCATTCTCGACCTGGGATCGGGTCCCGGAATCAATTTTATCACCGTGTTCCGCCAGGGTTTTTTCGGTATTGTAAATGAGTCCGTCGGCGGTGTTGCGGGCCTCGATCAGCCCCTTTTTGCGGCGATCTTCATCGGCATGCAGCTCGGCATCCTTGACCAGGCGATCGATTTCATCCTGGGTCAGTCCGGAAGAATGGGTTATCCGGATAGACTGCTGCTTGCCGGTGGCCTGGTCTTTGGCCGACACTTCGACGATGCCGTTGGCGTCGATGTCGAAGGTGACCTCTATCTGAGGCGTGCCACGCGGGGCCGGCGCGATACCGGTCAACTCGAAGCGGCCCAACGTTTTGTTGTCGGACGCCATTTCCCGTTCCCCCTGCAGCACATGGACCGTCACGGCCGGCTGATTGTCGGCGGCGGTGGTAAAGATCTCGCTTTTTTTGGCCGGGATGGTGGTATTTTTTTCGATGAGTTTGGTCATAACCCCACCCATGGTTTCAATGCCGAGGGATAGCGGCGTGACATCGAGCAGAAGAACATCTTCGACATCACCTTTTAAGACGGCGCCCTGGATGGCCGCGCCCAGGGCGACGACCTCGTCCGGATTGACCCCCTTGCTGGGTTCCTGGCCGAAAATGTCTTTCACCCGCTGCTGGACAGCCGGCATGCGCGTCATGCCCCCGACCAGGATGACTTCATTGATGTCGCCGCCGGATAGGCCGGCGTCCTTCATGGCGGTGCGGCAGGGCGTCTGCAATCTGTCGAGCAGATCTCCCACCAGATTTTCCAGTTTGGTCCGGGTGATCTTAATCGCCAGATGTTTGGGACCGGTTGCATCGGCGGTAATAAACGGCAGATTTATTTCGGTTTCCATAGAGGTCGACAATTCGATTTTAGCTTTTTCAGCCGCCTCTTTGAGACGCTGCAAAGCCATCTTGTCCCCTCGCAGATCGATTCCCTGCTCCTTCTTGAATTCATCGGCCAGGTAATCAACCAGACGCAGATCAAAATCCTCACCACCCAGGTGGGTGTCACCGTTGGTGGCCTTGACTTCAAAAACACCATCGCCGATTTCCAATACGGAAACATCAAAGGTGCCGCCGCCGAGGTCAAAAACCACTATCTTTTCATCATTTTTCTTGTCCAGCCCATAGGCCAGCGAGGCCGCTGTGGGCTCGTTGATGATGCGCAGCACGTTGAGTCCGGCAATTTTTCCGGCATCCTTGGTGGCCTGACGCTGGCTGTCGTTAAAGTACGCCGGCACGGTGATGACCGCATCGCTGACTTTTTCACCCAGGTATTCCTCGGCAGATTTTTTGATGTTGGCCAGGATAAAGGATGAAATCTCCGCCGGGCTGTAAGACTTCCCGCGCAAATTAACGCGAACATCACCATTGGCAGCCTTTTCGATTTTATAGGGCAGCACGCGAATATCATCCTGTACTTCCGGCGAATCATGCTTGCGGCCGATGAGCCGTTTGATGCCGAAAACCGTGTTTTCAGGATTGGTAACGGCCTGTCGTTTGGCAATCTGTCCGACTAATCGCTCAGAATTGTCGGCCACGGCGACCATGGAGGGTGTCGTACGGCCGCCTTCGGGATTGTTGATGATGTTAGCGTCGCCACCCTCCATGACAGCGACACATGAATTGGTTGTTCCAAGATCGATACCGATAATCTTACTCATGTCTGATCCTCCTAACCAACTAAATTTAATATATAAATGTGAAAGTTTACATCCACCGCTCTTTTATTACTCAAATATAATACAAATTAAAAGTAATGCAAGAAAAAATATCTATGATAATCTTGACAAAATAAAAAAATTGATTAGCTTAATCTCAACAAAACAAAAATTGGACTAAAATTTCAGCACCCACTAGCGGCAATGAAATTCAATACATGATTGAGTAGGAGGGAATGAAAATGATGAACTTAGTTAAATGGAATCCTTGGCGAGAGATGCCGGCTCTACCCGGCAGATTGGACCGCTTTTTTGACGATCCTTTTTTCCGCATCGGCCGTCTGGCTGACGAAAGTGCCCTGGGCATGTGGAATCCGGTGGTGGACCTGTATGAAAAAGAGGATCATTACATGATTAAAGCCGAGCTTCCCGGCGTGGAAAAGGATGCGATCAAAATCGATTTGAAGGACCGCCTTCTGACCCTGTCCGGTGAGCGTACCAACGAAAACGAGGTCAAAGAGGAAAATTACTATCGTCGTGAA
>JAFDCJ010000406.1 GCA_019312835.1 Deltaproteobacteria bacterium
CTGTCGACCATAAACCATGGCGGTGTCACTATCGTGAAGCGGCTCGACGAGTTTGCCCAGCCAATGCTCATCGAACGGTAGCGTATGGGCCGAAACAATGGCAATGTATCTGCCGGCTGCTTCCTGGATGCCGACATTTAAAGAATGACCGAAGGTAAAATTGTGACTTTCAATCGGCAGCAATTTGTCGGCCTTTTGAGCGGCAATCTCCCGGGTTCTATCCATCGAGCCTGAATCGACCACAATGGTCTCGAAGTTTTGCTCAAACTGCCACTTGAGCGCATCCAGCAGGAGCGGGAGAAATTTTTCCTCGTTGAAGGTACGGATGACAACCGATATTTCAGGCCGGTTCATTTTAATCCAATGTCACAAAGCTTTGCCCAAGCCCTTGAGCAGGTTATTGACGGTATTTTCGTGCACGCGCTGCCAGGCTTCGGGGCTGCTATTGGCGTTGTGCGGTGCCAGAAGGCAATTGTCAAACTTTCGCAACGGGCTGTCCTGGGGCAGGGGCTCATCTTCAAACACATCCAGGGCTGCCCCCGCGATGCGGTTGTGCTGCAAGGCTTTAATCAGAGCGGCTTCATCAACCACGGGCCCTCGCGATACATTAATCAGATAAGCGCCGGGTTTCATTACGTCCAGTTGTTTTTTGCTGATCAAATGATAGGAGGTCGGGTTTAAGTCCGGGTTCAAGCTGATAAAATCGGCGCTGGCAAGCAGTTCCTCTAATGCGACCATCTCAATGCCGGTTTCTGAAAGAAAATCTTCGGGCATTTTAACGATATCGTTACCCAATACGCGCATTCCGAAAGCCAGTGCCCGACGGACGACGGCTTTGCCGCAGTTGCCGACCCCCACGACACCCAAAACACATTCCCGCAGTGATACGAGCAAGGGTTTCTGCCAGACTCCCTGGCGGATGTCACGGTCCATCCAGGGCAATTTGCGGGCAAAGGTCAGGATGTATCCTAAAACGGTGTCCGCTACCGGCTCAGAAAATGCGTTCAGCGTTCGATAAACCGGAATGCCACGACGCGCCGCCTCAGCGGCGTCGATGGAATCTATCCCCGTGCCCCACTTGGAAATAACTTTCAGGCGCGGAGCAGCATCTATCACATTTTTGGTGATCCGGTCATCGCCGCAAATAATACCGTCGATATCCTTTACGATCTTAATTAATTCAGTTTCGCTCAAACGCTCTTTGACCTCTGCGGGAACCAATTCTATATCTTTTGCTGCCAGACGTTGACGGTATTGTTCAATTACCGGAATAAAATAGGGAGCGGAAACCAAAACGCGCCAGGTCATTTTATATTCACACCTCCATCAAATGTTTATAGATATTTTTTTGTCAGCGGATCCTTGGCTAACAATCGCTCAACGAATTGCAGATCCTCTGGGGTGTCAACAGCATGCGTGGAATAGGCTGTTTCCACCATCTTCACTTTGCGACCGTGTTCAATAAAGCGCAGCATGTCAATGGATTCGGCAACTTCGAGAGGCGTCGGCGATAGCCGGATAAATTCCTGAAGCGAAGCCGCCGTAAAGGGGATGATGCACACCTGCTTGAAAGCCGCAATTTGATCGAAGGCTTTGATGTGCCGGGTGGGTATCGGTTCGCGGGACATATAAACGGCGAACCGCTCTTTGTCCATGACGACTTTGATGGTATTGGGATCTTCGAATTCCTTTTTGGATGTTATGCGGGCAGTCAGGTTAACACAGGCAATTTTCGAATCGCCACCGCGCAACGGTGCAACAGATTGCTCGATCATTTGCGGATAGGTCATGGGTTCGTCTCCCTGAACCATGACGATAATATCTGCCACGAAATGCGTTGCAGCCTCAGCCACCCGGTCGCTCGCCCTTTGGTGGCGGGTTGAGGTCATCAGCGGTTTGCCGCCGAATTCGTTGACAGCGTCCATGATCTCCTGGTCGCAGGTGGCCACAAAAACATCGTCTAAAACTTTGCACATGGCCGTGCGCCGGCAAACATGCTCGATCATCGGACGGCCAAGGATCAGGCTGAGCGGCTTGCCCGGGAAGCGGGTTGATCCCATGCGGGCGGGTATTACAGCGACAATTTTCATAAAATAGATTTAAGTCGGTTCTCTTATAGATGCAAACAAAAATAATTTATCACGAAAGCACCCCGGTTAAACTTTCAATGGCTTAACTGGGCAGGCGAAAGAACGAAGACACGAAAAGAAAGTCATTATTTCATGCTTTCCAATTTTCGTGTTTTCGTGATTGATTTTAAATCGTTCGCTAAAAAGGCATAAATTTTTCTATTAAGAGCCCGGGTTCATTCCTCAATCAACACCGCCCTGGCGGGTGCGCCTTCGATGCCGGCCAATTTGATCGGAAGACAGACGAGTTGATAATTTCCCGGCTGAATTTTTCGCAGGTCAAGACCTTCGACGATGATCACACCCGCTTCCAGCAAGATGCGGTGGGTTAGCGCCTCGGTATCTTTAAACGTTTGAATCGATAGATAATCTGTCCCAACCAGATCGATTCGCCGGTTTACCATCCAGCCGGCCGCGGCGGAGCTGAGGGCCACAAAATCCGGGTTAAAGCGGTGCGCGGGATCATTCCATAAAGCCGAGTTTTTGGTCTTAAAAAGGAGGCGCCGGGTTTCCAGCGGCAAATCCCGGGCTTCCAGGATTTCCGGCGTTATGACGTCTGCCTCCGGCAATTCAACCACGATGGCCGGCCCGATGAGTCTATC
>JAFDCJ010000407.1 GCA_019312835.1 Deltaproteobacteria bacterium
AGCGCAACGCCGATCGTTTAATATATCCGCCCCTGGAGTTTGTTGCATCTCTGCACCTGGATATAAAAGCCCGGGAATTGGGTTTTAATAGCGGCATGCAGCTGGAGCTTTAATAGATCAGGTTTCAGGGTTCAAGAAATGCAGGGGCGGGGATAAACCCCGCCCCTGCATAATTCCGCAAGCAAGAAGCGAAAAGCCGGCGGGCAAAACGCTGACCCTGAACCTTTGAACGCATGAACCATAGCAACTTATACAGAGCTGATTTGAGCCATATGAAACGTATCGTTTTCACCTGCGGACTGGCACTGGTAATGCTGGCAATGGTGCCGTGGGCTTCTCTTGCCAAAGACCAGAAAGAAATCGGCAACCTGTTGCAGACAGCCGATTCACCGTCTGACTCGGATGCAGTTCAAGTCAGGAGCGCCTGGTCGGTTGATCGGGCACGACCCGGCGACACGGTTGCCCTGGCCATTGTGATTGATATTAAGGAGGGCCTGCATATCAACGCCGATGCAAGCCAGATCCAGCCTTTTGAAGATTTCAAACCCTATCCCACCAAAGTTCAGGTCGTCACAGCCACCGAAGGCATCACCATCGAGACCGCTCGCTTTCCTCAGGCCATACCGGTTAAAGTTGATTATGCCAGCGGCGCGCTGATGTCGTTTGAAGGCCGGACCATCATCTATCTGCCAATGAAATTGGATGAGCAGATAAAGACAGGCATAATCGAACTCGAATTGATGGTTGAATACCAGGCATGCACGGACACATACTGCCTTTTTCCGGAAGAAAGGCGATTAAAAGAAACGCTTCCGGTCGTAAAATCCGGGGCGACTCCGTCAAAGATAAATCCAGAACTGTTTGCGGATCAGATCTCCGGCGCGGTGGGGTCACAGGCAAAACGGATCAAATTCAATATCTTCGGCTGGAAATTTTCTTTCAATACCGCATCGGGGTTTGGATGGCTATTACTTCTTATGATAGCGGCCCTGGGCGGGTTTTTGCTGAACTTTACCCCCTGCGTTCTGCCGCTGATACCGATCAAGATTATTAGTTTGTCGCACGCAGCCGAAGATCGGAAACGGTGTTTTGTTCTGGGATTGGTGATGGCTCTGGGGGTTTTGGCCTTTTGGATTGGTCTGGGGATCCTGATCGCATTGGTCAGTGATTTCACCGCCACCAATCAATTGTTTCAATATCCGCTTTTTACCATCCTGGTCGGAAGCATCATCGGGATCATGGCATTGGGGATGTTTGGCTTTTTTTCAATTCGTCTGCCCCAATTCATCTACATGATCAATCCCCAGCAGGACAGCCTGCGGGGATCTTTCGTACTGGGAATTCTGGCGGCCGTTTTATCAACGCCCTGTACCGCACCTTTTATGGGTGCCGCTGCCGCATGGGCAGCGACTCAGAACCCCCTGACGACCATTTCTACTTTTGCCGCCATCGGCGGGGGCATGGCCCTGCCGTATCTGATGCTCTCAGCGTTTCCGAATCTGGTCAACCGCATGCCGAAAGCCGGACCGGCCAGCGAGCTGATCAAGCAGGTAATGGGCCTGTTTATGTTAGCGGCGGCCGCCTATTTTCTGGGCGTTGGCATCAGTGCCCTGCTGAGTTCTCCACTCAGCCCGCCGAGTAAAATTTACTGGTGGCCGGTGATGGGTCTGGTAGCGGCCGGCGGCTCATGGCTGGCTTTGCGAACACTGGCACTGGCTAGAAACAAAACAACCAAAACTGTTTTTGTCAGCCTCGGTTTAATTTTGATGGTGCTGCCGATCCTGGGGGCAATGCGTCTGTCGGACGAAGGACCGATTAAGTGGACGTACTACACTCCCGAGCGCTTTGAGGCGGCCATCTCACAAGGAAAAACAGTCGTGATGACGTTTACGGCCGAATGGTGCCTGAACTGCAAGGCGCTCGAGGAAAGCGTTCTGCACGATCAGCGCATTATCGGTCTTCTGTCACAGAAACATATCGCCCCGATCAAGGTCGACATCACCGGCAACAATCCCGCCGGAAAGGCCAAGCTTGAGGCGGTGGGCAGTCTTACCGTCCCGCTGCTGGTTATTTTTGCGCCGGATGGCAGGCTTGTGTTTAAAAGCTCTTTTTACACGGTGGATCAGATTTTGAATGCTGTGGAGAAGGCGCTTGGCGGCAGGTAATCCATTCGATCACAATAGCCATGCATCCTGGCCGGCAATGTTACGGGTTGCGGGTTAACGAGTTGATATTTTGAATGATGGTTTGAAGCCAGCTTTAATGCGCAGCCCACAGCACACACATAGGAAGGCGTAACCGGTGACGCGCAAGGCGTGGCTCTTATTTTTTTAAAAAATCACGAATTTTTCTATCCAATTCCCGCCCCGGCCGCCTGCCTGGCAATTCTTCGACAATCTGGCCGTCTTTCACAAATAAGATCATCGGTATCGCAAATAGGGAAAATTTTTGAACAGCGGAGTCACCAAACCAGTACACTGGAAAATCGACCTTCAATTTATCGATAATCGGCTGGATGACATGAGGCCCTTCTATATCAATACTGATACCGATCAAGTTTAGGCCCTGGGGTTTATACTTTTGGTATAATTTGTTTAAGACAGGCAACTCATCAATGCAGGGCCCACACCAGGCTGCCATAAAGTTGACCGCCATTTTATTGTTCCGGGCATTGATCAGCGCATCTAGCGCCGATTCTGAAATCTTTTGAACAGTGACTGACCCGCCCGCATCCGGAGTGATAATCAGGAAAATAATTACGAGTAGAGCTGTTTGAGATATGGACTTAGACCGGATCAGATTCATCAAAATCATCCTGTATGAGACAGATTGGAAGTGGTTTCAAAGCCCCCGATCAGGTTTCAAGGGCCCCGCAAAGCGGGATTACATGCCTGATCTTAAAATATTAATGAATGCATCAAGGCGTCCCGTGAATTGGAAACGGAGCGTAACCGTTAGTACGTGAGTATTTCTATTCGCGGGATAACACAATCCCGCCGCAGGCGGGAGCCTTAAATGGGGTTTTGAAACCACTTCTATTATTTTTTGTTCATTTTTTGTAAGGTTGTCGCACACTGTGCCAGATCGGGTCTGACATTGATATCCGAAACCTGGATATCCTGAATGATTCCATTTTTATCAATGAATATCAATGCCCGTTCGCTGACGCCGTCAGACCGCAGCAGACCGTATTTATCAGCCACCGCCCCGTGGGGCCAGAAATCTGAAAGCACCGGAAACCACAGATCTCCCATCTGGTTGGTCCAGGCA
>JAFDCJ010000408.1 GCA_019312835.1 Deltaproteobacteria bacterium
ACTCTGAGCGCCCGGGTCTCACGGAACCATTGATAGAGCTGGTAGGCCACCAGTGTCAGAAATAAAATATCGACCAGGTCACGCCAGGTGGGGATGGGGATGAAGTTTAGTAAGGGCATGGCGTCCTCTAATGACAAATGACTATTGACTAATGAATAATGACTAATTAAGGAATCGCTGTGCTCTATCCTTTTTTACAGTATAAAATGACGGATAGTCTCAGCTCATCCACTTGTCGTAGCTCCGCTTCGGAAAAAATCGTCATCCTTGAATCGTCAATTGCATTTTATAAAAATGATGGCGCGAAGCGACTCCGTCATTATTCAATAGTCATTAGACATTAGTCATTTCAAAGGGCGGAGCGACTCCATCATTATTATTCGTCATTCGCCATTCGTCAGTCCAAAGCCTTTCCGCACTCCTTGCAGCGGCCGTCTGAGCCGATGACGCCGATGCAGTTGCCGTCACTGCAAAGCTGACGATTGGCCCAATCGTCGTCATCGGTTTCCGCTCCGGATGAGGCATCCGCTGCGGGTTGCGGTTGGGCCCCGCTATCACTGCCGTCCCCGGGCGCATCGTCATCCCCGGACCGGCTTTGGGTATCGGCAACCATGGACGTCGGCAAGGTGCCCTCATATTTCTTACCGCACTCCTTGCAGTGACCGTCTGGACCGATCACGCCAATGCAGTTGCCGTCGCTGCATAATATTCTGCTTCCCCAATCTGAATCAATTCCCATCTTTAAACCCCATAAAATTGAAAAGGATACTATAATGATCCTCAGGTAATCATAACGATATCATCTTAGAGTCGCTGGCATTATTTATCTTACTAAAAATCACAAAACACAAGCACCAAATTTCAAATAAATTCAAAATTCGAAACTCCAATGACCCTAACAAAAGCCACTGTTGCTCAGAAAAAGCATTGTTTGGAATTTTTTAGTTTTGGTCATTGGATATCATTTGTAATTTGTTTTTTGTGATTTGTGATTTAATTTGGCAGTATCCCCGGAGCCAGTGGCGGAATTCTTGCGATACCTTCAGATAGAGAGTGACTAACAAACTTATAATTCCAGCAGTTCTTCAAGCTCCGCGAGGCCGTCAATGTAGTATTGCGCCGTCAATTCCCGGTTCCGATACGCCACCAGGGGTATTTCAGCGGCCCGGGCGGCCAGTTCATCAACCTGTGAATCTCCGACATAAATTGCCTCCCCGGGTGTCAGGCCGAAATGGTTCAATATCATCAGCAGCGCCTCGGGATGGGGCTTGGGATGTTTGACATCACTCGAGGTGACCACCAGGTCGAAGTATTCATTTAAATCGAATTCGGCCAGCAGCTTTTCCATGGTGTCGGTCCGGTTCGTGGCAATGGCGATCTTGTGTTGGCCTCTGAGCTTCTCCAGCAGCCGCACAAGCCGCGGCTCTACCGTGTGATAGCGGAGATACTTCCGGTAATCCATGGTTTTACGAAAAGCAAGCGCGGCTTTCAGAAGCTTCTCATCAGGAAACAAATAGGCCATGGATTCGTTAACGGTATGCATATGCACAAAGCGAAACTGTTCTTCCGTTAAGGCCGGCAGGCCGCAGGACTGCAATATGTCACTGTAATACATCCGGTTCGCCTGGGCGGTGTCGAACAGCACCCCGTCACAGTCAAAAACAACCAGCTTGATGTGTTTCATTGTCATCAATCGCAGTTATTAAATTAGAGGCTCTGAGGTTTGCTCTCGTTTCAAGTGCCATTAAAAGATACGCGATATTCGATACAAGGGCTGGGAAGCTGGCAGGCCGGGAGGCCTGGATGCTGACACATGCGGTGTCAAAGAAAATCTGCAAATCTTCAGCGGTTCAAGCCTTATAGCTTCCCAGCGTCCTGGCTTTCAAGCCTCTCTATCGTTACTGCTTTTTGGGCGGCCGCAAATTTCCGTAAACCCGGATGCTGAGCTGCGGTCGAATCTGGCTGTCCGTATCCAAAAATATCGTGTCGGCGTAACGTCCAGCATCCTGTTTGAGATTTTGTACCTGCAACTCATATGCGCCATTGGCAGGGTCTGCGACTTCATCCAGCTGATATTTGATGTTTTTGCCTTCCTTTGCGCGGACGTTTATAACTTTGAAAGGGTATTTCGTCTCAGGTGTGATGGACACCTTCGCAGTGAGCGAATCCCCCACATAACCCCTCAGGTTGACATGCTTGGGCCGAATGGTGGCAAACTTTTCTACCGTTCCGACAATCACCAGATCCGTCCGTGGACGATTTTTGTCATTGGTATAAACGCTGGCGGTTTTCTTCATGCTTCGCCCGCCATAGCCTTTGGTATCGACCTTCAGGGTAATTTTTCCCTCGCCGCCGGCGGGGATTTGCCTCGTATACGAGACCGCCGTGCACCCTCAACCGGTTTTTACGCGTTGAACCTGCAGCGTGGCATCGCCTTTGTTTTGAATGACAAAGTCATGCACCACCTTGGTATCTTCTAAAACCGGGGAGAACTCATAGCGGGTTTCGGGAAAAAAGACCGACGCGGCGGCATCACCCTCGGCGCCAAAACAAACGCCGCTGGCAAATGCCATCAATATGGCAGCCATCACCACCAGACAGGCACTGAATCTCATTTGAAGCTCCTTCCTGCTGTTCGTTCACCTTTATCCTAAAAATTTTATGACGCCTGCCATTTAAAGTCAAGGCTGTTGGAATTAGTTGATTGGCTGATTAGTTAAATAGTTGATTAGGGAAAACGGATTTTTATCCATTAGACTATCAGCCCCCTGTAAACGACTCAATCAACATGATCAACTGTGGGCTCGGGGAGTTTTCGATCCAGAGACTTTCCGCAAGCGGAAGGAATGATCGCCGGCAGAATCCGCGCACTGTTTGAATGGATTAGGGATCGTTACGAAAGAACAGAGATTGGCAGTAGATTGCCTTTCGCACAGCGGATTGAACTTGTATCTAACCGATCTTAATCATATCCTTTCGCTGTTCTTTTGTTACGAGCCCTTGTCCATGAATTTGCGCGGATTCTGCCGGCGATTGTTCATGGAGCGGCTTGGTCAAGCAAAACTCCAAGTTCCCTCAATGAGCCATATGTAAATTTCTCACGCCAATGACCGAAGGGTCATCTTTATAAGTCGACCCGCTCGATTGCGGCGGTTTGCGTGTCAACAAAACAAAATCCCGGCGATCCTTCCTTGCCCATGATCTCACCTGGATTTAAGAGGGTCACATCCCCCGTTCGTTTTATCTCATGCTCATGGGAGTGGCCGAAACAAACCAGCTGACAAAAACCGGCTGAGACCAGCCCGGCGCCCATGTCCTGATAATGGGTGAAGCCAATGGTGAAACCCTCCGCATCCACCCGGCCGGCCAAGCCGTGCAGGGTAATGTTGTTTAAGACACTCATTGACATCTTCGTCAGGGTATACTGGTCACCGTCATTGTTGCCGAACACACCGTGTACCGGGATGCCGGCGTCATCCAGCTCCTTCAGCATAAAAGGCGCGATAAAGTCCCCGCAATGAATGAGAAGTCCGGCCTGGCGTTCTCTGACAATCTCCACCGCCTTGCGCAAGTTCCAGATGTTATCATGGCTGTCACTCATGATGGCTACTAGCATGGTTTTCTCCCTTCGGTTGAAAACAGGTTGAATAGTTGATTGGTCAATTAAGTTAGGCTGGTTGATTGAGTTGATTGTGTTTATTAAGTTGATTAAGTTGGAGGTTCAGAGCTTTCGGATCTTCTACTTAATCAACCAATCAACTAGTCAACTTAATCAACTAAACACAGGTTTCCCACAACCTGCACCCCGCACCCCGCAACTCGCAACCCGGTTCACATCATAAAAACCGGATCCACATCGATGGCCACCAGAACCTGAGGACGGCTGAAAACCCCGGCGTGGTCGCGCATCAGGTGATTGACAAACTGATGCAGCACCCGCGTATTTAAGCCTTTCAGCAGAATCTGCCAGCGGTACCGCCGGGCGATCCGGGTTAACGAGGCTTCAATGGGCCCCATAATATCGATGCCTTGATACTGCGTGCCCTGGCCCGCTTTCAGGGACTGGCACAAATCCCCCAGGAGGTAGGCGTGCTTTTTGGTTTCCCGGAGATTTTTGCCTGAAATCTTAAACTGGACGAGTCTTGAATAGGGCGGGTACTGGAGGGCATTGCGGAAACCGATCTCCTGCTGGTAAAACGATTCGAAATCCTGCTGCCTGGCCGCCTCGATGCTGAAGTGATCAGGATTATAGGTTTGCAGGATGACCCTTCCAGGTCTATCTCCGCGCCCGGCCCTTCCGGCCACCTGGGCCAGGAGCTGAAAGGTGCGTTCCCCGGCGCGGAAATCAGGAAAGCTCAACGAAAGGTCGGCGCATATAATCCCCACCAGGGTAATGTTGGGAAAGTCGTGCCCCTTGGCTACCATCTGAGTGCCCACAAGGATATCGGTGGTTTTATCCCGCAATCCCTTCAACAGCTTGATGATGGATCCCTTGCGCGTGGTCGTGTCACGGTCCATGCGGGCCAGCCGGGCGAGGGGGAAAAGCTTGGCGATCATGCTTTCCAGTTTCTCGGTACCAAGGCCCAGGTGCTTGATCTTCTCTGATCCGCAGCCATCGCATGCGGAGACGGAAGAGCGGCTAAACCCGCAGTAATGGCACCGGTAGGAGTTGGTACGCTGGTGCAGGGTTAGCGAAATATCGCAATACTTGCAGCGCATGGGCTGTCCGCACGCGCTGCAGACCGGGAAACTGGCATATCCGCGGCGGTTCAAGAAAAGCAACGCCTGCTCACGGCGCTCGAGCGTTTCGTGTATGGCCTGCTGCAGCGGTGGGGAAATATAGCGCCCGACACCCCTGGTATCCCTGGTTTCGCGAAGATCGACGATATCGATTTCCGGCAGGGGGCGCTGCTCGACCCGCCGGGCCAATATCAGCTCATGAAACTTGCCGGTTACGGCATTGTGGTATGATTGGATCGATGGGGTGGCCGATCCCAGCAGGGCCAGACAGCCATTTTGTTTTGCTCTGACCAGCGCCAGGTCCCGGGCGTTGTAACGCAATTTGCCTTCCTGCTTGTAGGACGAATCATGCTCTTCATCCACGATGATAATACCGACGTTTTCAAAAGGGGCGAAGATGGCAGATCGCGCACCGATGACGATCGTGGCCGTCCCCTGAAGGATGCGGGTCCACTGGTCGTAGCGCTCACCGGCTGACAGGCCGCTGTGCAACACACCGACACAGTCACCGAAACGGGCCCGGAAACGCCTTTCCATCTGGGTAATCAAGGCGATCTCGGGCACGAGAACCAGGACACATCGCCCGCCCTTCAGTACCTCGTCGGCAACCTGCATGTAGACTTCGGTTTTGCCGCTGCCGGTGACACCTCTCAACAAAAATGCCCGGTAGCCTTTGGTAAAATTGCTGCAGATAGTGGCAACCGCCCGGGCCTGCTCCCGGTTTAGGACGAGCGCACTGTCGGGCTTGATGGATTCACCGAATGGATCTCGAAACACCCGCCGGTGACGGACGGTAAGATAACCGGCTTGTTCAAGCGGCTTGATTAATGCGGCGGCCGTCGGGATGATCCCCTTGAGCTGCCTGACGGAAATTTCACCCGATCCGGCCAGTACATCAATGATTTTTGCTCTGGCCCGCGACAACGGACCCGCGTCGGGCGGCGGGTCGGCCAGCCGCACGAAACGTTCGCGCCGGGCCCTGGTCCTGGCTTTGGTCAGCTCCCATTGCCGCGAGATCAACCCCCGCTGCTCCAGGGCGTACAGCAGGGTGCCGGGTATGTTTTGGTCAAGTTTTTTATACAGCTCCCTTGCCAGGCAGGGCCCGGGTTGGACCTGGCCCAGGACCTGCTGGGAAATCGGATCCAATCCCCCGCCGGCCAGGGCCACCTCACCCTCAGGCGTAAGTGATATCCGTGCGTCATCGCGCACATTTAAGCCGCCGGGCAGGGCATTTTTAATGACTTCACCGAGGGGAAATTTATAGTATTCGGATATCCACCTGAAAAACGGCACCATGGCGGGTGCAAACAGCGGCTGCTCGTCGAGTATGTCCAGAATCGCTTTGATCTCCTTGTCGTCAACGTCCTGACCCGGTCCCAGTATATAGCCGGTAATCCTGCGCCGTCCAAACGGGACCAGCACCCGTTTGCCGATGGCCACGAATTCCGCCAGGGATTCAGGCACGCCATAGGTAAAGGCATGAAATACCGGCAGGGCAACCGCCACTTCGATGTATTCGGTGTCAGGATTCATAATAATCGATAATGAGAATTGACCAGGATAGGATTCCTTAAATCGTCATGCGGCAATCGTCAATACCCAATTCTAAAGAATTCTCCCGTTTATGCCGATAGGGATTGTAATACCAAGGGTGTCCACACGAAAACTATGAGGGCGCACTAACGCAGGTTAAATGTTTTTATTGAAATTATTAGCTAAAAAAGGTTATAATATTCTTTATTTGGATCGAAATTGCAATTTTACCCCTTGGATCAAAACCAAATCCACCTTAGGTTCGCCCAAAAAACATGGTATTATGGAGGAAAAAATAATGTTTCGTATCGCCAAAAAATCCCTGGCCATACTGATGATCGCAGTATTATTGATCGCACCCTCAGCTTCCATCGCCCTGGCCGAAGAATATTTCGAAAAAGAGGACCCGAGCGGCGGTGAGATGATTTATGATTTTATCCTGGTTCGACCGATCGGGATTGTGGCAACGGCCGTTGGCTCGGTTTTTTATGTCATATCGCTGCCCTTTTCGGCGTTAGGCGGCAATAGCGACGAAGCAGTTCAAGCCCTGGTCAAAGAGCCCGCCGCCTATACCTTCAAACGGCCGCTGGGTGATTTTTCAAAACGCAGCCAGTAGGCAATTTAATAAAGCGGTGGGTCATCGAGCTTTTCTGGCAGGCCCACTGCTGACTATAAAAATCGATGGGTCATTCCAACCATGTTGGAAATATCTTTTGGCCCAACCCGGCGCTTGCGGGTTGGGTCAAAGCTTTGGTGGGGTGAATCGCCATACAGCATGCCGAGCACCCTCAAGCGCCCTTGCCTGTCAATCCATGCAACCGACCTCAATCATCTTGACACAGCAATCTAATTTGAATATGAATGGCAACGATAGGATTGGCTGAGGTTTTCGGCCCGGGATCCCGACATCGTTCGCAGCCCGAATTGGAATTTTGCTCCCGTTGCATATCTATTCGCTTCCCTTTCTATAATCATCAACACCTGGATGCTATCTCAAAAAAAGGATTTTGGGTCAGAATCGCGGCGGGACGGAGCTTTAAACCGAAGGAATACATCCGTGTTTCGCGAATTTAAGGCCCACAGACCACATATAAATTGACGGTCATCCCGCAACGCGGGGAAGCAAGTCGCCAATCCCGCCAAAAGGCGGGAGGCTGAAAACTTTCCGGGCCTCGCTGGATGACCCATCGATTTTTATATTCAGTGGCGGGCCTTTTGAGATGGCTCCTAAAAAAGGAGGTCGCCGTGACGGTACGTGTCGTTGATCATCCGTTGATCAAACACAAGCTCGCCTTGATGCGTGAAGATGATGTCAGCACCAAAGATTTTCGGGATCTTGCCTCCGAATTGGCAACTTTATTGACTTACGAAGCGACCAAGGACCTGGAAACCGAGAAAAAGACCATTAAAGGTTGGGCCGGACCGGTTGAGGTCGAAAAAATAAAAGGCAAAAAGATTACCGTTGTGCCCATCCTCAGGGCCGGACTGGGTATGATGCCCGGCGTCCTCGACCTGATCCCATCTGCCCGGGTAAGCGTGGTGGGGCTTTACCGCAATGAAGATACCCTGGAGCCCGTCAGGTATTACGTCAAAATGACCGGTGCCATGGATGAACGGATTGCACTGATACTCGATCCGATGCTGGCGACCGGCGGTTCGCTGATCGCTACCATCGATCTGATCAAGGAATCAGGCTGTAAACATATAAAGGGCATTTTTATGGTTGCCGCACCGGAAGGCATTGCCAAACTGACCAGCGCCCATCCCGATGTGGAAGTCTGGGTGGCCGCCATTGATGAAAAGCTCAATGATATTGGGTATATTTTGCCGGGCCTGGGTGACGCCGGGGATAAGATATTCGGGACAAAGTAAGGCGAGTTGCGTGTTGCGCGTTTCGTGTTGCGGGTTCCTGGTTGCCGGTAGCCAGTTGCTGAAAAATTATTGGCACAGGGCGCACGGCGCAGGGCCAAAGTTTAGACGACAACATCTTCGGCCGTGAGCTTATGCCTTAAGCCTTGCACCTATTTTGACTTTTCCGGGATCGAGGGTGTCGGTCGTCCTAATAAATACAACGGAGCAGAAAAAATGACCACGGATCCTGACCGTTATCAAAAAACGTATCCCATCTCCTGGGAGCAGCTCCACCGGGATTCCAAGGCCCTGGCCTGGAGATTGGTGGAAATCCAAACCTGGCAGGGAATCGTCGCCATTACCCGCGGCGGTCTGGTGCCGGCTTCGATTATCGCACGGGAGCTGGAAATTCGCCTTGTGGATACGATATGCGTTTCCAGCTATGATTATCAGCAGCAGGGAAAAACCACCGTCCTGAAAGCGCCTGCAGCCGAAAGCAATGACTGGCTGTTGATCGATGATCTGGTAGACACCGGCAACACAGCCCGCATCGTCAGAAATTTGCTTCCCGGGGCCCATTTTGCCACAGTATACGCCAAGCCCGCCGGACGTCCAATCGTGGATACGTTTATTACCGAAGTCAGTCAGGACACCTGGATCCTGTTTCCCTGGGACACGGAATCCCAATTTGTCCAGCCGATTGTCGGGTTGACGGAAGAGGGGAAACCCAAAGATTAGAGGCTGTCTCAAAAGGCCTACCGACAGGATCAGATCAGACAGGTCATCCAGCCGGGATGGAACACTCGGTCCCGTCGTGATTTTAAATCCAAATCCTATTCCATTTTGACTGGATAAGGTGAGCATGTTGGGGTGGGCTCCTAACCAAACAGTCGTTGGGAAAATGAAAGGAGGTTAAAATGGCAGATGAATTAGGCGTCATAAAAAACAGACTCAGAAATTATCGCGGCCAACTCCTGGATCTAACCAATGTTGTTGCGGCTGGCGTTGGCTATAAAATCTCCGGCGGTCAAAAAACATCCACTTTAAGCATTGTGTGCTCGGTAACCAAAAAAGTTGCGGCCTCCCAGTTATCGAGCAGGGATCTGGTACCCGGCAGCCTGGAAGGAACACCGACCGATGTAATTGAGACCGGCGTCATCCGGGCCCTGCAGTCTCCCACCGAAAAACACCGACCGGCACCCGGCGGGGTGAGTATCGGACACCGGGACATCACCGCCGGCACCCTGGGCTGCCTGGTCAAAAAGGACGGGCGCCCCGTTATCCTTTCCAACAACCATGTGCTGGCCAACAGCAATGCGGCTGAAATTGGTGACCCGATTCTGCAGCCCGGGCCCTATGACGGCGGCCGTTTCCCGGAGGATCATATTGCCGACCTGGAACACTTCATTCCCATCAACATCGGCGGCCTTCCCAGTGAATGCCCGATTGCAACGGGCACCGCCAGTTTTCTCAACAGCATCGCCAGGCTTTTCGGCAGCGGCGTCCAGTTGCAGGCCATTGAGCAACAGCCCGCGGAAAACCTGGTTGACGCGGCCATTGCCCGTCCGCTCAACCCTGATGATGTAAAGGACGAGATCCTGAACATCGGCGTCCCGCAGGCAGTGGTTGAAGCAGAACTGGGGATGGCCATCAGAAAAAGCGGACGCACCACCGGTTTTACAACCGGTGAAATTCAGCAGGTGGACGTAACGGTCAACGTGCAGTATGGAGAGGGCAGGATTGCCACATTTACGGATCAATTAATGGCGGGAGCCATGAGTCAGGGGGGCGATAGCGGTTCGGCCGTCCTGGATGAACATAATAACCTGGTGGGGCTTCTGTTTGCCGGCAGTGACACGAGCACCATACTGAACCGCATTCAAAATGTGTTTTCTGAGCTGGGTGTTTCGCTATGAAAATTCACCTGTGGATTTTATTGCTGGTGTTACCTGCGGTGGCAATGGGTGGGGGTGACAATATGACATCTTCGATCAAGGACGTTAAAGCCAAATACGAAGCACAGCTGCTTCAGATGCGCGGCGTGGTATCGGTGGGCATCGGTCGTGATGAAAGCGGCCGGCCCGCGATAATGGTCGGCCTGGAGGCCCCGGACCCCGAGACGGAGTCAAAACTGCCCACCAGGCTGGAAGGCTATCCGGTAAGGGTCCGGACCGTCGGCAAAATCGGTGCCCAGTAGATGCAGGGCCAAATTCAACCGAGATGAATCTCCAAGTAAATAAGGAACATAGCCTTGATACTTGACAACTACTTAAAATTTTTATATTTTTTATAGAATTGACCTGATTAAAAGGAACTGAATTTGGCCGTATTTGTCCGCTTAGAGGATAGCATCAGAGATGCGATCCTGACCATAATGAAATATATCAAAGCTAAGACCGGTGTTGAGCCGACCCAGGACGAAATAGCCGAGATGTTGAAGTCCTATTTCATCCTCAATGAAGTCGGCAATCAGATCAAGTACCACATCAAAAAAGGGGCCGAGGATGAAAAAGAAGCGGATTCAAGCGCCATCAAACACCCGGTATGGAAGCTGAACTTACTGACCGGCCCGGGCAAAAACGTTCTCGCCCGAGCCGGTTTATTTCAAAAAAGCATCCTCGACGCCATCCAAACCACCAATGATTTTATGGTAAAGGCCGTCGGCACCGAACCCAGCGCCGACCTTCTTTCGAAAAGCCTGCAAAGCTCATTTATTCTCAGCGAAATCAAAAATCAAATCGATTGGCAGCGCAAAAACCCTAAAAAAACAGAGAACCCCGAGAAGCACTAGTTGCATGTCCAGCGCCAACGTCGACGTTCTTAACAAAAGTTCTATTCTTTTAGGGTCCGGCACTCATCATGCGAACCCTTTTCTGGCTGTACTTGATCAATTCAATTTCCAGGTTGTGACGGCAACCTTCATCACACCCGTTCTCCAGGGGGGCTTACCATCTGCCTGTTGCTCATTTAGCAGAGGTGTAGTATCCCAGGATAGCTAAACGGAACTTTCGCCAATCAGGGCAAGCTGAGGATCGCCCCCAAAGCCCGGGCCTCCGTCGAAGGTGGCGTAGTGGCGCGATGGCGTAATGGAGGAGCGTCCATGATCAACCATGTTGTATTGCTGAAATTCAAACCCGGCACCACCGACGCGGATATCGAAGAACTGGAAAAAATGCTGGAAGATCTGCCCAACAAGATAGTGCAAATTCATTCATATGAATTCGGCCGGGACCTCGTCCGCTCGCAGCAATCCTATGATTTTGCCCTGGTAGCGCTATTCGCCAATTTGGAATCCCTAAAACGTTACCAGGCGCATCGGTTGCATCAGCCGGTGTTGAAGAAAATAAAGCAGCTGTGCGAGAGTGTTGCCACGGTGGACTTTGAAGGGTCGGATGCCGGATCGATCGAAATAGAGCGGCCGACCTGGGATTTTAAACCAATATAAGAAAAGGTTCAGGGTTCTGGGTTCAGAGGTTTAGGGTTAAAAACCGCTTATCAGAACTTCTGAACTTCAAACCTTTGAACCCTGAACCCTGAACTTTGAACCTTCGTTATCATGCGCAAAAAAGTCTACATCGCCTATACGGGAGGCACCATCGGCATGCAGAAAGCGGAACAGGGTTATAAACCGGTTCCGGGCCATCTGCAAACCATGATGTCGACCCTTCCGGAGCTGACACACAGCACCATGCCGCTGTATGATATCAGGGAATATAAACCATTGCTGGATTCATCGAATATGACGCCGGATGATTGGTTGAAGATCGCCCAAGATGTCGCCTCAAACTATGACAGC
Source organism: Deltaproteobacteria bacterium (assembly GCA_019312835.1). Lineage (GTDB taxonomy): Bacteria > Desulfobacterota > Desulfobacteria > Desulfobacterales > JAFDCJ01 > JAFDCJ01. The sequence goes on from JAFDCJ010000408.1 coordinate 11,921, forward strand.
TACGACGGGTTTGTGGTGCTGCATGGCACGGATACCATGGCCTACACCGCATCTGCCCTGCCATTTATGCTGCAGGGGATTCAAAAGCCGGTCATCATCACCGGGGCTCAGATCCCCTTGTGTGAAGTTCGAAACGATGCCAGGGAAAATCTGATAACCGCCATGCTGATAGCCGCCAATTTTGCGATCCCGGAGGTCTGCCTGTGTTTCGGCAGCAAACTGCTGCGGGGCAACCGGGCGGTTAAAGTCGATGCCGAAGGATTTGACGCCTTTGATTCCCCCAACTTTCCCGCCCTGGGAACGGTCGGTATCGAAATAAAGATCAACTGGGACCTTGTCAAACCAGCTTCAAAAAGAACCGAAGCGGTAACCGTCAGGGCCATGCGGGAATCGCCGGTGGCGGTATTGAGGCTGTTTCCGGGTATCCCGGCGGGTATCGTCAACAATGTTCTACAGCCGCCCTTGAAAGGATTGGTTTTAGAATCCTACGGCGTCGGCAACGGTCCGCAAGATGTCGGGCTTCTCAAAGGATTCAAGGCGGCAACCGCTCGGGGGGTGGTAATTGTCAATTGCACCCAGTGTTTCAAAGGCAGCGTTAACATGGAAGATTATGCCACCGGGGCAGCCCTCGCCGAAGCGGGTGTTATCAGTGGGTACGATATGACGGTGGAGGCCGCTCTGGCAAAGATGGCCTATCTCTTCAGCCGCAATTTGCCGCCTGAGGTCATAAAAGAAAAAATGCAGACCGATCTGCAAGGGGAACTCACCAGGCTACCCGGAGGGTAGCTGTTATCTGTTATTCGTTATGGGTTCATTGTATAGCAGACAAACAAAAGGAGCAGCGCAATGACCACAACGCTGAAACCGGACACCTGGATCTGGGTGATCGTCCAGGATCCCGGCGGCAATGAGCAGTTTCTGGGACAATATGATGATAAACAGGAGATTTCCTTTATTCCGGCCTTTTACGAAAAAGACGTTGCCCAGCAATGCCAGGGGAAACTGATCACGGAAAAAGGAAAAAAATACGAGGCCCAGGCAATCCTGTTTCAAGAACTGGCTAAAGATGCCGCCCAGCATGGGTTTGCCATATTCATGTTGAATGCCGATGGAGAAATATTAGAGGAAATCTCACCATCGGTGAGATTTAGTTAAATAGTTGATTCGTTGAATAGTTAAATAGTAGAACGGCAGCATTCTGGCCGATAATCAACTATTTTTCGTTTCAACTATTTTCTAATTAACTATCCCCTGAGGGGGAAACATGACAGCTGACATCAAATACGAAAGCAAACCTTGGATAGCCCACTACGAGCGAGGGGTGCCCGGAAACATTGACTACGAGCAAGTCACCCTGCCCGCCTACCTTGAAAATTCAGCACGCCGGTACCCGGAAAGAACCGCCATCGTTTGTGAAGGCTTTAAGATCTCCTACCGACGGCTCAACGAGATGGCCAATCGCCTGGGCGCCTGCCTGGGTGCGCTTGGGGTCGGCAAGGGGCACCGCGTGGCCATCCTCCTGCCGAATGTCATTGCCTGCGTTGTCAGCTATTATGCTGTACTGAAGATCGGTGCCATTGCCGTCATGTGCAATCCCCGGCATACGGATCGCGAGCTGCTATTTCAGTTTCAGGACTCAGCCGCCACCGCCCTGGTCACCATGGATCTTCTGGCCAACCGCATGATTGCCTTGAGACCACGCACCGAACTCAAGCAAATTATCCACACTTCTTTTGCAGATTATCTGCCACTGGCCGGCAACCTCTTCTTTAAGCTGTCTGCCGGGCGCAAAGGCCTGAAAGCCAGGATCCAGCCGGCTGAAAATGTTTACCGCTGGAAACATTTACTGGCCAATTATTCGGCCACCCAACCGCGTGCCACTGTGTCAATGGATGATGTGGCCATGATCCAATATACCGGTGGTACCACCGGTGTGGCCAAAGGCGTCATGCTGACCCACGCCAATCTCAGTTTTCAGACCCAGCAAATCGATGCCTGGTTTCCGCAATTTGCCGCCCAGGATGAAATTATCCTGGGCGCCCTGCCTTTTTTTTTTTTTTTTGTTTTGACCTGTTCCATGAACAATGCCGTTTTTGCCGGTTGGACCAATATTCTGATTCCCGATCCCCGCCCGGAAAAATTGCTAAATGCGATTCGCAAATATCGCCCCACTTTCGTCCCGCTGGTTCCGACCATGTATATAGCCCTGCTCAATCATCCGGATATTCGCAAGACTTCCATGACCTGCATTAAAGGCTGTTTCTCGGGCAGCGCCCCGCTGCCCCTGGAAGTGATCCGCAAATTTGAAGGATTGACCGGGGCCGCCATTTCAGAAGGTTTCGGCTTGACCGAAGCAGCGCCCATTACCCATGCCAACCCTTTCAACGGGGTCCGCAAGGTGGGCAGTGTGGGCCTTCCCTTCCCGGATACCGAATGCCGGATCGTGGATCTGGCAGACGGCACAACCGATGTCCCGGTGGGTCAAAGCGGGGAACTGCTGGTCAGGGGCCCGCAGGTGATGAAAGGCTATTGGAACAACCCTCAGGAAACCGCCAACACCCTCAAAAACGGCTGGCTGTTTACCGGCGATGTTGCGCGCATGGATGAAGACGGCTATTTCTATATCGTGGACCGCAAAAAGGACCTGGTTATCTGCGGCGGTCACAATGTCTACCCGCGTGAAATCGAAGAAGTACTTTACAGCCATCCTAAAGTCAAAGAAGCCTGCGCCATCGGCCTTCCTCATCCAAGCCGCGGGGAGCAGATAAAGGTCTTCGTGGTGCCGGTGGAAGGTCATGCCCCTGCATCCGGGGAATTGGCCGAATACTGTCGGACCCGCCTGGCGGACTACAAGCTGCCGACCCAGTACGAATTCAGAGACCGGCTGCCCAAGTCCGATGTCGGCAAGATAGTGAGAAAAGTTCTGCGGGATGAAGAGCAGAAGAAATAGCTCCGCGCATATCGGATAAAAGTCTAAAATTCAAAGCAGGGGCGGGGATAAACCCCGCCCCTACGGATCCATATCAGCAGCCTAACCGGAAGACGGCCCACAACTTTTGGGCATTTGCCCCTGAAAGGAACCCCTATCATTAATCTTCTTACCTACGCGTCCATCATTCCAACCGGATCCCTTTTCAACGAAAAGAAATACTCTCAATATAACCCTCTTCCGGATTCCAGAGCATACACAGCCCCCGCGTCAGAGCTCCGCAGGTTACCACACAGGGAATTTTTCCCGACAAATTCAATTTGCGATCCACCGTCAGGGGCCGGGCACTCACCTGTTGCCGGTGCAGCCAGGCAATCTCCGGATGATGACTGTGCCCCCGGAACAGGATCCTGCCGGGAAATTGATTGCAAAAGCGGCGGATTTCCATGGGACCCATGGCACCGATCATGCTGGAAAGGCCCAGTTCCTCGACAAAGGGCAGTGAATGAATAAATATGGCGTCCTGATAATACCTCACCAGTTCGAGATGTTTAAGCGTCTGCAAGCTCTGCGGTGATACCGGCGAGCCGTCTCGGCCGGCATGGTTGGCGAGGATCGCCTGGTCATTGTTGCCTTTAATGGTTTTCACCCGCCGTTGCTGTAAAAGCCGCAGGCAGGCATCGGCCGTCTCAGGATGGGTTGAATCACAGATATCACCGAGATGGTAGATAGATTCACAGTCCACAGCTGCAAATACCACCAGGGCATCACGAATGGTATCGGGCTGTCCATGGCTGTCGGCCATGATGCCAATCATCGTTCACTCCGTAAACAATTCTGGGTTCAAGGGTTCATAGGTTCAGGGTTCAACGGTTTAAAGATTCGAAACCCAGGAGTTCGGAAGAACGGTTTTAACCCTGAACCCTGAACCACTGAACCTTGAACCTCACCTAGCGTCATATCATCAACGCCCGGGATGCCAACCGGGCCGTTTTCAGGGGTCTGCGCCGCCGGCATTGATCTTCTGAGGGACGCTGATGCAATTTTTATATCACTTTAACTATCTTTAAATATTAAAAAAAATATAAATATCCCGCCACGATGGCTTCCTCGGGGAAATAGGGAAAATTTATGGAATAAATATTGCAATTTCAACCTTTCTGACCGATCTGGTCATACAATATGCTATTTTCAGCTTCATGACAAATCCAATATCTAGCCTGACAGGGGTAAACTTTGGTTGGTTGTTTTCAAATCCCGCCATGGCGGGATTACAACGGCAACGTTTAAAACACAGACGTTTTTTTGACCCGGAATGTTGAATGGGTAATTTAGAAACCTTTGATATCAAGTCCCACGTCATCGATTCCATCGTCGAAGTATTTGATACCATGGTAGCGATGGAAATCGTGCCTTCCGACTCCGAACCCGCGGATACCGGGGGTGTCGACCGTGTGGTGGTCGGTGTAAATTTTGCCGGCCATGTGGTCGGCACGTTGAACATCCAGGTATCCCGGGAGCTGGCCCGCCTGATGACTGCCAGCATGCTCGACATGGAGCCCGGAGAGCTCGATGGCGACAGCGCAGTACGGGACCATCTCTCTGAAATCTGCAACATCGTCGGCGGCAAGCTCACATCCGCACTAAACGATGCCGGGCTGCCATGCGAGCTGTCAACGCCTTCCGTAACCCAGGGAGGGGATGTCACGATCGGCTCAGTGGACATGGAGCAGCTTGAGCGGCTCGTTTTCATGTGTCAGCAGGACTGGATTATCCTCGAAGTCGGTGTCAAAACCCGGCAAGGCGTTGATAGCCATTATGCGGGAACTGACGATAGCGCGCCTGAACCGGGAGTGCGGGCCACCAGCGACGCACAAGGGCAAACAGACGCCGGCGAAGTCGAATCGAATTCGGCTATCATTTCCCAGGTCGAGATGGATGCCGGCCCGGCCGCAGCAAACCCCGAGACATCCCCGGAGCCGCCGAGCGCGCCTGCGGCTGCACCATCACCGGATCCATCCCCATCCGCACAGCAGGAGGCAAAGATCTACGAAGATGTGGATCTGGATTTGTTGCTCGATATCCCGCTGGAAATCAAGGTCGAGCTGGGTCGCGCCAAGATACAGATCCATGAACTGCTCAACCTCGTACCGGGATCGGCCGTCAAACTGACCAAACTGGAGGGTGAACCGGTGGATATCCTCGCCAACGACACCCTGATTGCCAAAGGCGAGGTCGTGGTTCAACGGGAAAAATACGGCATTCGCGTCACCGAAATCACCAGCCGCCTGGACCGGATCCGGAGTTTTGGGTTGTAGCCCTTTCGCTTTTTGGTTTATTGCCTTCATCACAACCGCAGCTTCCCACAAATCAGTTTCTTTGCGGTGTGTTGATTAAGTTGATTGTGTTGATTGAGTTGATTGGATGGTGGTCGGTTAATCGGATAGACTGAATTTCTCTAACCTAATCAACTAATCAACCAATCAACTATTCAACTGCGCCTGCGACGGAACGTCCAGCAGGCGAACCGCGTGCCCGGTGAGTTCAAAAAACCGCCTCAAATTCTGCCGTGAAACGAGAAGGGTACTCGTGTTGACCAGGGGATGAAACTGAATTGATATAAATCAGCCATTGCGGTATTCTCCCTCTTATCTGTCCTGCTCGGCCGCCCTATGGGTGCGGGCAACCTGACGCTGTATCCCCTTGACAGTTGGGCCCGACTCCCGTTATAGCTCGAAACAGACCGTAACTAACCGATGACGACGTCGAGATCAAGTTTTAATAAATTCTCCCCGGAGGAACCATGGAAAAAAATCGTCTGCTCTACCTGTCTTACCAGGATGTCGTGGATACCGATTTAAGCATGCCCGACATCATCGAATCGATGGAGAAAATGTTTCGTGCCAAAGGCGAAGGCCGCACCGAGATGCCCCCGAAGCCGGGCATATATCCCGGAGGCGGTAACAGTTTTATCCACGCCATGCCGGCTTCCATCCCGGATCTGAAATCTGCCGGCATTAAATGGGTCAGCGGCTTTCCTGACAATCCTTCCCGGGGCCTGCCCTACATCTCGGGCCTGCTGATTTTCAATGACTTTGAAACCGGTTTGCCGCTGGCCGTCATGGACTGTGTGTGGATCACCGCCAAGCGGACGGGCGCCGCCACGACGATTTCCGCCCGTTACCTGGCGCGGCCGGAGTCGTCGATTATGGGAATGCTCGGATGCGGCGTGCAGGGCCGCAGCCATGTGGAGGCCCTGAAGGTGCTCTTTCCCCTCAAAAGGGTGATGGCCTATGACGCCAGTGAGGAGGCCCGCAACCGCTATGCCGAGGAAATCAGCACCCAATTTGAATTGGAGGTGGTACCGGTCCCAACCCCGCAGGAGGCTGTCACCGGCTGCGACATCGTGGTGACGGCGGGGCCGATGGTGCGTCCCCCCCACGCCACCATTCAGCCCGGCTGGCTGGACGAGGGTGCCTTTGCCTCCCTGGTGGATTACGACTCCTACTGGCAGCCGGCGGCCATGCAGGCGACGGACATTTTTTGTACCGACGATACCAACCAGTTTCGCAGCGTACAGCAGGCCGGCTATTTCAAGGATATTCCGGAGCTGCATGCCGATCTGGGCGAATTGGTCACCGGTCAGAAACCCGGCCGCCAGACACCCGCCCAGCGCACCATGACCGCCAATCTGGGCCTGGCCCTGGATGATATGGCCGTGGCACCGCTGATTTATCAAAAGGCGGTGGAAAAGGGTATTGGGAAGTGGTTGGAGCTATAAATTATAAGGATCAGAGGACAGATTGACTTTTCAGAGCCCTGTTCTTGGCTGTTAACCATCTGTCCTCAGTTTTCTGTCATCTGTCATCTTGTAGCTTAGGCTATAAATAGGGGAAAAGAGGCTACACAAAGTACAATGAAGGCGTACGATATAATAATCATCGGCGGCGGCATCATGGGCAGTGCCAGCGCCTATTACCTGACCAAAGCGGATCCGGCCATCAAGGTGGCGGTTGTCGAGCGGGACCCGACCTATGCCCGGGCGTCGACCACCCTTTCCATGAGCAATGTCCGAATCCAGTTCAGCCTCAAAGAAAACATTCAAATATCCCAATATGCGTTTGAGGTTCTGGACCGATTTGAAACCGAAATGGCGGTCGATGGGAATAGACCCAAAATTTATTATCACCGCGAGGGCAACCTTTTCCTGGTTGACGCAGCCAACAAGGCCCGGGCCCGGGACGCTTTTGAACTGCAAAAAAGCCTGGGATGCCGGATTGAGTGGTGGACGCCGCAGAACATCAGGGACGCCTTTCCCCTTTACAATACCGGCGGTTTTTTAGGCGGGACCTACGGTCCCGACGACGGGCATTTTGATGCCTATGCCGCCTTGATGGGGTACAAAGCCAAAGCCAGATCCCAGGGCGCTGAATTCCTGCAAGGCGAGGTTGCCGGGATAGCGACCCGCAGCGGCCGGGTCACCGGTGTCAGGCTGGCAGCGGGTGCGTCTCTCACGGCTCCGTCAGTCATCAACTGCGCGGGCGCCTGGGCCGCGCAGGTGGCCGCAACGGCCGGTGTTCACCTGCCGATCGTACCTGTCAAACGCCAGGTTTTCACCCTGGATACGGCAGTCAAGCCCCAGGGCCCCCTGCCGCTGACGGTGCTGCCCTCGGGCCTGTATTTTCGCACCGAAACCGGCGGGGTCATCCTGCTGGGCAAATCCATGGCGGAGGACCCGACGGGGTTTCATTTCAGCTGGGACGATAAGCGCTTTATGGAAATACTCTGGCCCGAATTGGCCGAGTTTGTGCCGGCTTTTGACCGGCTCAAATTGGTGCGGGGATGGGCCGGGCTTTACGCCGTCAACACCCTGGACGGCAATGCCATTCTGGGTCAATGGCCGGAGCTCGAGGGCTTTTTTTTGGCCAACGGTTTTTCCGGTCACGGCCTGCAGCAAGCTCCGGCCGTGGGGCGCTACCTGGCGGAGCTCGTTTTGAAACTGCCGATTACGCTGGACCTGTCGATATTCGGACCGAAGCGAATCCTGGCCCAAAAACCCCTCAGTGAAGGCGGCCTGGTTTGATTGAAGTTGACAATTGGTCGAATAAATGTTTATAAACACCACTTATCGCCCGTCTGAAGGGTATAATGGCAACTCCAGCCGGCATATCGCCGGTTGGCGCAACTCCCCACGCAGAAAATTTATTTGGATTAAATCCTGCGCATTCTCTCCACTGCTAACGTGGAATCCGAGGTGGTTTGCTTGTTATGGCTGAGCTGAGATTGGAAAATGTTTCGAAACGATTTGGCGGCCTGCTGGCGGTCAACAACCTGGACATGCACGTCCCCAAGGGTAAAATCTTAAGCCTGATAGGCCCCAATGGCGCCGGGAAAACCACTGTCTTCAACATGATCACCGGCGTTTACCCGCCCACCGAGGGCCGCATCTCCTACGGCGATCATAAACTCAACGGCCTGAGGAGCAATCGCATCATCGCCCGCGGTATCGCCCGGACCTTTCAGAATATCCGCCTGTTCAAATCAATGACGGTGCTTGAAAATGTACAGGTCGGCATGCACTGCCGGACCAAAAGCGGACCGGTCCGGGCCCTGTTGAAAACCGCGTTTGAAAAACGGGAAGAAAAAGAAATCACCGCCAAATCCCAGGAACTTTTGGAATTCATCGGATTGATCGGCCACCAGAACGATTACGCTTCCAACCTGCCCTATGGCGAGCAACGAAGGTTGGAAATCGCCCGGGCCCTGGCCACCCAACCGAAGGTATTGCTGCTGGATGAACCAGCCGCCGGGATGAATCCCAGGGAAACGGCCGAGCTGATGGAATTGATCATCAAGCTGCGCGATACCGGATTGACCATCTTTTTGGTTGAGCATGATATGCGGCTGGTGATGGGAATTTCGGAACTGGTAACCGTTTTGGATTACGGCCAAAAAATTGCCGAAGGCACGCCCAAGGAGATTCAGCAAAACGAAACGGTTATCGAGGCCTACCTGGGAACGGGGGCCAAGACGAGTAATTAGATGCAAGGTTTCAGGTGTCAGGTTTCAGGCTTGACAGGTCTGAGATTTCCGTAGATCAGACCCTGAACACTGACACCTGAAGCCAGGTTTTTGAGATTCACCAAGTTTGAGGTTACCAGGTATGGGATTGTAGGGAAGTATCAATTACTAATTAACTAAAAAGGAGGTAGCATCATGAAAAAAGTTGGAATTTTCGTTTTATGTTTAGCCTTAATTCTGGGAGTTCAGGGAATGGCTGCGGCCGAAACCTTGCGAATCGGTACTTTGAGCCCGTTGACAGGGCCCTATGCCCAGGACGGCACTGACATCCTGCAGGGTGTCAAAACTGCGGTGGCCGTCTATGGCAAGCTCAAAGGGTATGACAAGGTCGAGGTGTTTCCCGGTGACAGCGCCTGCGACGGCGGCAAAGCCACCATGGCCGCCAACAAGCTGATCAACAGCGGTGTGAACGTGGTCATCGGTGCCTACTGCTCATCGGCCACCGAACCGGCTCAGATCCCGCTGATGGACGCTAAAATCGTCCAGATTACACCGGCCTCCACCAACGAGCGCCTGACCGCCAAAGGCTACAAATATTTCTTCCGCATGCCTCCGCGGGATGACGTCCAGGCCTGGTCGACGGTTCAGTTTCTCGAAAAGAAATTGAAAGCCAAAACCCTGGCGCTGATCGACGACAAGCAGACCTATACGGCCGGTTTGACCGCCAACATCACCAGGTTCGCCAAAGAAAACAACATCGTAAAAATCGTGGCCCATGAATACATTACCCCCGGCGACAGCGATTTCACCGCGGTTCTTACCAAGTTGAAACGGGTCAACCCGGACGTGATCTACATGAGTGTTTACCAGCCGGAAGGCTCCAAAATGATCCAGCAAGCCCGCAAACTGGGTCTGGAATCCGACTTCGTCAGCGAAGACGCGGTGTTTCATCCGAAGTTTCTGGAGGTGGCCGGGCCGGCCGCCGAGGGCGTTTACCTGACCTTTGCCCAGGCTCCGGACACACCGGAAAGACAGCAGTTTATCAAAACCTATAAGGCCATGTGGAAAGCCAACGCAGTCGGCTCCTACGCCTATTACGCCTATGATGCAGGTATGATGGCCCTGGCGGCTATCGAAAAAGCCGGCACCTACAACGCCGACACGCTGCAAAAAACCCTGCGCGACAATACCTGGTCGGGCGTGAGCGGCGACATCAAATTCGACGAGCATGGTGACCGCAAACTGGCCCACATCGTCTGGCTCGTTAAGGGCAACCAGTTCGTACCTTACTGGGATCCGTTGACTGGCAAGGACCTGTAATCAAAAAAGGAGGCCGGGTGCTTTGGCACCCGGTCTCTTATTATGAAAGAGAACAGAGGTCAGATGACAGTGGACAGAGAACAGAGAACAGATATCAGAAGACAGGATGCTGTAGATCTGAATTTCTGACATCTGTCATCTGTTCTCTGTCTTCTATCACGAACCTCCAATAATTAATTTTAAGAAGGGTAGTATGTTTTTCTAGAATAAAGAGGATTTTCGAACACTATGGATCTGTCCGCATTTTTGCTACAGCAGTTTGTCAACGCGATATTTCTCGGCAGCATCTATGCCCTGATCGCCCTGGGCTACACCATGGTTTACGGGATTATCGAGCTGATCAATTTTGCCCATGGCGAGCTGTTCACGGCCGGGGCCTTCATCGGGGTCATCGTTCTGACCGCCCTGCAGCAAATGGGCTGGGTGGAAACCCATTTTGTCCTGACCATGATCATTGTTTTCAGTCTGGCCATGGCCTATGTGGCGGTCCTGGGCGTGGCCGTCGAGCATGTGGCGTATAAACCGCTGCGCAAGTCTTCCCGGCTGTCGGCCCTCTTGAGCGCTCTCGGCATGTCCATCTTCCTGTCCAACGGGATGATGCTCAGCCAGGGTGTATCCGATCGGCCCTATCCCCAGGTATTTGGTCTCGAAAGTATCGAGATCATGGGGGCGCGCATTACCAACGGTCAGATATTCATCATTCTATTGGCCGTGGCCTTGATGATTGCCCTGCAGCTGTTCGTTCACCGTACCCGCCTGGGCAAGGCCATGCGGGCGACGGCCCAGAACAAAACCATGGCCCGTATCCTGGGAATCGATATCGATCTGACCATCCGCATCACCTTTATGATCGGCCCGGCCCTGGGGGCTGCGGCCGGTGTGATGGTGGGACTGTACTACGGAGCGGTAAGATTCGACATGGGCTTTATTTTTATGATCAAGGCCTTTGCCGCCGCCATTCTGGGGGGCATCGGCTCCATTCCCGGCGCCATGCTCGGCGGCCTGATTATCGGGGGCATCGAAGTATTCTGGGCCGCGTTTCTACCCAGCGCCTGGAAGGATGTCACCACATTCACGGTCTTGATCCTGGTTCTCTATCTGAAACCGAGTGGCCTGCTGGGTGAGGGTACGGCGGAGGTGCGCGTCTGATGGTACGGCAAGAACTCAAAAAAATTGTGGTATATACCTTTTTTCTGGCCATATTGTTCATCCCCATGCTCGGGTTCAAAACCCCGACCTTTCAGCCCGACCGGGTATTTAAAACCCTGGGGGTCTTCGTGGCCATTCTGATTTTGAATTTTTTCGTTAAATTGATCCGCAGCCGCCGCAAGACCGAGGACCTTCACAAAACCCCTTTAACCGAGCGGGCGGGCGCCTGGCTCAATCAATTCCCCAAAGTATTCACCCTGGGCGGACTATTTCTGCTGGCCTCTATTTTTCCGCTGTTTGCCGACAATTACATGATCGATGTGGGGATTACCTGCCTGATCTACGTCTGCCTGGGGCTGGGATTGAATATCGTCGTCGGCCTTTGCGGGCTGCTGGATCTGGGCTATATCGCTTTTTATGCCGTGGGGGCCTACAGCTATTCCCTGCTGAATCTGACCTTCGGGCTGTCCTTCTGGACCGCCCTGCCCATCGGTATCGTTCTGGGCATGATCGTCGGCTGCATCATCGGCTACCCGACGTTGAAAATGCGCGGTGACTACCTGGCCATCGTCACCCTGGGCTTCGGCGAAATCGTTCGTCTGGTGCTCAACAACTGGGATTCGCTCACGGCCGGCCCCAACGGCCTTTTCGGTATGAAGCGGCCGGTGCTGTACTTTCCCAGCTTCGAAGAAAGCGGCTTCACCTGGGCGACCTATTATCTTAAATCCCTGCCGGCCCTTTACTATTTTATTTTCATTATTGCCATTCTGGTCATCATCGGGGTCCGGCGCCTGGACAATTCCCGTATCGGCCGCGCCTGGATCGCTATCCGTGAAGATGAGGTCGCCGCCGAATTGTCCGGTGTGCCGACCACCTGGATCAAGCTGCTGGCCTATGCGCTGGGGGCCGCTTTTGCCTCGGTGGCCGGGGCCTTTTTTGCGGCCAAGTTAAGTTATACCAATCCGAACTTTTTCCTGTTTATGGAATCCTGCATCGTTCTTTGCATCGTGGTGCTGGGCGGTGTCGGCAGCATCCCGGGCATCGTCGTGGCCGCCTTTGTCCTGATCGCGGCCCCGGAAGTTTTCCGGCAGCTCGAGGCTTATCGCATGCTGGCCTTTGGCGCCATTATGACCACCATGATGATCATCAAACCGGAAGGCTTGATCCCGGCTTCACGGCGCCGGCGCGAGCTGCATGAAGCCGACGAGATAAAACACACGGAATTATCAGATGACTGATTCACAGCCAATTTTAGAGCTTACCGACGTTCATACCTATTACGGCAATATTCACGCCTTAAAGGGGATATCCTGCGCCATCCAGCAGGGAGAGATCGCCTGTCTAATCGGTGCCAACGGCGCCGGCAAATCCACCACCCTCATGACCATTTTCGGGGTCGAGCCGGCCGAAAAAGGCGAAATTCGCTTCAAAGGAGAGCCCATCCAGCATCTCAGGCCCGAACAGGTGGCGGCCCGCGGGGTGTCTCAGACTCCCGAGGGACGCCAGATTTTTCCCAAAATGAGCACCCGCGAAAACCTGGAGATGGGGGCCTTCCTGCGCAAGGATAAGGAGGCGGTGGCCAGCGATCTGGAGCGGGTTTTCGAACTGTTCCCGGTTTTAAAAGACCGCATGCACCAGCTGGGCGGCACCTTGAGCGGCGGTGAGCAACAAATGCTGGCCATCGGCCGCGCCCTGATGTCCCGGCCCCAACTGTTGCTGCTCGACGAGCCCTCGCTGGGTCTGGCGCCCAAACTCGTGGAAAGGATCTTCGAAACCATTCTGGAAATCAACAAAAGCGGCGTCACCATCTTCCTGGTGGAACAAAACGCCCACATGGCCCTGACCATTTCCAGCACCGGCTTCGTCATGGAAACCGGTCGCATCGTGTTAACCGACAAAGCCTCCGCCCTGCTGGAAAACGAGCAGGTCAAAAAAGCGTATCTCGGGGAATAAAGAAAACAGAGGTCAGAAGACAGAGGACAGAATACGGATGATCCGTCTGTGTCTTAGACTGCTGTTTGGCTGCAATGAATTAAGCCTGGCTTTTGCTTGATGACAGGGCACTTCCATTAAAAATTCCGATTTCATAAAGGAGGATGGCATGAAAAAAAAGGCGATCGTTTTGTTTGTGTTGGCAATCCTGCTATTGGGAATTTACGGTGCGAATGCCGAGCAGGACCTGGTTCAAACGGTGGCCAAGGGTTGCAAGACGGAGATCGAACAATACTGCGCCCGGGTAACCCCCGGCCAGGGCCGCGTGTTGGCCTGCCTCTACTCGTATGGCGATAAGCTTTCCGCCAAGTGCGAGTATGCCCTCTATGACGCCGCCGTTCAACTCGAGCGCGCGGTGGCGGCCCTCAGCTACGTGGCCAACGAGTGCGATGCGGACCTGGACAAATTTTGCCAATCGGTCGCACCCGGTGAGGGACGTCTGCTTCAATGTCTCGAAAAAAACGAAAAACAGGTGAGCGCGCGCTGCACCAATGCACTAAAGGATGTGGGACTAAAATAGGCTCCCGGGCAGCATTTTAAAACCGGCATCGGGCGTGCTAGATTGATGCCGGTTTTTTTTGCCCAAAGTTGCAGTAATCGTCTCAATATTTTAGAATTTGATATTTAATTCGTATCTGTTAAATTATCCTGGTTTTGATAATCTCAATTTTTCTGTACTTGGGTGATACTTGGTTTTCTTAGAGAATACCCCAAGTCGTAGCATGGAAATCGATAATTCCTTGACCCATGCCACCAAATCATGTAACTACTTTGTAACTAACCTGAATCACAACCTTTCTTTTACACATCATCTTCAAACCCCTAACCAGAAGGTGATCCA
>JAFDCJ010000409.1 GCA_019312835.1 Deltaproteobacteria bacterium
AGCCAGCCCGACAATACCCTGTTCGTGCGCGTGGCTGTCATCTTGGCCGTGCTGATCGGCGGGGTCGCATTTTCCGGCAGCCTCATCGCTTACGGCAAACTGGCCGGCAAGATATCCGGCCGGCCGATCTTGATCAGCGGGCATCGGATGGTGAGCATCGCAATCCTGGCCGCCATGCTGATCTTCGGTGCCCTGCTCGTCTACTTCGAGCCCAATCCCTGGCTATATGCCGTGTTTATCCTGTTCATGGGCCTGACCCTGGCGCTGGGGGTCTTCGGCGTAATACCCATCGGGGGAGCCGATATGCCGGTCGTCATCGCCTTGCTCAACAGTTATTCGGGTCTGGCCGCCTGTGCGGCCGGCTTTATCATTTTAAACAATGTGCTGATCGTAGCCGGCTCCCTGGTCGGTGCCAGCGGACTCATTCTCACCGGGATCATGTGCAAGGCCATGAACCGCTCCCTTGGCAATGTGCTGTTCAGCGGATTTCAAGCCGTCGCGGGGAAAACGGAGGCGGCAACGGTTCAGGGTGAACCCAAACCGATCACACCCGAAGATGCGTATTATATCCTGGAGGCCGCCAGATCGGTGGTGATCGTGCCGGGCTACGGCATGGCCGTCGCCCAGGCCCAGCATGCCGTCAGGGAATTGGGAGAGATACTCGAAAACAATGGCGCCGAAGTCCGCTATGCCATCCACCCGGTGGCCGGCCGCATGCCCGGCCACATGAATGTCCTGCTGGCCGAAGCCAACGTGGTTTACGAGCAGCTGGCCGAGATGGATGATGTCAACCCCATCATGGAAACGGTGGATGTCTGCATCGTCATCGGTGCCAACGATGTCGTCAACCCGGCCGCCAGGGAAATCGAGTCGAGCCCGATTTACGGCATGCCGATCATCAACGCCGACAAGGCCCGCACGGTCATGATCCTGAAACGCTCGATGGCCCCCGGGTTCGCAGGGGTCGACAATCCGCTTTTCGTTAACGAAAATTCGAGAATGCTGTTCGGAGACGCCAAGGAAACCGTTCAGCAGCTGGTGGCGGAATTCAAAGAAAGTTGATTAAGTTAATTGGTTGAATAGTTGATTAAGTTAGATGGATCAAATTCATTTAAACCCGTTAACCTGATCAACCCAATCAACTTAGTCAACCTAGTCAACTTAAGGATCTAAACCAGCCATGAAAGAAAAGATCTCCCTCATAGCCCAAAAAATCAAGCAAGCCGGCAAAAACGTGGTCTTCACCGGTGCCGGCATATCCACCGAAAGCGGGATTCCCGACTACCGCAGTCAGGGCGGCATCTGGGATAAGTTTCGCCCGGTTTATTTCGATGAGTTCATGTCCTCGAAAGATTCACGCGAGGAATACTGGCGCCGTTGGGTGGCCCTTTACCAGGGCATTGTGGAAGCCCAGCCCAATGCCGCCCACATGGCCCTGGCCCGTCTGGAGAAAATGGGCCTGCTTCAGGCCGTGATTACCCAGAACATCGACGGGCTCCACCAGGCGTCGGGGCTGGCCGAAGAAAACATCATCGAGCTGCACGGCAACACCCGCCGCATCCGTTGCATGAGCTGCCGCCGGATCACCCCCATTGCAGATGTGCAGCAGCGCCTGGCTGCGGGAGATATGGCTCCGGAATGTGAGTGCGGCGGTTTCCTGAAGCCGGATACCATCTCCTTTGGTCAGGCCATGCCGGTGGCCGAAGTCGAAAAAGCCGCCGCCCTTTCCCAGGCCTGCAATTTCTTCCTGGTCGTGGGCTCCACCCTCCTGGTCCAGCCGGCGGCTCACATGCCGATTTACGCCAAAAACGGCGGTGCCTTTTTAGCGATCATCAACCTGTCCGACACCCCCTGCGACGACATGTGCAATGTCCTCATCCGCGGTAAAGCCGGCGAGGTCCTTAAACAGATAGTAAACGAGGTCGAACGCTGAAAACCCGTTTGATCGGAACAACATCGGCCGGATCTTCCAACTATTCCTCTTCAACAGGTTTGAACTTCACGCCCACCAGGGTCGCCAGGAGCACCAGGGCCGTGGAAATGACGATCATTATGATGCCCAGGGCAGAAAGCTGGCCCCATAGACCATCCTCGGAGAAACGAAAAATCTGAACGGCGAGAACTTCGGTGCCCGGTCGCGAAAGCACTACCGAAAGGGTCAATTCCCGAACGAACATGGTGGCCATGAGGATCCACCCGGAGACGATGCCCGGAATGAGCAGGGGGATGACGATACGGCGCATGGTGGTGAACGCGCCCGCGCCGCAAACCAGGGAAGATTCTTCCAGGTGGCTGTGAACCTGAATGAAGGCACTGGTCAGGGGCCGGACACCGTAAGGCAGATAGGTGGCGATGTAGCCGATGAGAAGGGCCCAGATGGTGGCATACAGCGGGGTGCGCACAAAGAACCACATGAATCCTACGCCGATGACAATTCCCGGAAAGGAAAAAGATAGAAAAGAGAGCGACTCGAGAATGCCGGAGGCATACGAGCGGATCTTGACGATGACGTAGGCCACGAACACGGACAACGCCACCCCGAGGGTCGCGCCCACCACGCCGAGAAAGACGCTGTTTTTCAGCGACAACAGGGAGATCGGATCATTGATCACCTCGATCCAATGCTTCCAGCTCATCATGGAGAAGGCCCTGGCGCTGGGAATCATGGTATAGGGCACCAGCGAAGTGTAAAACAGAACCAGGACCGGCAGGACGATGAGGACCATGGACAGAATACCCACAATGCTGAACAGGGGATATTTGGCCCCCTTGAGTTCGATGACGGTGGGCCGGTAGCCACGGCTGGAGATGGTGACGAATTTTTCACTCTCAGCGGTCAGATAGCGGTAAATGTAAATCAGAGCCACGGAAGTTGCCAGAACACTCATTCCGATGGCGGCGGCTTTGCCGAAATCGGCCGCAAATCCGGAGGCAATAGACTGGTAGATATGGGTGGCCAGGACATAGATACGCCCCGGCATGCCAATAACCGAAGGCACCGCAAACGAAGCCAGGCTGCGAACCAGCGACAGAATGAAGGCCGCCAGGATCGCGGGTCTCAGTACCGGCAGGGTCACTCGCAAAAGGGTTCGCCACGTTTTGCCACCGCATACTTTCGAGGACTCCTCCAGGGCAATATCGAAAGAAGCCATGGCCGGCGCAAGAATGAGATAGGCGATGGGCAGATCCAAAAGCCCTTCGACGAGGATCATTCCCGGCAGGGAATAAATATTGACAGCCAGATCTTCGAGTCCGGGAATCTGGCGCAGCAGGAGGTTAATCAGCCCGTTGGACGGGTTCAGCAGGAGCACCCAGCTGACGGAGAACAGAATGTGCGGGATCATCATCGGAATGATGGAGATGATCCGGAATAAAAATTTGAACGGGATGTCCGTGCGCGTGTTCAGATAGGCCAGCAGAAGGGCCAGTCCGGTGGCCACCAGGGAGGATCCGAGTACGAAAATAATCGTGTTAAGGATGATGCCGGCCAATTCGGGATCGGCATATCCCAGGATGTACTTTTCCAGCGTGAATTCGCCAAAAGCGCCCAGGCCGGTGGAAAAGCTCCCCAGAACCAGCATGACAATCGGACAGACGGTCAGGAAGCCGACAATGGCGATCAGGGTCGGCGTCAGGACCGATCGTTTCTTGACCATTGGTGCTTTCCTTTCCTACCTGGTGACCAGCAGGCAATGATCCGGATCAACGGTGAAGTTGGCGCTGTCCCCCACCTTGATATCCGAGTCCGGTTCGGTTTTAATAAACAGCTGCGAATCATGAATGCGAATCTCACCTTCAAATGCTTCCCCAATGAAAACCAGTGACTCGATTCGTCCGTTGAAGACATTCTGCGCCTCGCCCGCGTCACCGCCCTTCAGACGGATGAATTCAGGGCGCAGACAGAGGGTGGCTTTATCCCCGGGTTGCATGTCGGAACGTTTGCGGCAGGCAAGGCTGCCGATGGCACAGTCTACCATGGTAACCGCTTCCTCCTGGGAGATCACCGTGGCCTCGATCAGGTTGGTGCGGCCGATGAAGTCCGCGACAAACCGGTGGGTGGAATTTAAATATATATTGCGGGGTTCCCCCGTCTCGACAATCTGTCCCTGGTTCATCACCGCCACAATGTCGGACAGCGACAAGGCCTCGATCCGGTCATGGGTCACATAAACGGCGGTGATCTGAAGCTTGGTCAAAAAGTCACGCAGATCCTTGCGTGTTTCTTCCCTGAGCTTCGCATCCAGATTGGAAAGCGGCTCATCAAATAGAATGACCTTGGGTTCGGCCACCAGAGCGCGGGCCAGGGCGACGCGCTGCTGCTGACCGCCGGAAAGCTTGGTAGCCGGACGGTTCTCGAAACCCGTCAGTTGCACGAAATCCAGCGTTTTGGCAACCTTGCTGCGGATAACATCCTTGCGCACCTTACGGGTCTGAAGTGGATACGCCACGTTGTTGAATACATTCATGTGCGGCCAGATGGCGTAAGTCTGAAAAACCATACCAAGGCCCCGGTTCTCGGTGGGAACGAAGATATTCTTTTCGGTGGACAACACCACTTCACCGCCGATTTCAATTTCTCCGCTGTCAGGCGCTTCCAGACCGACAATGCAGCGCAGCAGGGTCGTCTTGCCGCACCCGCTTGGTCCTAAAAGCGTAAAGATCTGGTTGGCCGGAATAGACAGACTCACGTTGTCCAGCGCCTTGATGGTCTTGCCGCCGGTGTAATAGTGTTTGCGGAGGTTCTTTATCTTGATTTCCATAAGCAATTCGGGGAAACCCCGTTGACGGGACGCACGGGTTGCCCGGCCTGTGGCAGGGTAGCAGTTCGGTGATGGCCGATGCTGACTGCCTGCCCGACGATTATCTTTCGTCAGGCAGGCTGAAAGCGTTGTTTACGGCATCTCGAATATCTTCTTGAATTTGGCGCCATAGCTGCTGATTTCTTCGTCGGACAGCGTGCGAATGGGAATGACCTTGGCTTTGTTCATTCCGTCAATGGGCGGGAATACACCAGGGGTCAAAACATATTCACCAACTTCAGCCGACAGTTTGGTCATGGCCTGCTTGGTCAGCCAGAAATCCATGAACAGCTTGGCCGCGTTCGGATTCTTGGCGCTGGCAGAAATGGCCATACCGCGAGGCGTCCCCATCAGGGGCTGTTTAATCCGGGCCCAGTCAAGGGGCGCCGGCGCCTTGGTAATGATATACTTGGGCATGGATATAGCGATATGCTTTTCACCGCTCTCAACGGGCGCCGGTGTCGGGCCGAAGGATCTTACCAGCATCGGCCGGTTGGCTGCGAGCCCTTCGAGAAAGGCCATCCATTCAGCTTCGGATTTAAAAATATTTTCTTTCAAACCGACCAGCCATGAAATGGTCGTCGCATGGGCGGCCGGGTTGGCCATGACAATCCGATTCTTCCATTTTGGATCCGTCAGATCCTCATAGCTGGTGGGAACCTCGTCAGCTTTGACAAGTTCCTTATTGTAAATCAGACCCACATACTCGATACCGAAGGTCTGAATCTGATCGTCTTCCCGGGTCCAGGCAGGGTAGCCGGCGGCGGACGGCGACGCGTAAGGCGCCAGGACACCCTTGGATTTAAGCATTTGCATGACCGGCAATGGTGCCTGCAGGACATCGGCCATAAGTTTGCCGGCCTCGAACTCGGTCAGCACCGTGGCCAGGAATTTGGATGTGGAAATGCGCGTGTACTTACCCTCGAGACCGTATTGGGCGTTGAACATGTCCATGATCGGCTGGATCGCCGTCATGTTGGCGTAAAATGAGACCTGGCCCTCGGCCTTGGCTTTGTCGACAAGGCCGGTATCTGCGGCAAAGGCCGCGGGCACCAGCGTCAGCGCCACCAATAGAATCAATAGTCTTTTCATTGGCAAACCTCCTTTGGTTTTGGTTCCGTAATACGAAAAATCAGACATGGCAATCTTCAATGAAAACACCGGGCATGTCAAGGATAAAACAGGACTTCCCAGGCTCGGGTTAGGAGTGATATTGGCCGCCATGAAAGACAGCATGAGCGGCCGCTATCTCCTTTCAAGCAACCTTGGCAGGGTCTATCGTGTGTGAGCAAGGTTCTCAAGCACAAGAGCAGTGCGTCTCAATCTTTGAACTATTCAAATAAGGCCTTGGATACCTTTAAAATATGGGGCATGATCTTCATATTGACTGAATCTTATCGGTTGAGGTATAAACGTCTGTAACCTTTTCTTGATTGATCTAGTCCAGCTGGCCCGAGAGCGACGTACCCTTAGATGACCTAAATTTCACATCCGTTGCAGCGCCCGGATGGTTTTTATGAAAAACGTTGTTCAGATCCGGACATACTCGAACATCCCAGGTCTTATAACCTTGAGCTTTATGCTATTGTTTATGATTCCAGACACCCATGCAAATTCTCTTAGAAGCCTTCAGGTCAATCTGCCGCAGCAGGCCGGCGCCTGGTCAGCCCGGAGCGGCGATCAAATTTTCGATCAAAAAACCATTTTCAGCTACATCAATGGCGCGGCTGAAGTCTACAAGGCCTATAACTTCAGGCAGTGTCTGTCACGGCGCTACACCCTGTCCGGTGGGCCCGCGATTATACTCGACATCTTTGACATGGGTTCCTCGCAGGATGCCTATGGTGTATTTACCCATGACCTCGACGGATCCAAGGTAGACATCGGACAGGATGGCCGCTTGCGGCCGGGATGGCTCAGCTTTTGGAAGGACCGCTTTTTCGTTTCCATTTACGTTGAGGAGGAGACCCCGGCAGGCGAAAAGGCCGTCAAAGATCTGGGCCGGCAGGTAGCTGATAAAATTAGCGGCCGCGGTACCAGGCCCTCGATTCTTGAGTACCTGCCGCTGAATGGTTTGCAGGCGGACACGATTCGCTACTTGCATCATCCCATCGTGCTCAACTATCACTATTATCTGTCAGATGAAAATATCCTCAATATCTCCGCGGATACGGATGTTGCCCTGGCAGCATACCGGCGCGGGAGTCAAACCGCCCGGTTGCTGCTTGTTAAATACCCCACATCTGAAAAAGCGCACCAATCCCGGGCAGCTTTTTTAAAGCATTATCTTCCGGATGCAGACAGACAGGGAGCCGCGTTACTGGAAAACGGCAAATGGGCCGCCGTCAAAGAAAAAGGCTATCTACTGGCCATCGTTTTAGAAACCGATAGCAGGAGATTTGCAGACCACCTATTAGAGGAGATTTCAAAACACCAATAATGACCAAATTAAGCTTTGCAAAGTGATGCGTGTTGCGGTGTCGTCATTCCGGGCTTGACCCGGAATCCAGTGTATTTTTCCGGTTGATCCGCTGCTGGATGCCGAATCAAGTCCGGCATGACCATCAGAAAAAAACAGTATAACCCGTGCCGCCCGATGATTGAAAGGAAAATGCCATCATGACTGAAAAAAAACATGTCATCACCCGTCGTGATTTCATCCGTTCCGGCTCCTGTGCCGTCATGGGAGGCTTGCTGGGGCTGCCTCTGGTGGGCAGGGCGTCCGGCCAGACCACCGCCAAAAGCCGGGTGGTGCTGATCAGGCGCCAGAACGCCACCGAGGGCTATGGAACGATGAACCCCGGGGTGGTGGCGCAGATGTTCGATGATGCGCTGACCGCTGCGATGGGAACGAAAGACCCCGCGGCAGCCTGGCGCAAAATAGCCAAGCCCGCTGATATCGTCGGCATCAAGAGCAATGTCTGGTCCCGACTGCCGACGCCGCCGGTGCTGGAGGAGGCCATCACCGCACGCCTGGTCGAGGCCGGGGTGGACGCCCAGAATATCTCGGTTGATGATCGCGGTCTGGATTACAACCCGGTATTCAAGCGCTCCACCGCTCTGATCAATATCCGCCCCATGCGCACCCACCATTGGTCGGGATTGGGCACCCTGCTTAAAAATTACATCATGTTTGTCCCCTCGCCCTGGCAGTATCACGGGAATGCCTGCGAGCGGCTGGGGGCTATCTGGCAAAAGCCGCACGTCGAGGGCAAAACAAGATTAAATATACTGGTGATGCTGACGCCGCTGTTCCATGGCGTCGGGCCCCACCATTTCAGCCGGAGTTACACCTGGCCCTATAACGGCCTGATCGTCAGCACGGACCCGGTGGCGGCTGACGCCACCGGGGCGCGCATTATCCAGGCCAAGCGCAATGAGCACTTCGGCACAGAGCGGCCCATCAGTCCCCGGCCGCTGCATATCGAGGCGGCCGACACCAAATTCGGCCTGGGCAACAGCCATCCGGACCGCATCGAGCTGGTCAAACTCGGCTGGGATAAGGACATTTTAATCTAGAGCTCAGCAGAAGGACCAAACGGTGTCATAATTTCTAAACAGACTTAAATTTAGCTCGTCATGCCGGACTTGATCCGGCATCCAGCTACCAATAAGCGTTAAACAGCACTGGATTCCGGGTCAAGCCCGGAATGACCATGCAGCAAAATAGTCAGCTTTGACGGTTGTGATAAAGCCTTTATACAAAGTATGCACAAATAATTCTTTAAATATGAAGGAGTCTCTCATGAATTTCGACAAACCCGTAACCCGCAGAGAGTCCATTAAAAAGCTGGTGAAGCTATGGGGCGGTTTGAGCCTGGCCGGTGCCTTTACCGCCTCGGTGACAGCGCCGGTTCGGGCCCAAACCGCTTCGGCAGATAAAAAGTTCCTTATCGAGGGCATCGGCCAGACCGACGGCTATTCGGTAACCGAGCTTACCCGTAAGGTATTTGAGCGTGCGGGCGGTGTCGGCCGGTTCATCTCCAAGGGGGATGTGGTCGTCATCAAGCCCAACCTCTCGTGGGCCCGCCGTCCCGAAATGGCGGCCACCACCAATCCCGAGGTCCTGAAAGCCGTTGTCGAGCTTTGCCAGGAAGCGGGCGCCAAAAAGGTGCGCATCGCCGACAACACCATCAATGATGCCCGGCGCTGCTTTGCCCTGAGCGGTGCCGGAGCGATCGCCAGAAGCACCGGCGCGGACCTGATCCATCCCCGGTCATCGTTGATGAAAAACATGAACCTGAAGGGCAGGAGCCTGGATACCTGGCCGGTTTTCGTACCCCTGGTGGAGGCTGATGCCGTCATCAACCTGCCGGTGGCCAAACACCATTCCCTGAGCTCGCTGACCGTCGGTATGAAAAACTGGATCGGCGGTGTCGGTGGCAGCCGCTGGTCGCTGCACCAGGATATTCACCAGAGCATCGTCGACCTGGCAACATTTTTTCAACCCACCGTCACCCTGATCGATGCCATCCGGATTATGACCCGCAACGGACCCTCGGGCGGGAGCACATCCTACGTGACCGCCAAGAACACCCTGATATTGAGCAACGACCCCGTGGCCGGGGACGCCCAAGCCGCCCTGCTCTTTGGCCGCTCACCGGAAAAGCTGGGTTTTATCCGCTTGGCCCGGGATCAGGGACTGGGAACATCTGATTTTCAGACACTTGCGCAACAAAGGGTGGTTCTGTGAAAATACGGCATCTGGTCTGGCTGCGGCGCACGCTGCAGGGCTGTTTCCTGTTATTGTTTTTATATCTGGTGATTGAAAGCCGGCTTCCCCAGGACGTCTATATCGATTATTCCCTGGCCTTCTCCGGGCAACAGGACTTGCGATTGGGCCAGCCGGTTACCTTCTTTTTCCAGCTCGACCCCCTGGTGGGGCTTACTTCTTTGCTTTCCGGTTATACCCTGGTGAAGGGCTTTGTGTGGGCAGCCGGCATCCTGGTGTTAACGGTGTTGCTGGGAAGGGTTTTTTGCGGCTTTATCTGCCCGTTTGGGACGGTTCACCATGCGGTCGGCACCTTTAAACCGGCGCTTAAGGGCGGCCGGATGCTGCAGGCCAACCACAAAGTGCCCAGCCAGAAGGTCAAATATTCCATTTTAGTACTGTTATCAGTGGCGGCTGTCTTTGGCCTGAACGCCGCCGGTCTCGTGGATCCCATTGCGTTTCTGTTTCGGTCCCTGGCCCTGGCCGTGCTGCCCGGCCTGGGTACCGCACTGCGGTCCCTTTTTGAGGCCATGGCTGCCAGTGATATAAAATTCCTGAATCTGGCCAGTTACGCTGCGGAAGTCATCGTTTCCCCGGTCTTCGGCTACAACCCGCCCGCCTATCAGACCGGTTGGTTCATCGGCTTGCTTTTTCTCGTGATCTTATTTCTCAATCGCATCCGGCCCCGGTTCTGGTGTCGGACGCTGTGTCCCCTGGGTGCCCTGCTCGGCATTTTCTCCCGGATCAGTATTCTGAACCTGGAAAAATACGCCGAAAAATGCACCGAGTGCAACCTGTGCCTCAAGCACTGCCAGGGCGCAGCGTCCCCCCGGCCGGATCAGGAATGGGAGGCGGCCGAATGCCTGATGTGCTTTAACTGTCAGAATGTCTGTCCGGAAGATGCCCTGGCCTTCCGGTTTGCCTGGCGCCCGGCGCGCAATCATCAAGCGGACATCGGCAAGCGGGCCGTGCTGACCGGTCTGGCAGCCGGAATATCGTTCCCGTTTCTGGCCCGGCTCGACGGCCGGATCGATAAAGTCTCCGATCCGCGGCTGATCCGCCCCCCGGGGGCGCTGGCGGAAACACAATTTTTAGAGCTCTGCCAGCGCTGCGGCCTGTGCATGAAAGCCTGTCCCACCAATGTGATCAACCCTGCCCTGGCCGAAGCCGGCATCGCCGGATTCTGGACCCCCCGTCTCATCATGACCCTGGGTTACTGCGAATACACCTGCACCCTGTGCGGCAGCGTTTGCCCGACGGGCGCCATCCGGGAAATAACCGCCCGGGAAAAGGTCGAGCAGCCCATCAAGATCGGTTCGGCCTACATCGACCGTGGACGGTGCCTGCCCTGGTCGGGCAACGCCCCCTGTATCGTGTGTCAGGAAGTCTGCCCCACTTCGCCCAAGGCTATTTTTCTCAAGGAGGATGTGGTGGTCACGGCCGACAAAAAAACCTTGAAAGTGCAGCTGCCCTATGTCGATCTGAAAGGCTGCGTGGGTTGCGGCATCTGCGAAAACAAATGCCCGGTGCGGGGATTGCCGGCAATCAGAACCATTGCCGCCGGTGAGTCCAGATCGCTGCGCAATCAGATTCTGCTGTAAAACTCGAACAACCTCAAAAGAATTTGATATTAATTTGATTTTAATAAATAGATTCTGATCATTTTGCTCTTTAAATCCCCCCTTGCCCCCCTTTTGCCAAAGGGGGGATTGCCTGAGAGCAACCGGCATTGTTTTCTTAATTTATAGGTCATAACCACTTCAAGCGGTTATGAGCTCCCCCTTTTCTAAAGGAGCTTCCGGGTTTTCAGTGGGTAGACATCATCAGCTGTTGCTCTTTTGTCATGCCGGACCCGATCCGGCATCCAGGTGCGGAAAGCGGCTAAACAGCCCTGGATTCCGGATCCGTCATCCCGGACCTGATCCGGGACCGGAATGA
>JAFDCJ010000410.1 GCA_019312835.1 Deltaproteobacteria bacterium
CGATGGCCACCGAAGAAAAATTCAGAACAAGAGACATCAGCTTCAGCGCTGATGGCCTGAAACTGAGGGGCGTTTTACATCTGCCCGCAGGCAGGCGGCCGCCGTTAGTTGTCGGCTCCCATGGACTATTGAGCAGCAGCAGCTCCCCCAAACAAATCGCCTTGGCCCACGCATGCAACCTCATGGGGATCGCCTATTTTCGATTCGACCACCGCGGATGCGGCCGCAGTGAGGGTGAATTTGACGTGGTAACCTCCCTTGAAGGACGCTGCAAAGACCTTGTCGCCGCCGTAGAGGCCATTAAAACTAACATCGATACCGTGGGACGCCTGGGGCTGTTCGGCAGCAGCATGGGCGGTACCGTCTGCCTGAGCGCGGCCGGCCGCCTCGCCGCCGCCGCCGTGGTAACATTTGCCGCTCCAATCCGCAGCGATCTGCAGGGCAGCCAATTGGAAATGTCCCGGACCGAGATCGTTTTTGATGCCGCCAGGCCCCGGTTCGATATTACCGAAAGACTGTCGGGCATTGGCAATATCCTGGTTTTCCATGGAGATGCAGATGATGTGGTTCCCGTCTCCCATGCCAGGGAAATCTACCGTTTGGCCCGCCGACCGAAACAGATCATCATTCAGCAACGCGGCGACCACCCGATGAGCAATGCTGTGCACCAAAAAGAATTTATCCGCGAAGCATCTTTATCGTTCAAACAATGGCTGATGGGATAACATCGATACCGGGCATGGACCGTTGGTTTCGCGGTGCGAGTTGCCTGTAACGCTTTGCGCGGTGACGATCAGACACTTCCAAAATCCGCAATCCAAGCCCGTTCGGTGATCCACGGCCGGGCTGTCTCGAAAAAAACCGGAATGTTTCATAAGTCCTTGACCCAAAATACCACATTGTAGTATTTTTGTACGGCAAGGCGCTGTCGGCTGCTGCCGCTTTAATCCAAAATGTCAACATCCCGATAACATCAGTCGGCGATTGCCTGGATTTTTGACCCAAGTCAAGGCGGTGGCTTTTCGATTGTGCCATATGGAAAGGGCGAACCTGGCCCCCTGTTGAAAGGGTGCGGCTGCGTCTCCGCTCAAAATTGATAGCAGCCATCTCAAAAATGTCTTTTGGCCTCCCGCCTTTGGCGGGATTGGGGCCTCGCAATTGAGCCAATCCGCCTCAGGCGGATTTGAGATGGCTTCCAATAAAAAATACAGCTGTTAAGGGGTCTAATGATGAGAACCAAATCACCTGAATCATCCGTCCGCTTTACGGATATTCGCCGCCGGAACCCAAATTTCGTTGAACAGGTCAAACGCCGTTCCGGTGTGGATATTAATCTGTGTTGGCACTGCCAGGCTTGCGCCGGCGGTTGCCCGTTTGTCAGCGCCATGGATTATCCCCCCAACCGTGTGATCCGACTTGTCCAACTGGGTCTGGAAAAAGAAGCCCTGGAATGCTCTGGAATTTGGATCTGCGTCGGATGCAATACCTGTTCGGTCCAATGCCCCCATGCCATCGACATCCCTGCCGTTAACGACTGCCTGCGGCAGATGGCCATCGCAGCGGGCGCGGCCATCGCCGAGCCGAATATTCTGCATTTTCATCAGGAAGTGCTTAATTCGATCGAACGTTACGGCCGAACCCATAAATTTGAAATTATGCTCCGATACAAACTGCGCCGACGGGACTGGTTCACGGACGCTGCCGTGGGATTAAAAATGTTTGCGAAACGCAAACTGGAGCTGCGGCCCTCCCGCAGCAAAGACATGCAAACCATCAAAGGCCTTTTCGTCAAACCGATTGCTTGATATCAATCGGGTTATTCGTTACTGGTTATGGGTTAATCGCCTGCAACACCTGCAAGCAGTTGCAATTCCTGCAATCCCTGCAACCATAATCGATTCAATCCATCTTCCGCGAATAACCATTAACCAATAACTTACCGTTAAGGGCACCTTAAGCCAAACCAGGTAAGATAACTATGCAGAACCTAACATTAAAAGACATCACCTACTACCCCGGTTGTTCCCTGGCCACAACTGCCAAGGAAAACAATATTTCCCTCATCTATTTGTTTAAACATCTCGGTTTTAACCTGGTCGAGCTGGAGGACTGGAATTGCTGCGGCAGTTCATCGGCCCACAGCATCGACACCGATCTGGCCTTCGATTTGGCCAGCCGCAACTTATTTTTGGCGCCGCCGGGCAGGCCGTTGCTCGTTGCCTGCCCCAGCTGCCTCCTGCGATTGCGGCATGCCCATCATAAACTGACCAAAGATGCCGGCGCGCGGCGCCATTATGAAAAGAAATGGCGCAAGCCCTTTGATCCAGACCTTGAAATCGTGCATGTGTTTGAGGTCCTGGATTCATTGAACCTGATGGAATTTTCCAGAGAACACGCCCAACGGTTATCCGGCCTACGGTTCGTAACTTACTATGGCTGCATGCTGGCCAGACCCCCGGCCCTGAATCATGAAAAAAACCATCACGGCTTAATGGAAAAAATTCTCGCATCCCTGGGGGCCGACCCCTTGAAGTGGGGTTACAGTTCCCGGTGCTGCGGTACCTTTCTGACGGTGGTCCGACCCGAGGTGGTCACCCCCATGGTCAACGAAATCATCCAAGGGGCGCTGGGCGCCGGTGCGGACTGCATTGTGACCGCCTGTGCCATGTGTCATATGAATCTGGAGGTGCGCAGCACTCTGAAAGAGCCAGTCCCGGTTTTGCACTTTTCAGAAATTCTGTCCCTGGCGCTGGGATTGGGTGGAAAAGACGAACACAGCGGCTGGTTTGCAAGGCATCTGGTGGATCCGCGTCCCCTTCTGAGGGCCATGCATCTTTTGGGTTGAAGACCCCCAATTGAATGGGATCCAATTGGAAGTTATTCGTTATTTTTTATTGGTTATTCATAAGGGCGGCCTCACATCTGTTTTTCATACCACCTATCTAACCGCTATTCACAAATAACCCTTAACTTCGAATAGAGCGTGCAGCGCTCCATTCGAAACTAATTCCAGTTGCGTTTCAAAAACGACCGCACGGCTTCCTGATAGGCGGGTGTTTTACTGGAATCGCTATGGCCGACGCCTTCGGCCACGTAAAGATCCGCCTGGCCCGGGGCGAAGCAGTCCCGCAGGGTCCGGGCAAAGCACAGCGGAAAACGGCGGTCGTCTGCGCCGTGAATCAGCAGCACCGGCATCTTCACCGCGGGGGCTAACCGCGCCGGGCTATAGGCATCCAATTGATTGCGGTAAAATAGATTCATCCAGAAAATAATCATCGGACCGAAAACCATTCCGAAAACGGGATTGAACCATTTGTACAGACTCAGCAAGGCTTCCGCGGTTCGGGCATAGCAGGCTTCCAGAAGCAGGATTTCAATTTTATCCGGGTTTCGAAATGCGGCGATGATAGCCCCCCCTGCCCCGGCCGAATGACCGTATAACGCCACCGGTTCATCCACCCAGTCCAACACCGTCTCAATATCTTCTGCAAAGCGAGCGGCATTCATAAAGCGCCGGGGGCTCGAATGACCATGGTCCCTTGCGCTGTGGATGACAGCGGTAAAACCCCACCGACCGAATATCCGGGCCCGTGATACCATGCGGTCCCGGTTGCGGCCCCAGCCGTGGGCAAACACGATCGTCCCCCTCGACCGCATATCAGGTTCAATTCGCCAGACTTCCAGAAATCCGCCATCCGAGGCCGGTATGCGCGTGTCCGTCACTCGGCCCCAATCAGGGGCATCTTTTACCGGAATGCGGGGAATTTGCTGCACAAGATAGGTCAGAAACAAAGTGCAAAGCAAATACAACAGTAAAAGACCGCCGATACTATATAGAGCCATGAGCATGTAAAATAAATCCCAAATAACAAATTACAAATCCCAAATAACAAATAATCTCCAATGACCAAAAGCTCAAATTCAAAATAAAAAAGGCGACAAGGACTTAGCCTGATAACCTCAACTTGGTCATTTCAATTCCTTCAGGTCTCTGGCATTCGCCGTATTGACGGAAATGGCAGATTTCCCAAGATTTACGGTTTTGATCATTGAAATTTCGAATTTAGAATTTATTTGGAATTTGGTGCTTGGGTATTGGGATTTTATCGCAAATTAAAAGCGTTAATGTTTAGGATGTAAGCAGTTTCCGTCTAAGCAAATTCAGAGCTGCAGCGGCGAAAATCTGTTTATTCATGTGACGGTTTCCGAAGGTAAAAAGATAGCGACGTGCCGTGACGCTGTCAGGAGTTGCCAGACCGATACAGACGGTTCCCACCGGCTTGTTTTCCGTGCCGCCGCCGGGACCGGCAATCCCGCTGGTAGCCAGCCCAAAGCTGCTATCCGCAATCTGTTGCACCCCCCTGGCCATCTCTTCGGCGGTTTGCTCGGAGACGGCGCCATGGGTATCCAGGGTCTTGGCGTCAACCCCCAAGATTCTAATTTTGGCTGAATTGGCGTAGGTGACCGCGGATAATTTAAAATAATCTGAACTTCCCGCAACTTCGGTTATCCGATCGGCAATCAGCCCGCCGGTGCAGCTTTCGGCCACCGCCAGGGTTTGGTTGCAGGCACGCAACAACCGACCCACGGTTTGTTCCAGAGACTCACCGGTATTGGAAAATACCCGACCGCCCAGTTGCCGGCGGACCCAGTCCTCGGCTTCGGCCAACTGTGATCGCAATTCAGACTCATCCGGGCCATTGCCGTAAAGTTTGACATGAATTTCCGGGAATTTGGCGCGAAATCCGAGCTTGATATGGGCAAAGTGGTGCTCAAATCCCTGCAGGTGCTCGGCGGTTGCCGATTCGGTCAGGCCAAGGGTAGACAGGGTCTTGACCAGACGGACACTTCTGGACTGACCCAACAATTGAATCAGGCGGGGCAGGACTTCAGCGGTCATCATTTGCCGCATCTCGGACGGAACCCCGGGCAAAAAAAACATGCGACAACCCTTAATTTTTAGGTGAAAGCCCGGTGCCGTACCGACCGGATTTATTATACAATCGGCACCGGCCGGCAGCAGAGCCTGTTTCTTATTGGCCGGTGACAACGGGCGTCGGTGGGCTTTGAAAAAGGCCTCCACGGCATCGAGGGCCCGAGGATCCAGCACCAGTTCAACCCCTGCAGCCCTGGCGGCCGCAGCCGCGGTGAGATCATCATCTGTCGGACCGAGCCCGCCGGTCACAACCGCGATATCCGCTCGACCAGCGATTTCCGCCAGTATGGACGCAATGGATTCGAGATCGTCACCGACACTGCTGTGCCGCACCACTTCGATACCCGCTTCTTCCAATTTCCGGGCAATATGGGCCGAATTGCTATCCACCAGTGCCCCGGATCGAATCTCATCTCCGGTGGCTAAAACTTCTGCTATCATAAGTGCATGCTTCTTTTCATTTAATTGTGCTCTTTTGGCAAACCATCTGTGGGAACGTTCAAGATATCGAAAAAATGCCTAAAATGCCTAAATTGCACTAAAATGCCTAAAGTTATGGCATTTTATCAGTTTTAATCCAGCAAAGATGAAATGGAGCGCAGCGGCTCCACAACTTTAAGCATTTTAGGCACTTTAGCGCATTTTAGGCATTTCCTGGCTTATCCCGTTAAGATTTATTCGATAATAGACTGAAATTAAATCTAAGCATTCGCTCAATCGGGCGGACTCAAAACAAACATCGAGGGGGTTACATCCACGTCGGCCCAATACCGGTTCACCACAAGCTGAAGATCAAGGTCATCGCCGTTGGTTAGGCTCAGTGACGCGGGCACCCGATAACCGCCGATGGTTTGCATTGCGTCAAATCTGGCGCGGTACACCAGTGCTCCGGATCGGCTGTAAAATTCGATTTGGTCGACCCTTGTTTTGCTTCCATCGAGAAATATCTTTTGGGCAACCCCCCACCACCTTCGCTTCAGCACCAGGACATAACCTTGGCCGAAGGGCGCCTTTTCAAGCCCGGCGGCGTGATGCTCGCGCAGGGGAACACGGCCGGCGAGCAAATGAATGATGTCGGAAGTCTTGATGGGCATGGTGGTAACCCGCTTGAGATTGCTATCAGAGGCCGGGATCTTTTTGTATACCGGCCTGCCCTGGCGGGCCTCGTAGTAATAAAACCATTTGCCATCACTGGCCATTTTGATGGCGGGATGTCCGGATACCAGAATAACGAGGTTAAGTTTGGCGGTTTCGGAGGCGACCCAGGCAATTCTCTCATCAATCATGGTGATTTGATTCTGCCGGACCTTGATGTTACCGATGCCTTTATAGTGAATCAACTCACGATTCTGGCTGTTCAACAGCGCAATCACCACCTGGGCATCGGCCCTGGCCTCAGCTTCCTGAGCATCCTCGGGCTGCGGGGAAAGACTGGCACAACTGGCAAGTACCGCCAGCACGCCAAGAATTAGCATCATATTTATCAGAGCCGGTGGCTGAACTCGCATGGCCGGGCGATCTCCAGTAAATGGCCGGATCTTAATGGCGGGGATTCGATCTTATGTCCCCACCGCATGCGGCCGGAAATTTAAGGATATGCGCGTACAGGCAGCCCAACGCGCCACTGGCCGCTTCAGCGGCCAGTTTCATCTAACAGGACTTTTTAATCAAATCCTTTATTCGCATCACGATGTTAATTGATTCTCTTGCAGCCCGGTCTTTCTCAACTCGCAACCCTCACCCCGCACCACGCAACGCGAATCTCGATCAGGATCCGTCACCTTTTAACTGACGAATCTTTTCTTCTAGAGCTTCGGTATCTTTCTCCTTCACCTTCAATGATTTCTGATAATATTTCAGGGCATTGGGCTTGTCGTCCAGCTGTAGATAGGCGTCACCCAGGTGTTCCAGCATAATGGGATCATCGGGAACCAGTTCAATTGCTTTTTTTAAATATTCCAGTGCTTTGTCAAATTTTCCCTTTTTGTAATAAACCCAACCCAGGCTATCGGTAATGTATCCGTCGTTGGGCTTGTATTTTAGGGCTTCTTTGATCAGGCGCTCGGCTTCGTCCAGATTCACCCCTAAATCGGCATAGGTATAGCCAAGATAGTTCAAGGCATTGGCATGTTTCGGATCCAATGATATCACCGTGCGCATGGCTTCCATGGAAGCTTCCTTTTTATTCCACTTGTCGTAAACAACTCCCAGGCGAAAGTAGTAGCGCGGATTGTCCGGCTCTATTTCAATCGCTTGTTTAATATATAACGCCGCACTCTCGTAGTCTTCCAACTCTTCATAGAAAGTGCCCAGATAATATTTGAAGTCGGGGTTGTCTGGATCCTTCTCAATGGCTGATTTTAAAAACGCTACGGCAACGGTGTTTTTTTTCTGCTCTTGATAGATATAAGCCACATGCACCACTGCATCTTGAAAAAACCTGGACTCCGGGGTTACCTTTTCAAAATGGGCAACGGCCTGGTCATTATTTTTAAGTCCGTAGTGGGTGACACCGGCCAGATGGTTTAAGTCCGGACTGTCCGGCAGGCCTTTCAACATGCCGTTGATCACAATCAGGGCTTCAGCATATTTCTTGGAGTCGACAAACAGCTGTATGGCGACGACAATAACCTCAAATTCATTCTGGCTTCTTTGTCCCAGCTTTACGAGCATGTCTTCAGCGTCTTTTTGGCGGCCTTTCTGGTAATAGTAATAGGCCAGTTCCATGGAGGCGCGAATGTTATCGGGATCGTTTTCCAGAATATCCTCGTAAAGCGCGATGACCCTGGCGGTTTTGCCCTGGGATTTATGCAATTCTATTAATTCGAAAAGGGCTTCCTGACGTTCGGGCATCAAATCCAGGGCTTTTTGAAACGCCTTCTCCGCGCTTTCCACGTCGCCCTGTTTGGCGTAGATTTTACCGAGAAAAAAATGGGCGCTATAGGATTCAGGAAAATTTTCAGCCTGTCGACTGAATATGTCCCTGGCGCGCTCGAGTTCGCCGGCATCCATGTACAGCCCGCCTAGCAGCGAATAGATGCGCTGATTCTTGGGGTCCAGGGTCAAGATTTTCTCATAGGTTGCGATGGCTTCCCTGTTTTCTTTGCGGACCTGCTTGATACCGCCATAGATAATAAGCGCTTTAAGGTCGTTCGGATCTTTTTGCAGCAGCCCCTCCAAAACTTCCAATGCCTTGGTATCTTCTTTATTCTGGATATAAACCGTGGCTAACTCGCGCTGCAGATAAAGCGATTCCGGATCGAGTTGGATCGCCTTGCGCAGCAGTACAATCGCTTTGTCCAGATTGCCTTTTTTGCGTTGCACCTGGGCGGCCGCAAAGTAATAATACTGATTCTCCGGCCCCTGATAGGTATGGCGCTCCATCGGCGCAGGGGGGGGGATTATTTGGGACGTATTTGGGTGGCAGCCTGCAAAAGCAATAATCGTAATGATGAATGTAATTCCCTTAGGGCCGAACATCTTCATAGTATAGACCGTTCAAAGGTTCAAAGTCCAGAGGTTCAGGGTTTATCCGCACGCTATGGTGGAATTCGTCACTCGGTTCCAGGTTCAGTCCGGGCTAAATCTCTAACCTTTGAACCTTATTATCCATTTCTAATCGACACTGCCATCTTCGGTATAAGAGGCAAAATCGGGTATTTCTTTTTTGAAAAATTCACTCATTTTTTTAATGATATTTTTTTCCACCTGACGCACCCGTTCCCGTGAGATGCCATAGCGGTCTCCGATCTCCTGCAACGTGACGGGATTGTCTGAAAAAATCCGCAGGTCAAAAATTTCAATTTCGCGCGGTGTCATCTTCTTTCTAAACTCCGCAATTTTGTTGTGGAGCAGAACTTCGATTTCTTTTTTTGACACCTGATCCTCGATGGATTCGGTTTGGGTGCTTAAAAATTCAATCCGCTCGGTATCCGAATCATCTTTTAAAGGTGCATCCAGGGAAACATCCCAGCCATCCAACCGCTGGTCCATATCGACAATCTCCCTTTCAGAAACCCCCAGTCTTTCAGAAAGCAATTTGGGTTTGGGCTCAAAACCCATATCGATTAATTTTTGCTTTTCTTTCTTTAGTTTAAAAAATAATTTGCGCTGTCCCTGGGTGGTTCCGATTTTAACCAGACGCCAGTTATCCATGATGAACTTTAAGATGTAGGCTTTGATCCAGAAGGAGGCGTAATAGGAAAATTTAACGTTTTTATAGGGATCGAATTTCTTGACCGCCTGCATCAGGCCGATATTGCCCTCCTGAATTAGATCGAGAAGATTTTGCATCCAAACACGCTGAAACTCGAGGGCAATTTTGACGACCAACCTGAGATTTGAGGTGACCAGTCGATAAGCGGCATCTTTGTCGCCGTGCTCGCGGACACGGATGCCGAGTTCTCTTTCCTGCTCGCGGGTCAACAGCTTATAATGGCTTATTTCCGTTAAATAGCGCTGAAGCGGATCGAATTTGACCAGGGCGTTATCGGTGGACCGTGCGGCTGATTTGCCCTTGGTTTTCGCCGGTTGCGGTTTTTGAGCAGCCGTCGGTTTTTTGGCGGCCCTCTTTTTTCTAACCGTTTTTCTCTTCATAATCTCAGTCCAATCAATGGGCAGATATCAATTTGCACCCCTAGCACGCCTAACTTAGAACAAACGGGAGGGAATTGAAATCGCCGCTTGGGCTCTATATTTCAGGTGGACACGGGCTAGTGCTTGTGATATGAAAGTTATCCACGTGCGCCTGTAGCTCAGCTGGATAGAGCAACGGACTTCTAATCCGTAGGCCGCAGGTTCGAATCCTGCCAGGCGTACCACCGAACCCGGACGCTTCTCCCAGGCAACCATGGTATAATTTAGGAAAGAACCCCCTGACGGCATCAACTCATTTGTGAGCCTTCCATCTTTCCAAATTCAGCATCCTCTGTTATAACGACCCCACTATACAACAAATTTGAAAAATTTCAATGTATATTTCCCCATTTGCTGGACATGCCGCATGCGCCTGATGCGTTTCAATGGGTAATGAAGGGGTGACTAACTTTAAATTGAAAGGTTCTCTGGGTATGGAAGATTTCAGTTGGCTAACGCTTATCAAATTCGGCGGGGTGTTGGTCGCGGCAATCATTCTCGGAAATTGGTTTTTGGCTGAAGTCAAAAAAGCCAGCAGGCAACGTCAGCCATGGTATAAACCCTATCTTTCGGTGCCGGGACTGCTGATTCTGATCGCTCTGTGCCTGCCGCTGATTTATTTGATGATCGTCCGATAGTACTTAACACCGATGAGGAAAGGATCGGTCGGTTCAGGAGAATTTTTGCGACACCACCGCACTTCCGCCAGATACCCGTCATAGAAATCGGCGTCAATGGTATCCTCCAAAAAATTTTCCATCATAATATAAATATCTGCTCCGGGTTCAATCGCTCTGTCGGCCTGAAAGCACATGCCACCCTTACAGTAGTTACACAAACGGGCTGATTGGAATTGGTCCGAGTCCTGAAAGGCATACACAATGGGGGTGTCGAGATTGTAACGCACATACTCCCTTTTTTCATTATAAGGCGTCATCCATGCCTCCCCGGGTTGGGATGCAGTAGAAATGAATCCTATTCTATGATATAAATATCAACATGTGCGGTGTCTAAAACAAGACCGTCTATTTGATTCGCGCCCACACATACAATGCAATGACAGGAAGTAAACCGTTCACCACTGTTCCGGCGAATATCTGACCGGGATTCAGGTCCTTAATCTAGTCGATTATTATCATCCATAGCCCGCGTCCTGTCAAACAAAAAAGCAGTTTGCAAATACCCATCTCTGATTCAAAACCGTTGATTCAACTGAAAATATTTAGCATATCCGTCCCGAATACGCGTGGATTCGGCTAAAAAAGTGCGTGCTCCCGCGGGGTTGAAAGCCCGCCAATGAATGCCGCGGTCATTTAAGTTTAATTAAAAATTACCGATATTATGCCTATGACGCAATGGCCCCATCAGCTTTAGAATAGGGCCAGATTCAATGCGCTTCAACGCAAAGATACCTTGCGGTCAATGGGCGATCATTGTCAGAATGTTCCGCACCAAAAGGATTAGACAGGCCGAAAAGGAAAACAAATTTTAGCCAAGGAGTAATTCGATATGGGTAGCAATAATCTTATTTTCTTAGAAAATCTGGAATGGTTTGATGAAACCGGTCAGGAACTGGTCCACCGCTTGCCGGAGGAGGGCTCCGGCGAAATAAAATATGGCGCCCAGTTGACGTTGCGCGAGAGCCAGGCCGGTGTGTTTTACTACAAGGGCAAGGCGGTCGGGGCGTTTGGCCCGGGACGCCATACCCTCAAGACCGCCAATATCCCCCTGCTGACAAAAATTGCCAGCTTGCCATGGGGAATGAAAAGCCCCCTCAGAGCGGAAGTATACTTTGTAAATCTGAAGGTTTTCACCAATCTGAAATGGGGAACCCGGGATCCGGTGGCCTTTAAAGATTCCGAACTGGGTCTTATCCGCCTGCGGGCGTTCGGCATCTTTAACCTTCAGGTGGCGCAGCCGGTACTGTTTATTAATCGCCTGGTCGGAACCCAGGGAATCTATACGACAGCAGAGGTTGAGGAATACCTCAACCGGGTTATCATATCCAGATTCAACGATTACATGGGCGAGACCATCGATTCTATCTTGAACCTGCCGTCAAAATACGACCAACTCTCCGAAGGTCTCTCCGAAAGACTGCAAGAAGACTTCGGACATTTCGGTATCAACCTGACCCATATCTACATCAGCTCAATCACGCCGCCGCCCGAGGTTCAGCAGGCCATCGACGATCGCAGTCGCATGGGGGTCTTTGACGACATGAACAAGCTCATGCAGATGAAAGCTGCCATGGCGATGGAAAAGGCCTCGGAAGCCGAAGGTGGCGCCGGTGCGGGGATGGGCGCCGGTATGGGATTAATGATGCCGGCCATGTTCGCCCAGTATTTTGCCGGTGGTTTACCGCAATCCGGCGAAAAGGCAGAACCGCCAAATTTTGAATGCCCGGAATGTCACCATCCCATACCGGTTGACGCCAAATTCTGCCACCAATGCGGGCATCAGCAACTCGTTTTCAGTCAGTGCGCCGGCTGCCATAAGAACCTGACCCCGGGTGCCAAATTTTGCTCCCGTTGCGGGAAGTCGGTCGCAGACATGCCCCAAACCAAATCCTGTCCAACCTGTGGCAATGAAAACCTGGCTGATGCGATGTATTGCAATGAATGCGGGGAGAAGCTGTAAAGCTCTTCTTCAAATTATAGTTGCTTTAGCAAACTTAATCGAGACCGCAAATTGAATCCGCGGGAGTGTTGGAGTATTGGATTAATGGAGTGATGTCGAGGATACGGGATCTTCTTTTCCATTACTCCAGAACTCCAGCACTCCATTACTCCAATTACCTGGAATTATTGCTTATTAAAAGTCAGATTAAGCTTAAATCCTGTGAGGTTGTAACCCGGAGGCAACATTAACTTTCTGATCGAACATCAGTGCCCTCAGTGCGGCGCACCGGCGATTTTAGAGGAAACCGACCGTCTGTTTGCCTGCCGGTACTGCCGGGTGAGTTCGTATTTAATGGCGGATGATTTTTTCCGCTATGTTCTGCCCCACGCGACCCAAGCCCATCACGATCTGATATATTTCCCTTACTGGCGTTTTAAGGGAATGCTGTTTTTCTGCGGGCCGACCGGTATAACGAATCGTTTTGTCGATGTCAGCCACCAGGCCATCGAGACCGCCCGTTTCCCCCTTTCCGTGGGTGTGCGCAGCCAGGCCATGAAGTTGCGTTTTCTGTCGGCGGATATGGAAGGTCGTTTTCTGAAACCCCGGCTGCCGTTTGAGAAAATTGCAGCCAATTTCGAGAGCCGCTTCGGTAAAGCCCTGCCCAAACCGATTCTGCACCAGGCGCATATCGGGGAAGCCCTCAGCCTGATCTATTCACCGTTTTACATCAAAGACAAACTTTACGACGCCATCATTGATAAACCGGCTTCGGCACAAGCGTGGGAGGATTTCAATATCGATGACCTGGACGGTGGCAGCCCGAAGTGGCATATCCGTTTCGTTTCCACCCTGTGCCCCAATTGCGGCTGGGATCTAGAGGGCCAGCGCGATTCCCTCGTCATATTATGCAAAAATTGCAATTCCGCATGGTATCCGGTCGGCAGAAGACTGAAGCAGCTCAAATTCGCCCGTCTTCAGGAAGCTGGAGAAAACACCCTTTACCTGCCCTTCTGGCGCATACGGGCGGAAATTTCAGGTATCGACCTTAGATCCTATGCCGATTTGGTCCGCATTGCCAACCTTCCCAAAGCGGTGCAAAAGGGCTGGGAGGAGATTCCCTTTCGATTCTGGATTCCGGCCTTTAAAATACGCCCCCAGCTTTTCCTGCGGCTGGCAAGTCACATCACGGCCTCCCAGCCCCGGGAGGAACTGATACCGGAGCTGCCCGCTACGCGAATCCATCCCAGCACCCTGCCGGTCAAAGAAGCCATTGAAAGCCTGGAAATTGCCCTGGCCGATTTCATGAAACCGCGCCAAAAAATGATGGAAAGATTCGGCAACATCCATATCGACGCCCAAAGCTTTACCCTTATTTTCGTCCCCTTCAACGAGGAGCACCACGAGTTTATTCAGCATGATTATCAGGTCGCAATCAACAAAAACGTTCTGGCCCATTCCAAAAACCTTTAGAACAGTCGACACCTGCCCACACGATCCGCCCATTGATACTGTCATTTCCCGGACTTGATTTAAAAGCTTATATCCGCTACTAGAACCTCATGAATGTATCCCATGGCTACCTTTTGGCGGGCGCTAAGGCAGCCCGCGGCATTGCGGTAATCATAGACGTGTTCAGGGCCTTTAGCTGTTCACCCTTGATGTTTTCGTTGGGTCTGGAAAAATCAATCCTGGTTGCCCAGCCCCGTGAAGCACGCGCCCTCAAGCAGCGCCATCCGGATTATATTTTAGTCGGCGAAGTGGGCGGGCTTCCGATTGAAGGATTCGATCTGGGAAATTCTCCCAGTGAGATTTTAAATCAGAAACCCGTTTATTTCAGGGGTAAGACCGCGGTGCAAAGGACCTCCTCGGGCGTACAGGGTGCCCTGGCGGCCCTTGAGGTTGCCGATGAAGTCGTGGTCGCCAGTTATAACATCGCTCGCGCAACCGCCCGCTACATTCTGTCAAGGCAACCGGAGCAGGTCAGCCTGGTCGCCATGGGCTGGGATTTGAAGGAAAGAGCACCTGAAGATGATTGGTGCGCGCGCTACATTGCCCATCTTCTGGGAGCCGGGGACTACGATCACGACCAGGCTATGCGGGAGATCATTTTCAGTCAAAATGCGCGCCGGTTTCTAAGTGCGAATGAACCGAAATTCCCGCCCGAGGATCCGGTTCTGTGCCTGCAGCGCGATGTATATGATTATTGCCTGGGCGTCACAAGGGAAGATAACGCGGTCATTATCCAAAAAACCGAACTGTCATGACTGGCGTCGTGCCCCGGTTGCCTGCCCGGCGGGTGTGTATTAGCTTACTTATTCGACCCATGTAACCTTAACAAGTGGATAGATTGATATCGGGAATCGGATCAGATGCGATTAAACAACTTTTGGTGTTATCGTCGAATATTATTTTCCAAGGGCTTTGCCGCGGCGGTGTGGAACGCGAGGCAGAATGTGTTAGCTTACCATCGGCAGCGCCTGTTGAAGGCCGGACCCTACATGGCCGAACTGGACATTACCTATCAATGCAATTGTCGATGCCAGATGTGCCAGCGCTGGAATGATCCCCGACGCAACGAACTGAGTTTAGACGAATACATAAAACTTGCGGCTGACCTGCACGCCGTGGGATCTCATCAGATCAGCATCTCCGGTGGTGAACCGCTCCTGCGCGGCGATGTGTTTAAGATTATCGCCAGCTTTGCCGAACGGAAAATGTCCGTCAACCTTTGTACCAACGGGCTGCTGCTAAAAAAATATAGCGGTGAAATCCGCGACAGCGGTGCGACCTGCGTAACCGTCAGTCTGGACGGCGCCACCGCAGCCAGCCATGACAGCATCAGGGGCATTGGGGGATCTTACGATCAGATTCAGGAAGGCATTGACCACCTCCTGCAAACTCCCAGGTCCTCAAGACCGCTGGTGCGGGTCAGAATGACGGTTTCCAATCACAACGCCCATGAGATAGGGCCCTTCTACGAAAAATGGCGCCATGTTGCCGATGACGTTTTGCTGCAACCGGTCCATCATTGCACGGATGCTTTCTACACCGGTATGGATGAAACGGATTTAAAGATCGATCCCGACACGCTCGCCCGCCAGGTCGTCGGCACCCCGTTTGCAAACGATAATTATATTAAGCAGCTGATTCACAGCCTGAAAACCAGCGGCTCTTTTCCGCATCAGACCTGTTATGCCGGGGTTTTGATGGCCCGTATCGATCCCTGGGGCAATGTTTATCCCTGTCTTGAGCAGCATGTGTGCCTTGGGTCGGTGCGTGAAAGTGATTTTCAAACCATCTGGCGCTCACAAGATTTTGAAAAGGAGCGCAAGCGCCTGGCACATAACCGGGCCTGCCGTTGCTGGTACAACAATACGGCTCTCATCGGCCATTACGGCAAACTTATGGGCAGCACACCCATCAGGGCCGTGAAGGGTCTGGCCCAGCAT
The DNA here is from genome assembly GCA_019312835.1 of Deltaproteobacteria bacterium. GTDB lineage: Bacteria > Desulfobacterota > Desulfobacteria > Desulfobacterales > JAFDCJ01 > JAFDCJ01. Next base: position 15,643 of record JAFDCJ010000410.1, read on the forward strand.
ACTTTTGTTAACGACCTGCCGTCTGTTTTCTCTGAAAAAAAATAAGGACAAAGGGTCCTTGTAAATGACGTTAGCGAAAATACCCACCATAGATGTGCTGATCGATCAGTATTTAAACTATCTGCTTGTCGAAAAAGGTCTCTCCAGGGCCACCTTGGCCTCTTACAGCGCCGATGTGGTCAGGTATCAGGACTTTTTGGATCAAAATGGTGTTGATCGCATTTCTGAGACCGATACGCCCCTCATTCTCAAACATCTGATCAGTCTGCGCAATTCCGGGCTGGGGGCCAGGTCCAGAGCCCGACACCTGGTCTCCCTGCGAGGGCTCTACCGGTTTGCGGTTCAGGAAAAATATCTCAAGCATGATCCGTCCAAACTGGTTGATCTTCCCAAATTAAGCCTGAAACTACCCGATGTTCTGGCCGTCGATGAAGTTTCCCAGCTGATCAACTCGCCGGATACCACCAAGCCGCTCGGAGCACGCGACGCCGCCATGCTCGAACTATTATATGCAGCCGGCTTGAGAGTTTCGGAGCTGGTCAATCTGAAATTGCAGGACATCAATCTGGAAGCCGGATTTGTTCGGGTTTTCGGCAAAGGATCCAAAGAGCGCGTGGTCCCTATCGGGCTGCCGGCCCAAAAAAAGATCGCCTTTTATATCGAGGGTGCCAGAAAAGCCGCCCTGAAAAAAAGACTCAGCCCTTACCTGTTCATTGGCCGCGCAGGCAAACCCCTTACCCGGCAGGGATTTTGGAAACTGTTGCGGCGCTATGCCGATCAGGCCCGCATCCATAAAAAAATATCCCCGCACAGCCTGAGACATTCTTTTGCAACCCATCTGCTGGAAGGCGGTGCCGATTTGAGGGCCGTGCAGGTCATGCTCGGTCATGTGGATATATCAACGACTCAAATTTATACCCATGTTACCCGCAAACACCTGAAGGATCTCCACCAGAAATTTCACCCGAGAGGCTGATCATGGTTGAAACGACCGCTCCAAGCTATTTAACCCGCAGAGGGGTGACTTTAATGGTCTAATCGAAAGGGTCATTAAGAACCATGAAAATCCCAAGCACCAAAAACCAAATCTCAAACAAACCGCAATGACCAAAATTCAAAATTCCAAACAGATGTTTAGCGCCAATGATGCCAGACCACCTGCTACTGGCAAACAGCGCAAATTGAACCAATGGGGCACTCGGACAGTGTGCCAATGGTCATTGGATATTGAGATTTGGGATTTATTTGTTATTTGGTGCTTGGAATTTGGGATTTTAATGGTGTATATAAACTTGACACTCGGAACGATTTCGTCTAAATGAGAGCATTTTTCTCCCTATAGTAGCAATCTTACTCGATCAATCCAAGTTTCCAGGAAAAAGGATATTTTGATTTCGCCAAACACAGATGAATTACCACAAGGCTGGTGGTACCCGGATCAGAAACAGCCCCAGGCCGATGATCTTGATTTTCATAAAGCCCTGCGTCAGGTGACCCGTCCCTTGTATGTGGTTAACCTGAAAGGGCGGGCAGCCGTCACCCAAGACGGCACCATTACCATCGGCCCTGTCAAACCGGATGGCTCGGATGCCTTGCCGCTGCTGGGATATGCCCCCGCTTTGCATCCCCGGAACCTTGGCGATTCGCAATTTAAAAAGGCTTACCATTTAAGGTACGCCTATATTGCCGGTGCCATGGCCAACGGGATCACTTCGGTTGAGATGGTCGAGGCCGTTGGTCGTGCCGGAATGATCGGTTTTTTTGGTGCCGCCGGTCTATTACCCGATCAAATCGAAGCGGCCGTTCACTTGCTGCAGCAGCGGCTGGGCGAACGTCCTTTCGGTTTCAACCTGATTCATAGCCCGGCCGACCCTGAACTTGAATCTGCCACCGTCAATTTGTACCTCCGCAACAAGGTTACACTGATTAGCGCATCGGCCTATCTGGGGCTGACGCTGCCGCTGGTTTACTACCGGGTTCAAGGCTTGACCCGGGATAGCAGCGGTAACGTGGCTTGCCCGAACAAAATCATTGCCAAGGTGTCGCGGGTTGAGGTCGCCCGCAAATTTCTGGAACCGCCGCCGGAAAAATATTTGCGCCAGCTCGTCGAGAGCAACCTGATTTCCGCGCAACAGGCTGCCCTGGCCGCTGAAATCCCGATGGCAGATGACGTGACGGCCGAAGCCGATTCGGGCGGCCACACGGACAACCGACCCGCTTTGACGCTGCTGCCCACCATGCTGGCTCTGCGGGATGAAATATCGCAGCACTACGGTTATAAGAACCCGGTCCGGGTCGGGCTCGCCGGCGGCATTGCCACACCCCATTCAACCGCTGCAGCATTTGCCATGGGCGCGGCTTATGTCCTCACGGGGTCGGTCAACCAATCCTGTATCGAAGCCGGCACGTCGGACACGGTGCGTCAGATGCTCGCCGAAGCAGATCAGGCCGACGTCACCATGGCACCGGCGGCCGACATGTTTGAACTGGGGGTTAAAGTCCAGGTACTCAAGCGCGGTACCATGTTTCCGCTGCGCGCCGCCAAGCTTTATGAGCTATACAATCGCCACAATTGTTATGAAGACATACCAGCCGATCAGCGGGCTGTTCTGGAGCGCGATTTTTTCAAATGCAGCTTTGAAGACGAATGGGTACAGACTCGCGATTTTTTCACCCAGCGCGACCCCCGGCAAATCGATCTGGCCGAAAAGGATCCCAAGCATAAAATGGCCCTCGTATTTCGATCCTACCTGGGACAATCGTCGAACTGGGCCAATGCCGGTGATCAAACACGCAAAATCGACTATCAAATCTGGTGTGGTCCGGCCATTGGGGCCTTCAATCATTGGGTAAAAGGTAGCTTTCTTGAAAACTGGGAAAACAGAGAAACCGTTACCGTTGCCATGAATCTGATGCTGGGAGCGGCGATTACCACCCGGGTGAATTGGCTGAGACAACAAGGGATTGCCCTGCCCGCCGGGACGGAAAGGGTTTTTCCCCTGCGGCTGCCGGAAATTTTACAGCTGGTGGAAGGACGGCTATAAAGCTCGGGACTACGCGCCGGAATCTTGTTTGAGGGCATTTAAAAAAGTGTGATGAAGGACGCTGATATTTAAAACCCGATAGCCGGCCATTGCATTTATGGAAACGTCCGTCGCTGCCGAATTGACAACCTCCTCCACAGATGTTTTCTGATGCACCCGATTGCCGTTGACATCCATCCATTCATCTGCGGTAACACTTTTCAGGCAGTAAGACAATCCGGCACCGTCGGCAGCGTCCGGCGCCATTCGGCCAATCGCAATCTGATAATATTGAATGTCCATGTGGTTTTCCCCGGCGACAGGCGTACGGCCGGAAAAATTGAAATAAAATTGTTTTTCCACCAGCCAGTTGTGCAGATCTTTTAAAATTAAGCGGGCTTCCGGTATCGTAAACTTCAGATCTCCTACCAGATATCCCCCCAAAAAAACGCTAAACGCTTGGTCGAGATTGTATTGCCGCGCATAACCCGATTGCAAACCGCCCAGCGGGTCCGGCGGTAAAAATTCCCGGGACCATCGCTTCCAGCGGGACAGTTTAATATTGAACCGTCGCGAGAGCTCCTGATTCGTATAAAATTTGATCATGATTACTTATATACTTGTTGTATCAATATGACAAGTAATTATTTTGCAGCAATGTCTTGAAATTAAATTGGATTAATATTATATTGTTTGATTACAACTCACCCGCCTGGTTTACCGTACAAAACCGGCCGAGACGTGATA
>JAFDCJ010000411.1 GCA_019312835.1 Deltaproteobacteria bacterium
ATGTTCAGTCCGCCCTGACAGCCCGCGGAATTGATCCAGCCGAGGCCAAAGCCCGGGTGGACAGTCTGTCGGATGCCGAGGTTATGCAAATAGCCGAAAAAATTGACGGACTTCCCGCAGGGGGTGACTTCTGGGGAACCTTTTTCTTCGTCGTGATTGTCGTTTTTCTTACCCTGCTGGTATTGGAAATATTGGGGTATACGGATTTAATATAATCGAAGGTTCCCAAAAAAGGTTCCGAGGTACACCCGCACTCCAGAGACGTGCATAAACCTGTGCGGCACCGATGGCGATCACGGTTCAGGGTTCACCGTTCAGCGTCAAAGATTTAAAATGCTCTTCGGCACAAATTATCAACCTCTGAACGCTGAACCCCGAACTTTTGAACCGATCGGTTTTGGCACCTGAAACCTTCAACTTGTTTAAGTAGCTTGCCTGAAAAACTGTATTAAGTGTTATTGCGAAAATATGCCTTCCGCCCGAACTTACCATCATTGGTTCTGCCCGTTGCTTTTGCTGGGGCTTATCGTCTGTTTGATGACCGCTTGCGCAGGCCTTAAAACGACCGAACTGCCGGCTGGGTCGGAAAACCTCCCGCCTGTCCTTGAAATCGAAGCGGTCCCTTTTTTTCCCCAGAGCAAATATCAGTGCGGTCCCTCTGCTCTCGCCATGGCGTTGACCTACAGCGGTTTGCCGATTACGCCCGAGGCACTCCAAAGCCAGGTCTATACTCCCTCGCGCAAAGGGAGTCTGCAGATGGCCATGATCGGGGCCACCCGCCGCCACGGTCGAATTGCGTATACTATCGAGAATTTCAATTTGATCTGGCCGGAAGTGGCGGCCGGTCACCCCGTGATTATATTACAAAATCTTGGTCTGTCATGGATTCCGGTGTGGCATTACGCCGTCGTCGTCGGCTATGATTTTGTAGAGCAGACGGTTATCCTGCGTTCAGGAACAACCGAGCGCAAACTAATGTCCCTGAAAATTTTCGAAAAAACCTGGTCCCGAAGCAACTATTGGGGGCTGATTGTACTCAAGCCCGACCAGCTGCCGGCAATTGCCACCGAGAAGGACTATCTGACAGCCGTGCTCGGGCTTGAAAAAGCCCGTCAATTTCATGCCGCGGTTGAAGGGTATAATGCCGCATTGGCAAGATGGCCACGGAGCCTGGTCGCTTGCATGGGGTTGGGCAACAGCCTGTATGCACTGGGAGACCTGCCGGGCGCTGAAAACGCCTTTCGAAGGGCCGTAAACAACCATCCGCTAGCGGCCGGAGCGTATAACAATCTTGCCCAGGTACTTTATGAACAGGGCCGCCAACAAGAAGCACTTGAGGCCGCTAAAAGGGCGGTTGCCATCGGGGGGCCGATGAGTGAGATATATGAGTCAACCCTTGAATCAATTCAACCGCAGAACTAGAAGTTATTGCGTAAATAGTATTAGATCATTAAGCGAATTTTTGCTATAAGTCATAACAGATACTTGGACTGAAGAGATATTGACTATAAATTCCGATACGGTTTATTCCCCTGCATACCCTCAACACTAGCTGCATATCGGAGGCTTATTCATGCGCATCAGAACGTTGCCGCTCATTTTGGGTTTTGTTGTGATGGTACTGGCCGCCTGCATGCCCATGCCGCTTTACAATGAAGCGCAAACCGAGTTGGAGCGATGTCGCAAACAGAGAGATGAAGCCTTGAATGAGCTTGCGAGCCTTAATGTCGAGCATAAGCAGACCGTGGCGCGGTATCAAACGATGCAGCAACAGCTCAGCGTTTCAGAGGCCGCCAGAAGCCAGCTAACCAGGGATTTGAAAAGGCTTGAAGCCCAAAACGCCTACCTGAAAAATATCAACCAGCAGCAACAAACCAATATCAACACCCTTAAACTGGAACTGGAAAAGAGAAAATCAGTTATTCAGCTGCAGGGGAAAGTCATCCAGCTGCTCGATGATACCAAGAAAACGATCGAAACCAGCCTGAAAGACCAGATTGCCTCCCAGGAGATTGAAGTCGTTGAAGCGGACGATAAACTAAAGGTAATATTTGTGGATAAGATTCTTTTCGATTCTGGAAGTGTGGAGATTAACCCCAGAGGAAAAGAGTTGCTGATGATTATGGCCGGTTCGCTGAAGGACAGTGAAGATCAGAATATCGTTGTAGAGGGTCACACGGACAACGTACCGTTAAGTGAGGCGTTACGCAAACGTTTTCCCAGCAACTGGGAGCTCTCGACGGCCCGGGCAGCAACTGTGGCCCGCTTCTTTCAGGAGGCGGGAGGGATTCCGGCGGAAAAACTCTCAGCCCGCGGTTACAGCTTCTACAGACCAGTGGCCTCCAATGAAACGGCAGAAGGCCGCCATCAAAATAGACGTATCGAAATTATTTTAAGCCCCGTAAAAGAATGATGAATTCGAAAAAGTCAAATTCATCATGTGTTTGGTGTTTCGTGTTTAGTATTTGGTACGCGATGGTTCTGCTCCACCGGTTTCTATAAACACTAAACACCAAATACTAAACACCGGGCTAAGAAGCTAATTTTTCTGGATTCATTCGAAATCAAAAGATTTCGTCAATTTTCAAGAACCTCACGTAATTTATGCGATAACTGCACAATGTCGAAGGGCTTTTGTATGAATCCGTTACAGCCCTGGTCCATTAATTCCTCGATTTGTTTGTTGAGACTGTATCCGCTTACCAGAAGCACCTTAACCTTCGGATTTATTCTCTTCAACGCGTCGTAGGTTTCCTTGCCGTTCATCTCGGGCATGATCATATCCAGTGCTACCAGATCAAGATAAGGCATTTTCTCTTTGTACAGCTCGATAGCCTGCCGGCCGCTTAATGCGGGAATCACCTGATAGCCCAACTCCTTGAGCATCAGCTCCTCAACCTGGATGGTGCCCTCTTCGTCATCTACCAAAAGAATTGCCTCATGGCCTTTTACCATATCGGTTTTGACTTCGACGTCCGTGACGTCTTCGGTTTCCAGATCCGAGGCCGGCAGATAGATGTTGAATGTCGTCCCATGATTTTTTTCACTGTAAACCCGGATGATGCCGTTATGATTTTTTATGATACCGTAAGCCGAGGCCAGGCCGAGGCCAGTTCCCTTGCCCACGTCTTTGGTGGTGAAAAAGGGCTCGAAAATCCTTTCGATAATATCCCGATCGATGCCCTCGCCGGTATCGGTTACCGATACTTTCACATAATTTCCACCCGGTACTTCGAAGGGCTTGCAGTATTCATCACTTAGATAGACATTTTCAGTCCCGATATAAATTTCGCCGCCGTCAGTCATGGCGTGCCAGGCATTGAGGTAAAGATTTATCAGTACTTGCTCTATTTGACCCGGATCCACCTTAGCACTCCAGAGTTTATCCTGGAGCTTTTTGTGGGTGACAATCTCTTTGCGGGTTCGGGTAAACATTTTGGTACTGCTTTCAACGATGGTGTTCAAAGATGTTTGTCTGAGGGTATACTTTCCCTTTCTGGCAAAGCCCAACAGCTGATTGGTGAGATTGGCGGCATTGTTGACAGCGGTTTCGATGCCCTGGATGTATTCACCATTGGGATCGTCAGGATCTGTTTGCAGCCTCATCAGAGAAATATAACCCTGGATGCCCATTAGCAGGTTGTTGAAGTCATGGGCGATCCCCCCGGCAAGGGTGCCGACGGCCTCCATTTTCTGAGATTGGATCAGCTGACTTTCCAGATATCTTTTTTCCTTTTCGGCTTCGATGCGTGCGGCGATATCACGGGCCACATTGAGGATAACCTTGCGTCCCCGGTAGGAAATCGCGCGGGAGTAGATTTCCACCGGAAGCGGGACTCCATCGATTTTGGCGTGAGTCGTTTCGATCGTCATTTTTGGCGGGTTTTGGGCGTCTCTTTGTTCCCTGAGTTGGTCGATGATTAAAGCGGCATCCGCTGCGGGAACAATGTCGGTTAGGTTGAGGTCGAAAAATTGCTCGGGCGTATATCCCAGTTGGGCGTAAGCGGCCTCATTGGCTTCCAGCACCTTGCCTTTTCGATCAAGGATGTAAACGGCATCATCCACGTTTTCAAGCAGTTCCTTGTAACGAGATTGTTCTTCGGCATCTTTTAAATTGGCCAGCATAAAGTTAAATGCCTGTGACAGCTGGTTGAATTCCCAGTAATTATTGGCATTGTTCTCAAACTGAAGATCTTTCTCTCCTTCTGAGATCTGGATGGCTTTTCGGGTCATCTGGCGCAAGGGCGCCACCATTTTTTTCCCCAGATAAATGGACATAATGATCGAAAGCGTCAAAATAATTATGGAAATCAGGCCGATCCACAAACTGATCCGAGCCTTGGCTGAGCTCAGGGCCTCCAGCGATGAGTGGAAGTAAAGGTTATCAAAGCCATCTATTTTGGATAAAATGATCGTGTTGCCCAGGGGAAGAAGCTCCAGTCTTCTGGCAATGTTTTGGCGCATCTCCTCGTCGAGCGAAATCGACGTTTTAGAGATCAGGCTGTAAAGCCGGTCGGATTTAACAATGGACACATCCCCGCTGACCGTTTGATTTACGACTGAAATCAGCTTGTAATCCCGGGTCATGTCATACAGGGCATAGGCCGTTCCCATGAGCTGGGTCTGGTGCATGATCGGCGTCGAAAACCACCACAGCAAGCGTGTCTCGCCATTTTCTTCGATCACTTCGCCGTAAGGATAACTCTCCTTGGCAAAACGGATCAACTCTTGGCTTAAATTAGGATAACTATCCGGGATAACTTCATTTTCACTTTGTTTCCTGACAAAGAAAAAGACCCCTTCGCGAGAGGGATAAAATTCGGAGACCCGATCTTCCAACTGAGATTGGCCGTCGAGCATCACGGTTACCCGAATAATGTTGTCGGACCCAAGGTCCTTCAGCATGCCACTTATGCTCGAGATGCGGTTGTTGAGAATGATTTCAACCTGACCTTTTTCAGCCAATACCTTTTTGCGAAATTCCGACTCGACCTGTTTGCCGAAATAGCCATACAGGGCGACCAGAATGACAAAAACGGCCAGGGTGGCGAGCACGACGAAAGTCGTTACGAGGTAGGTTGAAAACCGCTTCTGGTCCCTGAAATTAAGGATTTTCTTCAGAAAACCGGTGTTTTTGAGTTGGGAGAAACGGTGTGAAACTATGTTTTTTATCTCTGTTGACACGGTGGATATTCCAAATATCTTTAGCGAGCCATTTTCCCCGTTGCCGACAGCAGCCACAGCTCATGCGGGCTGCCTGTTTGGCCGGGATTCAGCTAATGCGGAAGGAATAGGTCCGATAAGCTTATATTTATATAAAAAATTTGGTAGGTTGTCAAAATAAAAGGCGGCTGATCAAGCGCTTCTGAGATTTTGATTGCACTCGCAGCGAAATTTGGTACAATGCCCCGCAACTACCGATGGACAACTCCCAAACCACAACCGGTACGCATTCCAGACGACCTTGGTCTGATAAGAATCCCCATCCAGATACTGTCTCTCGATCGATCACGATACAATCGGTTATCCTTTTGTTTGTTTTCGCATTCGCAATGCGGATGATTTACGTCATTCAATCCACTGCCAATCCCCTTTTTGGTGTATCCGTCGTTGATGCTGTCGTATATGCCCAGTGGGCCCAAAAAATGGTTGATGGGGTATGGCTGTGGGATCGGGTTGATAATTATCTGCCGATTTATCCGGCCTTTCTGGCAGTGCAGCAGATTATCTTCGGGCCCAATCCATTTGTAAATAAGGTTTTGCAGGGCATCCTGGGTGCATTTACAGCGGTTCTGATGGCCCAGGTTGCCGCCCGGGCCTGGAATCGACAGGTGGGTTTGATAACCGGCTATCTATTGGCAACTTACTGGATGCTGGTAATTTTCGGGGCTGAGAAGTATGCCGAAACCTTTAGCATATTCTTTCAGAGTTTGACCCTCTGGCTCCTGGTTCGATATTCGCCGCGCTGTTGGGCCCTCATTGCAGCTGGCATTGCGTATGCCCTTTCTGCCGGCGTTAGGGCCAATTTGTTTCTATTGCTTCCTGTTGTTATGGTCTGGCTGGTTTGGCAAACCTGGCCTCAGCGGAATAGGGCGTTAAAGGCGGCTGTTTTGTTTTCTCTTGGAACGATTTTAATTATCGGTCCCATAGTTGTGCGCAATTACCACATAACCGGCGCTCCTATGGTAAGGGCCCAGGCAAGCTGGAGTCTGTATTCCGGCCTTTCCCCGGAATTTGAAGGGCTGCACCCTCCGGTTGGAATTCTATTTCTCAAATATATGCGCATGCCCGATCAGGTTGGCGCATTCAAGGCAGAGGAAGTCGAACAATATTGGTACCAGCGGCTAAAAAGGGTTTTGCGGGAGAATCCTGCAGGTGTTGCCCTGAATTTTTTGCGGCGCCTGGTCATTTTTGCAAACGCACGGGAATGGAGTCAGGAATTTGATGTCTATGCCTACCGCAATTACGCCAGTGTCCTCTCAATGCCCTGGACCGGTTTTTGGCTGATCGGTCCTCTCGGGCTGCTGGGCCTGACATTCACCAGGCGCCCATCAAAAAACCAGCTGCTGGTGATACTCTTTACCACCATTGGAATCTTATCCATCTTACCGTTTAAAGCGTCCGACCGCTACCGTCTGCCATCGGCGGTTTTGTTGGCCATCTTTGCTGCACTATCGTTGTGGCATTTTTATCAGTTGGTTAAAACGAGAAATATGCCGGCACTGTCTAAAAGCGTTGCGCTGCTGGCCTTTTTCTGCCTGTTATCTTGGCCGGACTGGCAAAATTTAGAGGCTCGCAAATCCGCGCGGCATGATTATTTTATCGGTAAGCACTATGAAAACAGCGGCCGGATGGATGCCGCAATCCGGTCCTTTCAAAAGTCCATGTATGATTTTCCCTGGGATCCGGATTCACCCCACCGCATCGGGCGTATCCTGATCGAGCAAAAGAGGCTTGATCAAGCGATGCGATATCTTCAGGAAGCTTTACGCAGGGAGCCCCAATTTCCGGAGGTGATGAATGCCATTGCCTACATCCATCTGCTGGACGGGGATTTGAATGCTGCTGAAAAAAAATTGATCAAGAGCCTCGGACTGGCACCTGCCAATCAGGAGGCGTTGATGCTAATGGCCAACATTCAGCGCCGTAGGGGTCAATTTGATGCTGAAATAGCACTATTAAAGGAAGCGTTGGTCAATACCGGGGGGCAGCGACCGGCCATGCTCTTGGCCCGACGATACCGTGAATCGGGCAACTTTAAACAGGCCTTAGAGCTATACGACCGTGTGATGACGTCCCGCGATGTGGCGAAACGAATCAAGCTTACGGCGGCCATGCAAGCCGGTATGTTACATGCCAGGCTTAATAATGACGCTGCCCGGGCCGGGCACTACTGGCAATTGATCGAGAGAGATTTCCGCGAGTTTAAATTCTTCGCATCACAGGCTTCTTTTCTCCTGGGAAATTTGGATGAAAATAGTTTCAGGAAGTTGATGGGTGATTCACCCGAAGGGCAGGCTACCGCCGAATATATCATCGGTCTTCATCACCGGCTCAATGGAAATAGACCATCCGCTATCCGGTCTTATCAGCGCTGTTTGCAAATCGATACCGGAGAATCTTCCCTTGGACGGGACACTCCGCGAGCCTGGGCTCGAGAAGATCTTCGACGACTGATGGAAAAGGGGCCTGACTGAAAAAGCCGTTTCCGATATTGCCGATTCAAACAACATGCATTTGTTGGCAATGAACGATTTCCGCTACCCGACCTTTTCTGATTGGAGGAAGCTATGGAACTAAATAGTGGTGACATCATCGGCCAGGTATTGCGCCGGCAGGGTGTGCAGTTTCTATTTACCCTTTGCGGGGGTCACATTTCACCGATTCTGATCGGAGCCAAAAAAGAGGGGATTCGGGTGGTTGATGTCAGAGATGAAGTAAATGCCGTCTTTGCGGCCGATGCCGTCGGACGGATCACCGGCGTTCCCGGTGTTGCCGCCGTCACTGCCGGGCCGGGCGTCACCAACTCGCTCACGGCGCTTAAAAATGCCCAGATGGCCCAAACACCGCTGGTTCTGCTGGGCGGGGCGGCACCGACGGTGCTCAGAAACAGGGGGGCCCTGCAGGACATCGACCAGCTGGCCCTGCTGAAATCAATCGCAAAAATGGCCGTTACCGTTCGGCGCAACTGCGATGTCATTCCCGTGTTGGAAAAGGCTTTTGACGTTTGCCGTTCAGGTGTTCCCGGCCCCGTATTCGTCGAATGTCCGATTGATATTCTTTACAGCGAATCCCTGGTGCGGCAATGGTACGGTGCCAGGCCGGATCCCGAACCCAAAAGCGGCCTCAGGAGCAAATTGCTGGACTTCTATCTGCAGCGGCATGTCGATCAGATGTTTGCCTGTGAATTGGAGGAAATGAAACCCGGCGAATACAAGGTGAGCTCACCGGATATTGACCGCGGTTCCATATCCAAAGCCGCAGAACTAGTCGCCGAGTCCCGAAGGCCCGTGATGATTGTGGGCAGCCAGGCCATGCTGCAGCCAGGTAAGCTCGATATGCTGGCCGGGGCCATTGGATCAATGGGGGTACCTGTATATTTGACCGGGATGGCCCGGGGGCTTTTGGGAAGATCGCACCCCATGCAGATGCGCCATCAAAGAAAAAAGGCCTTGCAAAAAGCGGATCTGGTCATCATCGCAGGCATGCCCTGTGATTTCCGGCTGAATTATGGCCGCGCCATCGGTTCCGGCGCCAAAATCATTGCGGTCAATCGAAGTAAGACGGATTTGAAATTGAATTGCCGTCCTAACTTGGCGGTTCTGTCGGACCCCTTTCTGTTTCTATGTGCCCTGGCGGATGAGTTTACGCCCGAACCTTACGCCTGGGCGTCATGGATACAGGAACTCCAGGAGAATGACAGCGAGCGAGAAGCTTTTATCGCCCAAACCGCTGGCCAAGACACTGAGTTCGTCAATCCCCTTGCCATGCTGCAGAAATTGGATAAGGCCATCGATGACGATGGCATCATCGTTGCCGATGGTGGCGATTTCGTGGCCACCGCATCTTATATCTTGCAGCCGTCTGGACCGCTGAAATGGCTGGATCCGGGTGTCTTCGGAACCCTCGGTGTCGGCGCCGGCTTTGCCCTGGGATCAAAACTGGTCCACCCCCAGTCCGAAGTATGGCTGATTTATGGCGACGGTGCGGCCGGATTCAGTTTGCAGGAATTTGACACTTTCGTGCGACATCGGCTGCCGGTTATCGCCGTGGTCGGCAACGACGGCGGTTGGACCCAAATCGCCCGCGACCAGATTGCCCTTTTCGGCGACGATGTGGCCACCAAGCTGCACAGGACTGACTACCAGGTCGTCGCCGAGGGATTCGGTGCGAAAGGCTTTTTATTGGATAAAAATGAGGACTGTGAAACCATATTTCAACAGGCCAAACAGGCAGCCAGGGACGGTCAACCGGTATTGATCAATGCCCAAATAGGCTTGACTGATTTCCGGCAGGGGTCGATTTCGATGTGAAGACTTTTTTGGCGGATTAGGACCTCACTTTAAATTCTTGAAATACTGATGTATTCTCACACTTAAAAGATCAGTCCCGCCGCGATCTTGAAGCAAACTTCTAGCTACATTGCCGATCGGCAACATACAGCTATCGAAGCGCTCCAGCATGGTGGCCGGTGCTGCGGGTTTTTCACAAGCAGGCTTCGGCACTAAAGCCGCCGCAGCCCCAGCCGCCCAAACAAGATCAGCAGTTGTGTAAAGCGTTTGTGCAAAAAGAAAAAAATATTAGAGCGTTTGCATCCGCCCATATCAGACGCAAGCGACAAACCCAACCCAACATGCTACCGCTATCGCAATGTTATTTTGACAAATGCTCTACCGCTGCTGAATTTCTCTTTCGCTGATTCCCATCAAATACAAAAGCCCGTCTAGACCTATACTGGAAATCGACTGCTCGGAGTTTTCTCTGACAATTGGTTTGGCATGAAAAGCG
>JAFDCJ010000412.1 GCA_019312835.1 Deltaproteobacteria bacterium
CGTTCCGACAGATTCTAGGGTACGGTCCTGTAAACCGAATTCAAAAGGCGTGTCACTCCCGTGCAGACGGGAGTCCTGTTTGAATCCGCGTGGATTCACGCATGCGAGAGGGTGTCGTAATCCAGAAAATTGCCTGTTTTCTGATCGTCATGCCGGACTTGATCCGGCATCCAGTTGTGTAATACGTTGAAAAAGCGCTGGCTTCCGGGCCAAGCCCGGAATGACGATACGGAAGTAATGGTGGCTTTTCTGAACTGCGACACAGCCTATTGCGCGGGAATGACGAAGAGATATCGTGCTAAATTAAACAAAAACTTTTTGTGCCATATTCCCGGGACACAGCACGAATCCCCGCCTTATAAAGGCACACCTCTGAGAATTGGGATCGATGCGTCATCCGACCTTGCTGAAATTGGATCTGGGTTCAACTTGCCAGCATTTCGATCACCAATTGCGTCCACTCTTCTTCCAGCGATATCTCCGGCCGCGTCCGTCCGGCCCGTCCATACCAGTAGTCGGCATTCCACAAAACCCCTTCTTCCCGGTGCAGATAGGCATGCACGGCACTGCCCCGGGTGGTCGGAATCTCCTGGGCAATAGCGTGAGCCCGGTCCCAGTTCCCTTTTTTATCCCACCACAGCGATGTCAGAGTTTCGGACAGTTCTGGAGCCGGTTGGTCATTATTGATGCTGGCAAGGAATTCGTCGAATGTCATGGTGCCTGCCTCCTGTTATTTTTTTTATCAATATCCACTACCACTTATAGTTTGCTAATATGGTTAAATTAAGGTATGACCCAATTTTTTCAAGTTAACTATTTTGGCCTGCATGCGGGGAGATAACGTGAGAGCCAGGTATTTTTACGGTTACAATATTGTGGCCGCCGGTTTCGTCATTCAGGCCGTCAGTATCGGTGCCCTGTTTGCTTACGGGGTGTTTTTCAAAGAGTTTCAGTCCGAATTCGGCTGGTCCCGGGCGACGATTTCCGGTGCCTCATCGCTGGCATTTTTGGTTATGGGAGCCGCTGGGATTCTGGCCGGTCGCCTGAACGACCGCATCGGGCCCAGGATTCTGATTGCGGTTGCCGGCATCTCATTGGGCGTTGGCTACCTGCTCATGTCTTACATGCAGACAGCCTGGCAACTATACCTGCTGTATGGTTTGGTGGTCGGGATCGGCTACTGCACCCATGACGTTATCACCCTTTCCACCATTGCGCGCTGGTTTGTCAAGCGACGCGGAATGATGTCCGGCATTGTCAAGGTCGGCACCGGATGCGGTCAGCTTTGCCTGCCTTTAATTGCCACCGCCCTGATTGCCGCCCTTGGTTGGCGCTCATCCTGTTTTATTATCGGTGCCGCAGCTTTGGTAGCGCTGGTGGCCGTGGCCCAGTTGATGCGCCGGGACCCCCAGAGTATGGGGATAGCACCGGATAACGGCAACAACCGCACCGCGGGCTTCATCTCCACCACCGATGAAGGCAGCCTGTCCCTGTCTGAGGCCTCGCGCACAAGGGCATTTTGGACGCTGTGTGTGGCCGAATTTGCGGTGTTTTTCTGCTTGCTGACCGTGGTTGTGCACATCGTGCCGCACGCACGTGATCTGGGCCTGCCGCCGACCATTGCTGCGGGGGTACTTTCTACCATTGGCGGCGTCAGCATGCTGGGCCGGTTTACCATGGGCACGGTAAACGACGGAATTGGGGGCAAGCGCTCCTTGATCACCTGTTTCATTATTCTGATAGGAGGGCTTGTCTGGCTGCAGTTGTCTGAAGGAGCCTGGATGCTGTATCTTTTTGCCGTCATTTACGGCTTTGCTCACGGTGGATTATTTACCGTCATGTCGCCCATGGTGGCCGAGTTGTTCGGCACCGGCTCTCACGGACTTTTGTTCGGCATCGTGTTGTTCGGCGGGACCCTGGGCGGAGCCCTCGGTCCGCTGATGGCCGGGCACCTATTCGATTTAACCGGAAACTACCGGTTGGTCTTTCTCATACTTACCGCTCTGGCCCTGGTTGGCTTTGGACTGATCATGACCTTGCGGCCGCCGGCAAAAGCCGGCGGGGATATCTAGCCGGACTCAATTTCCAGCCGCTGCCATGTCGTTGGTGCAACCGCCAGGCTCATTGCGCCATCATCTGATCGAAAGCCTCGACGGTGACCGCCGGGCAGCTGGAAAATGAAATCCCGGTCAATTTCTGCAACGCCACCGAGGCTTTGATGGCATCCTCCACACCGGGCAATGACACACAGAACAGCAGGTCGTATTCGCCGAGCAAGGCATGCATGGCGATCATTTCCCCCCCCAGCTTTTTTATTTCGGCAACCGCCTGCTGGGTTCTCTCTATGCTGATCTCTTTGATGGCCTCAGCGGTGTATTTACCGAACATAAAAAATGTTGCCATGGGTTTGCCTCCTTTGTTCAAGGTTAATTTTGTATTTCCCGGCCCCAGACAGGTCAGCGCCTATGGGGGTATGGGGTGCGATGATCGTTTAAGAACACCCGGTCCCAGGCCAGGCTGTCTCTGGGGTGCGGTTGCTTACGCTCATCGGGATAGCCGATGGCGATAATGGACAGCACCTTTAGATGGGCCGGCAGATTCAGCACATCGGCGATATAGGCCTCGGCGCTAAGCGTGTCATCGTGGGCTCTCTCCCTTATCTGGATCCAGCAACTGCCCAGACCCAGTGATGCAGCCGCCAGGTGGATATAGATCGACGCGATTGATGAGTTTTCGATCCACACATCGCTGATCTGCGGATCGCCGCAAACGACGATTCCAAGCGGCGCCTTCCTTAAAAAGCTTGCCCCATGCGGTTTGGCGCCGGAGAGCTTAGCGAGCCGCTCGCTTTCGGTGACCACCACAAACTCCCATGAGTTGTTACCCCGGGAGGTTGGGGCGCGCAATAAGGCTTCTACCAAACTATCGATGGTTTCGTCATCGACCGCTTTATCCTGGAACTTGCGAATACTTCTTCGGTTTTCGATGAGCGATAGGAACATGTCGACCTCCTTGTGCATATTTTCTGTCATCTGCAATGGTATCCGAAAGGCGGGATGGTTTGTCAATATTTAATATACAAAATAGGCCCTGGATCATCAGGGCGGCGATTGTCATTTTTGCCGGGCCCGGGGGTGCAGCTCATGGCATTCGGTATTCAGGATCGCCCATTGATATGCTATACTAATATTTACAGACTGCTGAAGCTACCGAAATAAAGATATTCCGGAGGTAACACCGTTATGACCTGTATTGTTCAAAAATACGGCGGCAGCAGTGTGGCGGATGCTGCCAAGCTGGGTCAAATTGCCGACTTAATTGCCGGCCTCAAAGATCAACATATCGATATTGCCGTGGTCGTTTCGGCCATGGGCAAGACCACCGACGAACTGGTGGCCCTGGCCCGGGAAATTTCCACCAAACCGCCGCGGCGTGAAATGGACATGCTGTTGTCAACCGGCGAGCGTATAACCATGTCGCTGCTGAGCATGGCGCTGCATGCCCGGGGCCTGCAGGCGGTTTCACTGACCGGCTCCCAGGCCGGTATTATCACCAACGACCGGCACAATGACGCCCAGGTCATAGAGGTCAGGCCGTTTCGCGTTCAGGATGAAATGGCCAAGGGCAAGGTGGTGATCATCGGCGGCTTTCAGGGCGTCAGCTACAAGCGGGATATCACGACCCTGGGGCGGGGCGGCTCGGATACCACCGCCGTGGCCCTGGCAGCGGCCCTTGATGCCGAGCGCTGTGAGATTTATTCCGATGTGGACGGGGTCTACTCGGCTGATCCATCCGTTGCGGCCGATGCCCGCCATCTGCCGGAGCTTTCCTATCCGGTTATGCAGGAGATGAGCATGGCCGGGGCCAAGGTGCTGCATGCCAATGCCGTGCAATTTGCCAAGGAAAAAAATATCGCCATCTACGCCCGCAGTGCTTTCGAACCGGGCCGGGAAACCGTTATCCGCCGCCTTGCGCCCGGCAAGATCATCGGGGTGCAGGCGGTTGTCAGCGAAAAACAGGTTGAGCGCATCCGCCTGGATGGAAAAAATGCACAAGTGCTGTTCAAGCAGGCCGCCGAATTTTTAGAAAACGAACAGGTGCCGATCAAGGAAGTCAATGTGGCCGGGACCACCACCTCTGATAAATCTTCGAAAGCCTCCTTTGTGGTTTCCACCCAGAATATTTATGGCTGGGACCAGATCAAGGCAACCCTTAAAAGCAAAATCGGCCCCCCGATCGATTTCGATGCCGACCTGGCGGCGCTGTCGCTGATCGGTGAGGGTCTGAACCGCAACAACCTGCCCCTGCTGGATGCCCTCGAGTTGCTGGCCCTCAACGCTATACCCGTGCTCGGTATTACTACGACCTCTTTTCGTATTTCCCTTCTGGTGCCGCGCGATCAGATTGAAAAGAGTGTTCAGCTCTGTCACACGCAGTGGGTGGCTGAAGACAGAGGACAGATAACAGAAAACAGATGACAGAGGACAAAAGACAGACGACAGAACCCCTGGCATTCCCGCATTCGATAAAAAAGGACCAGCGAACCATGAAGGAATTTCTAGCCTATTTTTACAGTTTCCGTTTATTGTACCTGATATTTGCCGGTCTGTTTTTTTTTCTGGTCAGCGTCACCTTTGATTTAATCTTTATCCCGAAGCTCGATATGCCTGGAGACTGGTGCGAAGAGTGGGAGCAGAAAAAAATCGGCTACCAGACCATGGACGAATGCGTGGAATTCAAAACGGGCCTGGATGAATTGAAATATCATCACAACCAGAAGATGGAGAAACGGCAGGCAGCCAAAGGGCACGGCCTGTTTTTATCCGCCACTCTGCTCACGTTTTTGATCATGGTGCTCAGCCCCGGCAAATTTGTCGAGCATAACATCACTTTTAAAAATTATACCGGTGCGGTCGCCATCGCTGTTTTTTACGGCGTCATCATCGGATATCTGTTACCGGTTGCACTGGAGGCCATGCTGCCGCCGCCAAAGGAGTGGTTGCCGAACGAGTTTTATGAAATCAGGCAGGCCAGAATTGAATATGTGCTCAAAGAGATTAATGGAACCCTAACTGAGCCTAAAGCGCCCAGTTAGATAGGAACATATGGATAGCTTTTTCGAAACAACTAATTATGATATCTGTAGAATCAGAATTTGTTACGTTTTATCTCAATATACATGAACTCTTGGTTAATTTAAATTAACAGGATATAAAGACGTTATTAATCTGGTCATGTGCCTAATAATAATTAACTGTTTCAGGAGAAGAGCAATGCTTCGATGTCGAAAATTTCTTATTGGTGTAATTTGCTTGTCTGTTTTTGCATCCGTCATATCCTCCTATGCCCAGGAAGATATTGAAGATTTAATTGATATTGCAGAATCGAAAGGTAAAATTATCGCTATTATTGAGGGGAGAAGGACTATCACCTTTGATCTTCGACCAAATGAGAAG
>JAFDCJ010000413.1 GCA_019312835.1 Deltaproteobacteria bacterium
CAACGGTGGTGGCAACGGCGGCGGCAACGGTGGCGGCAACGGCGGTGGCAACGGCGGCGGCAACGGCGGTGGCAACGGCGGCGGCAACGGCGGTGGCAACGGCGGTGGCAACGGCGGTGGCAACGGCGGTGGCAACGGTAAATAGCATTAAGATTCGCTAAATATGATAATTTATGATGAAGGCAGAGCCGGCAATGGCTCTGCCTTTTTTATTTGCTTCCGCTGTGGCCTGGCATTTTATCTTCTGAATACAACGATATACCGTCCCAAAACTTGCGGCCCCACCAACTTATCAGGGTTTTTGATTGAAAAAGCCCATCTATTCGGGTATAGATGAATACAGAATACTTTTTTCTTCCTTTTGCAATGGATCCGGAGCGGTGCATTATTTTCAGGATCGAATTCTCTTTCTCATCTGATTTTGCAATCCTTTAATTAACCCCTGAGTTCTAAGGCACAAAGCCCAGACAAATGAGAGGGCACCGATGAGCACTGTCGCGATTAACGGCGCATCCGGCTATTTGGGGCAGCGTAAGATCCTGAATCTCGAGCAGCGGGACCGGTGCACCCGGATCCTGTAACTGGAAAACTAAAATAAATATTGGATCTTGCTATGAAAACAGACTACAAGCCTCACACACCCCGGTTGAAAAAGGTGGATCGATATGTAAGGGCCCTGTTTAAAGATGAACTGCCGAGCGGTATTAAATTTCATGATGCCAATCATACCCTGCATCCTAACAGAGGCGTCGTTGCGGTTGCCAACAGAATTGCCCTATCCGAGAAGATATCCTCGCACGACAGAGAACTGGTAATTGCTGCGGCATATTTTCATGACACCGGCTACATCAGGGAATATGATAAAAATGAACCGATTGCTGCACGCATTGCCGGCAGGATCCTTAAATTGTTGGATTATAAACCGGAGGAAATTGAAAAAGTTCAGAAGATGATTCTGGCGACCGACCTTGCGAAGAAACCGAAAACCCATCTTGAAAAGATCCTTTGCGATGCCGATCTCGACAACCTCGGCAGAAAGGATTTTTTTAAACTGAATGCGAAATTAAGGGAAGGGCGGCGCGCAAGGGGCCTGGATGTCAACGATGACATCAAGTGGTACATAGGCACCCTCGAGGTCATGGAAAATCACCGTTACTATACCGGGTCGCAGATTGAGTTGAGAGAAGAGGAAAAGCAAAAAAACATCAGGAAACTCATAAAAAAATTGGAGCGGCTGAAAAAAGAGAAACAGGGCAAAAAATAACTTTCAGAGTATTTCCAGCACCGCCGCAAAGCCCTGCCCTTTTGCTGTGCATTCATGAGGCCGCCCGCGGTACCAATTTTCTTTTTAATCTGCGCTAATCCGCGCCACCTTACACAAAGATGGCAGACTGGTCTGCGGATAACCCTGAGCCTTGAACTCGCTACAACTCCATACACGTATCACTGTTCCCGCCGGTGCAGTGCTGAATTCGAAACCACATCTGTTTGATCCTGCAGAATACGCCGGGAATCCAGATAAAAGGAAGTAAAACGGCGATAACCAGAGAGGTAATGATGGAAAATAATATGCAGCGCAAGACATTGTTGGCCCTGAAAACCGGCGCCATGCAAGCATCTTCGTCGACTTCACAGCCCTCGGCCCTGCATTCAACCATGCGCACATCGTAAATGGTTTTTTCATCATAATAGCGAAATTCAATTCCGACAAAAGCTTTGTACGGTTCGGTATCCGTTGGAGCAACCGATACACGGATGTCGGCCGATTGGCCGGGCGTGATATAGTATGCCGGCGGATCGCTTACCGTTAAAGGCACGGGGCTGGCGGAAATGACATTGGCGTTGGTGATCTCAATATCTGTTGTGCTTTTGTTAACCAGGCGGATCACAGAATGCTCGGATGCGCCGATTCTGACTTTTCCAAAGTCAATCCTTCTGGGGCTGTGATCGACTATCGGCACGCGCTGCGCATTTATGCAAAGAGTAATAAGGCCCGAGGCGCAGTCTCTGATCACCCGGGTCATGTCGTCGGGGGCCGAGGCGTCCTCAAAAGGTGGCTGAAAATCCGTGTCGATACCATACTCGTAAAGAAACGTATCGACTTTCTGGCGATCCGGATCTGCCAGATGCCGGCTCAAGCCATAATCTTTGGTTCCCCCGGTGATGCCGTAGAGGCCGGTAAAGCCCGGAGCAAATCCGTAAGCCTGGCCCCGCACATCCTCGATGGCCTGTCTCTGTGCCTCACCCAGGATCTCAAAACGGCTCTGGTCGATCGGATGCATATATTCCCGGTAGGCACTGCCGGCCGGATTGGCCGGTTCCGAACTGCAATAGGGGCTTGACGATACCACCGCGTCCGTCAGGCCGCGCAACCCATCGTAGGCGTCATTTAAGAAGTTCATGTAAGGATCATCATTCTGTATTTCTTCATGGCCCCAGGGCATGAGCACGATCCCCTTGGTGCCATGTACATCTATTAAAAATCGGATATGCTTGTATGTATCCAAAAGACTCCTGATATTTCTGGTTTCCGGCTCCGAGAAGGCGCGGTCACCATGATAGGTGGCCTCGCAGGGGTCGGCGGAAACGGCCTGGACACCCTGGCACCAGTTACCCGCATTGTCCCATAAAGAATCGGGATGCATCTTCGCGTTGAAATCCCACAGAATATCGAAATTGCGGTTTAAGTCGACACCCCGGCACGGGGAGCCTTCGTTCACCCGTCTGTTCTTGCGCCACATGTTTTTGGTTTGGCCCTGTTCATCATTGCCGTCCTGGAAACTGAATTGCTTGCCGTCCGGATTGGTTACGGGAACGATGAAAATATCCAGATTATCCACGATGGACTGAATCTGGGCAGCGCTATAGGTCTTGTTACCCAGAACAAGACTGGAAGAAGCATTATAGGCATTCAGGATTTCTTCGATAAAGAAAATTACGATATCCGTGTTCCCCCATTCCCGGGCATGCAGACCGGCAATAATGAGAATGCCGTGCTTCGTCTGTTGCGAACCGGTTTTAACGCGCAGCGCCCAGACATCCCTGCTTTCCACCGTTTGCTCTGGAAGCGCAAAAACCTGGCAGTAATCCGGGAACTGGGCCTGGAAAATTTCAAGCTTTGTCAGCGTCTCTTCTATATTCAGGTACATGATTGTTCACCTTGATTGTTTCAGTTTTTCCAGTTGCGCCTTAAACCGATTCGTTTTGGAAACAAATTCTCTGGGATCGACCTCATCGGAAAAGTCTTTCACGATTTCATATGAGTAACCGCCGTCTTCGAGCTTTTTCAGACCGGTTGAACCCGCAACGATTACCACCTCGGCGACATTCTTCTCCACCTCCCGGATCTGCGGGTAGCGGGAGCAGGGGTCAAACGAAAAATGATTTTTGACAAAAAAATTTAATAAATTTTTGAATTCTTTTTTCGAGGTAACTTTCAATGAAATTTTATATGCATCCATGGGAATCCCATTCGTTTATTTGAAGAGTTGATGAATAAAATACGGTTGGCATCTGAAGGTATCTATCAACACTGATTTTAACATAGTGCTGCTTTACGAATTTGCAATTTCTATTTAACTAAGAAAAGCCAGATCAAAATGGAGGCATGAAATCTCGATAAATCAATCCCGCGTCTTTTTTACGCTGCTGTTGGTTTACGGCAGGGTTTTGGCAGACTTTAGCTTTGTAACGCGTGGCCGCAATGCCGCAAATTTGTCCGGCAGCCCGTGAGCCAGCTCTTCATCCTTTATTTGTGATCTGGGACCTGAGTCAAAGTAAATTGGAATCTGCCGAATGAACCGGGGAACCGCTGTCTGCAATGATATCGATTTTTGATCCGAATGCAGCAGCAGGGATTTGGGTCTGGCAACGGTGGCGTTTCCCGAATTCTCGATTCGAATCGTACCACGATAGCGTCCGGTCGTTTCCGGCAGGAAGTAACCCTCGTATTGTCCGCTGTTACGGTCTTCGAATCGGGTATCTGAAAGTAATATATCGTGACGGCGCCCATCGGGTGCAACAATGCACGCGGTTGCCTTGAGGCTGGAAAGCTCATGAATGTAACGCGCCGAAGCTCGGATCCGGACGGGGGTCGAAACGGGGTTGCTCCTGGTGGCTTCACCAAAAACCTGAAGATGCCGGTTTTCACCCCCGATGACCCCATGAACTGCAAAGGACTTGCCGCTCAATGGGCGAAAGGCGATCAGCGTCCAGCGTCCCGGCTTCGGCTTTCTGACAATGGCAAACTCGTGCGGGGATTTACTAATGACGTGCTGAACCTCATTGTCTTCCATATCCACGGGAGTGCCGTCCGGATCAACCAGATAAAGCCAGACTTCCTGATTTTCAGGATGTACCAGACTAAACGAAGCACGGCCGCATCCTTTTTCAACATATGCTGAAATGGCTGCAAAACGCCGCCGCCCTCTTTTCGAAGCATGAAGCACGTCGGATAAAGATCGGATCTTCAAATGCTCCAGCAGCGCTTTGAGCGAAGGCCGTTTTGCGGGTCTGTCTTTCTTTGGCCACGACGGCAGATCGTCATCGCTGTCCCGGGAGCTATCCGGGAAAGTAGCCGGTGCGGTGGTGATGATGCCACCCCGCACTTCCGCGTTAATTTCCACCATGGCGGTTTCCACCTGGCCGGGCTGGTTATCTCCGATTGCATATGAGCGGCCGCCGCTGCCCGTTGCAAGCTGGTCCAGCATATCCATATCCACCGCATCCTCTGCGCCAACACCCAGTGTATAAATGCGCGTGCCGGCTTCCTGGAAATCCGGCAGAACCTCGGTTGCCTGTGAATCCTGCGGCGTGTTGTGCTTTCCATCGGTAAGCACCAGGGCGACTTGAACCGCTGCCCGAGTCGGTGGTGTTTGAATCTGATCCAGGGCGGCATACAGGCCGTCACGGATGTTGGTCGATCCGCCCGGTGACAGAGCCAGGATCGAAGCGGTTACGTCATCAAGATCCGCCAGAGTGCCGACTTCGGTCAAATCTAAAATTGGATCGATTTGGTGGTTGTACCAGTTGATGGCCAGCAGGTCCTCGCCCTGCGCGCAATACTCCATCCAGTAGATCGCACCGTGTTGAGCATCCACCATTTTATTGCCCTGAGACATTGACGCCGAGCGGTCCAGCACAAGGGCAAAGCGGGGCTTTTTTTCGAGTACGATCCATTCCGGCTGCGTCCAACCGGTGGTGGGTCCGGCTTCGGCCGGATCCGGCATGCTGAGATTTGCAAATTCTTCCCGTTCAAGAATAACTTCCCAGCAGGATTTGCCGTATCTGTCCTCGTGCAGCGTATCTCCATCGGGATCGTGGTTGCTCGGTGCACAGAATTCCGTTACCGGGTAGGCCCGCTCGATCCAATCACCGGAATCAGTGTAGTAACCGGCAGCGGTACGGCTTTTTTCCATGATACAGAAGTTTGAACCAGTGGTATCGGCGCACTCGGCCTCTGATTCATACCAGACATAATCATCCTCTGAGTTCGTGGGTAGATCGGAGAAATCGGATTCCACTGTTACGGTCGTGGCGGTGTTGGCGATTACCGGAATCCGTTCAACTGTATCGTTAAAGCCAAGGGTCGCATCGCGGCCCACGAGCTCATCATCATCCCGCCCGGTGTCGATTATGGGAATGGTACGATTGTCAGGGGCGGGGTTGGCGCGGTCGATTTCATCATAAATATAGGGGCCGGTATACTCATCCCCGAGTGCCCAGACGTGATGGCCCATTTCGTGGACGATGGTCAACGGTCCCCTGGTTGTCACATAAGGCATCAGGTGAAGCGCCGTACCCGGTGTTCCGAACCCTCCCGGGGAACCATAACTCGGATCGCCTGATGGGTGCAGTATCAGTTCGGCGGTATCTAAACCGGCACTGTCATCGCAGACAAAAATACGGCCGAATTGTATCTGGCCTTCCGAAGCATTGAAAAAAATTTCAGAAGCTTTCTTGAGCGCCCGTTCCCACTTGACCCAGTCGTCATCCGTCATTGAAAAGTTTGCCACTACAACCAGATCAAACTTACCGTTTTTAAAGCGACCCAGACCCATTTTTTAGCTCCTTTTCTTTTTTTAGCGGGATCGTGGCACGCAACCGCCGGCTGAAAACAGGAAGAATTCTGACCATAATATCTAGATAGTAATGCAACCCTTCGTTTATGCAACCCGGCATACTTTATCGGCGCCCTTGAACTACAGCCAAAAATTGACCTCCTTCTTCTTCGACGCGGACTTGTTGAAGATAGCGCCGCCCCGCAGTATACCAGGACCCTAAAGGGCAGCTACTCGCCTCGGAACCTGCGGACAGGGCGGTAACCACAGCACCCATTGAGCATGACCCGGTGGAGCTCTCCCGTTACGATATGATTTTCCTGTGCTCGCCCATCTGGTGGTTTCGACCGGCGGTTCCGCTGTGGTCTTTTGTCGAAAACCACAACTTCGCGGGCAGGCCGGTGTTTCTGTTGACGACGCGCAATAGCCGGTATAAAGAGGAGCTCATTGACAGATTCAGCAAATTGGTCGAAAGAAAAACGGGAGATTCCTGGGAATGGCCTTCATCCGCCGGGGCCGCATATACTGGCAGAAAACGCCGAATGAGGTGAACGAAGAGGTGCGTGAAGCCCTGAAAACGCGTCTAAAAAAGTGGCCTGTAACAGCAAACACAGATTGAACGAAATGAAAATCAGACATTTTCTGTATAACACTTTTTTAATCGAAAGCGAAAAAACAAAGATCGCAATCGATCCGGGACAGAATTTGTATCTATTCAAATTGGGCAGCCTCATTGTAGAAGATTTAAACCGTGCGCCGTAACAGGGAATGAAAATGGAATTCCGGAAACAGTGGGTCAGTTTTTTACACAGAGCAGCAACGGGCACAAAAATGACCCGCCTTGTTCTGACACCGATTGGCCTGGTCATCTTCGGCGTGTTCACGGCCCTGTTTGTTCTGGCTGCTGTTTTAGTCGACAGGCTCTTGAACCTGCCCGGTCTCGGTCCGCCGGGTATCCGGTTCCCCGTGGCGCATGCGCTGGTCGTAGCAGGGGTTATTATGATTGCCTGGTCGGCATTTCAATTTATAAGAGCAAAAGGAACTCCGGTTCCCTTCAACCCGCCCCCGAGGGTGGTCAAAACCGGGCCCTACCGCTACGTCAGGAATCCGATGCTCGCAGGCGTCTTTGTGTTGTTGTTCGGTATCGGATTCGCCGTTAACTCATTTTCGCTCGTGGTATTCTTCACCCCGCTGTATGTCCTGCTCAACGTGTGGGAGCTGAAAAACATCGAGGAGCCCGAGCTCGCAAACCGCCTGGGCGATGACTATATCGAATATCGAAGAAAAACCCCGATGTTCATCCCGGGGTACCGCAAAAAAGTAAGATGATGTTGTGTGAAACCTGCGAAAAAGAATTTCCGGAAGAAGAAATTTATGGTGTTGAAGGCAAGCGCATGTGCGAAGACTGCGCCATCGATGCGGGCCTGTTCCCTTTAAGCCACACCGGTCTGCGCCGGGACAAAATCTCCGAAAAAGGCCGCCACCTGACCTTGCCGGAGCACGACACAGATTAGCGCTGAGAACCGTGCGCCCTGTTTCTCGGAACTTATAATTTTATTTTCAGCTTTTTCTTATGCCTTTGAATTTGAGATTCAAGTATCCGCCCCTAATCTGTTTGTCTTCGCTGATTGCCATACCAGTATTTCCAGGCGAAATTATTCATAATGGATTTTGAAAACAGCAATCCGTATGATAGGCGGAAAACCAGGCCCAGCCAGTGCCAGTCACCATGTTTGTCGAATTTGCGGGTCGAATAGGTGGCTTTTACCGATCTGGTGCGGGTGAGTTTGCGGCCCTGTTTCCAGCCCAGTCGCATCAGGTCCCACAGAAGCTGTACGTCTTCAGCAAAGAGCAGCTCTTCGTTGTAGCCGCCAATCGTTTCAACATCCTCCCGGCGGAAAAAAACCACGCCCGAATCCATGCGCGTCAGCCAGACCAGAGGAACCATGAGGGCATAGGTTACCGCAATCCCCGGGGACATCCGCTGCATTTTTAC
>JAFDCJ010000414.1 GCA_019312835.1 Deltaproteobacteria bacterium
TAAAGGCCATGACGATGCGGTAGGCAAAGCCGAAGATAAGCGTTGCGCTGATAAGGATCATGAAATTAGCAGCAAAAAAGGTCATGATAAATTTAAAAGGGTCGTTGAGATCATAAGACGATATGAGCAGTTGGATGCCGTAATACAAGAAAAAGGCCCCAACTAAAATCAAAGCCACCTGTCGGATCAACCAGAATAAACCAGCCATGCAGGCCCCTTATCCTCGAAGTCAAATCTATTCCCTATTCGTCTGAGGCGCACCTCAGACAATAAAGATCGATGCCTCATCCAGCTATGCTGGAAAAGCAATTAAATCCATAGTTATACGGTCCTATACACAAAATTAAGGTACAGGGAAAAAGCCTTTTTTATGTCACCCCCACCCGGCCTCCCCCGTCAAGGGGGAGAGGTTTACTTCCCGCCCCAGGCGGGAGGGATTGAGGGAGGGGGATAAAATGATATCCACCTTATTTTTGTAGATAGATCCCTAATTATATAGCATTTCTGACGGGATTATAAAATGAGCTTGTCATCGAAATCTAATTGCGATCCGCAAATTTTTGAAAAAGTCTGCCAAAATTTTTTTGCCATCCCCCTTGACGTACCATTATGTGGTATTATTTTAATTTTCAGTTACGAATGAGTTCATCCTTTATTTGTAACATGGGAGTCTCCACAAAATCTCCCACTGGAGAACGGTAATGCCATACTAAACCTCCATTTACCTCCTAATTAAGGGTGGTTCGTTCAAGGCAACGAACCACCCTTTTTTGTCCTTTTTTCCCCGTGCCACCTGATGTATAAATCTATCTGTGTCACACTGGCTGGATAGTAATAATACCGCCGTAATGGATTCGTCTTATCGCGGCAAATGATTCCTTTGCTGTTTACAGTACTCCAAACCCCATTACTTCATTATTCGATAAGTGGCATTTATAATCCGGATATCGATACATCCATCTTCCTTTTTTGAGTCAATCGACCTAATTGATCAGTGCCAGACTCAGCCACGGCACATAGGTAATGACGGCCAGGGCAATCAACAGGATGACGATGAAGGGCAGGCAAGCCAGGTACAAGCGCAGGATAGGCTTTTCAAAGCGCATGCCGGCAATAAAAAGGTTGATTCCCAGGGGTGGGATGGAGGCCCCGATTTCAAGATTGGCAAGAAAAATAATGCCCAGGTGTATCGGATCGATACCGTAGGCTTCCGCAATGGGTGCCAGCAGCGGGACGACCACGACCAGGGCGGAGAATATGCCCATGGTGCATCCGACCGCCAGAAGGAAAAGGTTGAGCACCACCAGGAAAACAACCCGGCTTTCGATATTGGCCCTGAAAAAATCCAGCAGGTGCATGGGAATTTCCGCATCGATCAGGTAGTTTGTCAGACCCATGGCAGCGCCCAGGATAATCAGTATCCCGCCAACCAGAATCATGCTTTTTTTCATGATCCCAGGAAGTTGCCGAAAGCCAATATCACGATAGATGACCACTTCCGCCACCAAAACATAGACGGCTGTAATGGCGGCGGCCTCACTGACCGCAAAAAAACCGCTGTAAATTCCCCCCAGCACGACAAACGGCAGGGGAAGCTCCCACAGAATTTCCCTGGTGGCCCCGACAAGCTCCCTAAATTCAAACCGGGTCCTGGGCACATCGGTGCGGACGGACTTATAGATACTGAAAGAGGAGAGCAGCAAAATGAGCAACAAGCCCGGCAAAAGCCCGGCGATAAACAGGTGGTCGATGCGAACCTTGGCAACGATGGCGTAAATAATCAACGGCAGGCTTGGAGGAAAGAGCAGCCCCAGGGTGCCGGATGTTGTCAGCAGCCCGAGTGAAAACATTTCCGAGTATCGGCCGCGCGTCATGGCCGGCAGCAGGATCCCACCCAGGGCGATAATGGTCAAGCCGGTGGCACCGGTCAGGGCCGTAAATACCGCGCAGGTTACCAGCGCAATGACCGACAATCCGCCCGGTAGCCAGCCTAACATGGCATTTGACAGTCGAATCAGCCGGTTCGGTGCCCCGCTGGCAGAGAGCAAATAACCGGCAAATGTAAATAACGGGATCGCCACCAGCACCGGCGTGGTGGCCATGCGATGAATTTCAATAATGAGAGCCGAGATGTCGATGTGGCTGGAGAAAAGCAAATAAAGGGCCAAACCGGCAATGACCACAAAGATTGGGACACCGATCAGCAGGAGGGCAAGGAAGAAAATGACGATCAGTAATGTGGTCATAGCGGTGTTGTTTTTTTTGGTCTAAGTTGTCGCTTTAATCTTCAGCTGCTAAGTCTTCCATGTTTTTAGTATAATCAGGGCTTCAGTCCGCCCTGTTTGAGCCATGGTGAACCATTTTCCCGATTTCCACTATCATTGCCATCGTAAACCTCAGCGTCATCAATCCAAACACTATCGGCATGATCAGCTCCGGCACCCACACCGGAAGATTCAAAAAAGCGGTGCTGCCCATTTGGGCCTCGAACCAGATAAATCTAGCTGCCGCCACGGTCAGCAGACCGCAAATCACAGCGGAAATAAAATCGGCCAGCGCCCGGACGGCAAAGGTGCCGACGCCGGTAAGCCAGCGTGAAAGTAGATCAATGGTGATGTGTTTGCCCTCTCTGGTGGCAATGGCTGCGCCGACAAAGGCGAGCCAGACCACCAGATAGCGGACCAGGGCGTCACCCCAGTCGATGCCGGTGGCAAATAAATTTCTCAGCACGATCTGCGCAAAGGCCATCAGGATCATCACGGTCAGCAGGATGGTAACCAGGACCGTTTCGACCTGGCCGATCTTGGCGTCCAATTTGTTCCAAATAGTCATTTCTTCGTCCAACATTAACAGTTGAATATGGTTGAATTCGTAAAAATCCGGATTCAACAAGTTTTTTGTGTATCGTGTTTGGTGTTTGGCATGACCCAACGTGTATCATATTCAGCTCCTGGATCACGAAACACTAAACACCAAATACTAAACACGTCGTTAAAAAATATGCTTTTCTTGCTTTTTACGAGACCATCATTACTCAATAGTCAATTTTTCTTCTTCCGGTATTCTTCAACATAGCCGATGACCTTATCCTTTACCTCCTTGGAAAAGCTTTTGCCGATCTGACGGTTCATGGCTTTGGTGGAGAGGCTTTTGAATTCGTCGATCTGTGCTTCGGAGGGCCGGATAAGCGTGACGCCGTGTTTGGTCATGACTTGAATGGCTTCCTGGTTTTCTTTACGGACCTGGCTTTTTAATCGGTCCATATATTTCGCACACAGCGTCAGGACTGTTTGCCCGTGCTCCGGCGGCAGGCTGTTAAAGGTGCTCTTTTTAATAACGATACCGCCGATCAGGTACATTACGGGAACATCGGTCATATATTTGGTTTTGGTGAACCACTGCAAGGATATTGCTCCCGAGGGCGGCGCGTAGACCACCTCAACCAGCCCGGTTTGCAAGCCCACCAGCACATCGGGCAGGGACAACGGAATCGCGGAGATGCCGGCCTCCTCGAAAATAGCTTTGGCCATGGGTGCGTCTTCCCAGGTCCAGATTTTGGCTTTTCTCAAATCATCCAGTGATGCGACCGGCCTGGTCGACATCAGCCGGATGAATCCACCTTCGGACCAGGACGGGAGAATATAGCCTTCATCCGCAAAGCCTTTGGTAAAAAAGGCGCCCATTTTCTCAAGCACATAATCAACTTCATCATAGTTGTCGAAAAGAAAGGGAATCTGGAATACATCCATTTCGCTGAATATGTTCGACAGTCCTGCGGAAGTCAGCACCGCCCCGTGAATCTGACCGACGAACATTTTGCGAATCATATCCTTTTCGTCACCTAAAACCCCGCCGGAGTAGATTTTTAGCTGGACACCGTTGTTTGTCTCTGCTTTCAATTCGGCATTCAGGTCATCGAAAATGGCGGTCCAGCTGCTTCCCTCCGGTGCAAGGGTGGCTATTTTAATGACCGTCGTTTTGGCGGCTGCATCAACTCCGCCGGATAGGAAAAGAAGCGCTGCAAGGGCCATGCTGATGAAGGTTTGTGGTTTCATAATATATCTCCCGTGCAATAAGGGTTGGCCGGTTAAGCCCGTTTCCCGTAAGCCGGTTAGAAATGGATAAAATCCGTTTTTAGCGGGCAGATCCCGCCGTGGCGGGAGTTAACCTATTCGCTAAAAATAATCATCGGCCGCAGCGATCATTTTTTGAGCTTTGGCGTGAGCCACCGAGTTTAGAAGGGTTAACTCGGGTACGATATCCGCCGGCGTTTTCAGAACTTCGTCCAGGGTCGCAAGGTAAAGCGCCCGGTCGAAGGATTTTCTGGCATAATAGTCGGCGAAGTAGACTTTGGCCATTAAAAATTTACCTTCTCCCAGCGCGATGGCCCTTTGAAAATGATTCCGGGCCACGGCGAGGTCGCCACCGGCAATTCTGGGTTTCGATGCTTCCAGGATGCCCATAAAAATGTGGGCGCCGCCGTAATAAAAGGCTTCGTCCAGCACCAGGACCCGTTGCATCAGCGCGACCACCCGGGGCAGCTCAGCCATGGCCGCCATGGATCCCCGGTTGAGGCTGATCCAGCTACCCCAGCATGATGCTGCCCAGAAAAGATAGGGTACATCTGTTGTCTGCATGGTTTGCAGGTCAGCCTCAAACGCTTCAAAGGGTTGCGACTGCGGGTCTTTGAACCCGTTTTGTTCCAGAGCCCTCAGCGCATACGACCTGGCCTTGGCATACAGCTCAACGGCATAGGCATTGTCTTCATCCTGGATAAAGGCAGACGCATAGGATGCATAACTCTGGGCGGCGGTGATGAGCAACCTCTTGTTGGTGGGCAGGGCCTCGACCATGCCGTCGATCAGCATCAAATACGATGGCATGCCCTCGCGGATCAGTTTCAGGTCGGATTGTTTATAGGAAGCCCGGGCAACATCTTCCAGCAACAGGGCCGTGGAGGCCACCGTCATGCGTTTGGAGGTTCCGCAGCCCGTAGCAAGGGTCACCAACAGAAACAAAGCAACGGTGGGTTTAAAAAATTTCGTCAACGCCATTTTTACCTCCGCATTGGAACGCAGCCTGTTGCTGGACAATGGAGTGGTCACCGAAAGTATAGTGAAGCAACCGGAGCGGGTCAAGAGAAAGTAACGGTTACCGGGGTGGCCGGCAGAACATTTCATGCCCACACGAAGGCACCAGCCGGTTCGCCCGGTGTATCGATCTTTTGACATACCGGTATCTTTATCCTATACTCGTGGCAATAATTCTGGAGGTATGGAAATGAACTACGGATACAACGGCAAGATACTGCATGTGGATTTGACCAATCGCCAGATTGACACCGAAGAGCAGGACGAGTCCTTTTTTCGAAGCTACCTGGGCGGTCGGGGAATTGGCTACCATTATTTGATGAAAAGGGTTCCGGCCCGCATTGACCCGTTATCACCGGACAATATCCTGGTGCTGGCCACCGGCGTGATGACCGGTTCACCGCTGGCAGCCTCCTGTCGCTTTTCCGCGGTGGGCAAGTCTCCGCTGACCGGAACGGCGGCAGAATCGGAAGCCGCCGGCTTTTTTGGACCGGAACTCAAGAGGGCCGGCTTTGATGCCGTGGTGTTCAGCGGACGGTCCGATACACCCGTCTATCTCTTTGTCAATGACGGCCGCGCTGAAATTAAAGACGCCGCGGCCATCTATCAATTGGGTTCCAGGGAAGTTGAAGATGCCATTCGGAACGAGCTGGGCAGCAGCAAGATCAGGGTGGCCCAGACCGGCCTGGCCGGAATGAACCGGGTTCTTTTTGCCAACATTACCAACAACCTGGGACATTTTAACGGTCGCCGGGGATTTGGCGCCCTGATGGGTTCCAAAAACCTGCGGGCGGTGGCCGCCCTGGGCACGGGAACCATCAACTTTTTCGACCGTGATTTTTTAACCCGCACCGCCAGGGATTATGCCGCCAGCTTTCGTGACACTCCCCAGGGAGAGGCGCTGTATACCTATGGCACCACCGGGTTTCCGGAACTTCTGTCGGCCGCCGGGGCCTTGCCGGTAGACAACTTCAGGCGCAGCGCCCTGGATGATCCTACTCCCGTCGGCGGCGATACCTACAACCAGCTCTTGCTGCAAAAAAGAAAGGGCTGCTACTCCTGCCCCATAAAATGCAAGCGCGGTATTGCCCTCGATGATCCCAAATACGGCATCGATTCACGCTATGGCGGGCCGGAATATGAGACCATTGCCGCCCTGGGAACCAATCTGAATATCGTCGACCTGAAAGCCATTGCCAAGGGCAATGAAATTTGTAATCGCTACTGCATGGATACCATCACCGCCGGCATGACCATTGCCTTCGCCTGTGAGTGTTTCCAGGAAGGGGTCATCACCGCCGAGGATACCGGCGGTATCCAACTGCGCTTCGGCGATGCCGATCTGATGATTCAACTGCTGGAGTTAATCGCACGGCGGGAAGGCTTCGGTGATGTGCTGGCCCAGGGGGCGGGCCGCTTGGCGGAAAAATGGGGGGTTGCCGACCAGGCCTGCAACCTGGCGGTCAAAGGCGAGGAGTTGTCCATGCACGATCCGCGGGTCAAAGTCGGCGTGGGCATCGGCTTTGCCGTCAGCCCGCACGGAGCGGACCATATGACGGCTGCCCATGATACCATGTTCACCGACGAAAACTCGGCCATGGTCAAATCCGTCAAGCCGCTGGGCATCTATAAGGCCATGCATCCCACCAACATCAACCCGGAGAAAGTGCGTGGCTACCATCAGCTGGAAAAGCTGTGGCGGATGATGGATGCTTTAGGGCTGTGTGTTTTCGGCTTTGCCCCCCGGGGCGCGATGCCGCTGGATACCCTGGTTGAATCCATAGATGCTGTCACCGGCTGGAATACCAGTCTGTATGAGCTGCTGCGCGGGGCCGAAAGAGGTTCCATGCTGTCAAGGGCGTTTAACAGCCGCGAGGGATTTTCCATTAAAGATGACCGCTTGCCGGCCCGGCTCTTTGATCCCAAACCGGACGGCCCCGATGCCGGCAAGAAGATATTTGAAGAGGCGGATTTTAATCAAGCCGTCGCCCTTTATTACGAGATGATCAACTGCGACCCCGCCACCGGCCGACCCGCCCGCGGCAAGCTGATGGAGCTGGGCCTGGAGTGGGTGGAGGAGCTGCTGGAAGCATAGTTTCGCCTAACGAAGGCAAGATCCGAGGATTGCAGTTAACAGAGTTACAGGAATAACCCATAACCACTAACAACCCTTTGGGAGGTCCCATGTTAGGAAAAGGCAAAAAAACTGAAAGTGATAGAACCGCTTCTCCGGACAGATCCGGTGAGACCAAAAGCACAACCTTTCTCTCCAGGTCATCCACCCCGGATGCCAAAACCGTTATCGGCAAGCACATCGCTATCGAAGGCAGCATCCGTGGCGACGAAGATCTGCAGATCGAAGGGGCGATGAAGGGTAACATCGAGCTGCCAAAACACAATTTCAAGGTTGGATCCAGCGGGCAGATGGAAGGGGAAATCACGGCCCGCAACGTGAGCGTCAGCGGTGAGTTCAAGGGCAATATTAAATGCCACGAGAAGGTGGAAGTTACCCACGAGGCTGATTTTTACGGGGAGATCAAGGCCAAAAGCATCTCGGTAGAGGACGGTGCCTATATCAAAGGGGTGATCGAACTGGATCGGGAGCCCAACCGCAAACCCTCCGACACCCGCAAACCGCAAACACCTGCTGCTCCGGCGACCGGCGATAAAAAGGAGAGCTGATTCTTGGCGACCTCGATCACCCCGGGCAGCAATGCGCCGGAGGCGGACTTGCAACCGGAAGCCTATACGAGCGAAATTCTCCAGCACCTCATAGAGCCGATCACACGGCTCAAGGACGGCCGCGTGCTCGACATGGGACCCGTGTGTGAAGAGAACATCATGTTTTTTGCCGGTCGGCTCCAAAAGCATTATGTCTGTGATATGTTTTTACGACTTATCCGGGAGCAACGTGTTGCCCGTCATTCCCGCAATGTCTGGCGGCATCTGGATTATCCCCCCCGATTCTTTGACGGTATCCATATCTGGGATTTTTGCGATCACCTGGATGATAAAAAGGTCGGTCAGCTGATGAAGCACTGCCTTGCCATGCTGCAGCCGGGGGGGCTGCTGTTGATGACCGCGTTTGAAAAGACGCCGCCGCAGGGTCGGATAAACGCTTTTATCATTCAGCCCGGCTACCGGATAAGCTATCGCGTTCAGCCCCATTTGAATCTACCGTGGCACTGTCGCCACAACCGCGCCCTGATGTCTTTGCTAACCGGTTTCAGCATTGTTAAAACCCTGCGCTACCGCAACGGCATTCGTGAAATCCTGCTGAAAAAGCCGTTGTCGATTTCGTGAGGCAAACAATTGACACAACAACCTTCCTTGTATTCTAAATTACGGCCCTGACAGGGGGATCTTATTAATCTTCGCCATGCCTTCAATAAATCAGAACCGTCAAGCGTTTCGAATTCGTCATTGAAAGGGATTTCACCCGCCGGTATTTTGATATCATTGTCAGCCGCCGTCGGTGTGGTCATGACCGGGCTGGGTATTATATGGCCCCTGGTGCCCGTCTATGCTGTCCACCTTGGAGCGGGCGGACTGCAGGTCGGCATCATCATCGCCAGTTTCAATCTGGCGCGAACTCTGTTCAATCCTTTGGCGGGCCGGCTGTCCGACCGTTGGGGACGAAAGCCGTTCATCGCCGCGGGCCTTTTGCTTTACGCACTGGTTTCGGTCCTCTATGTTATGGCTAACCGTGTCGAAGCGCTGATGCTGGTCCGCTTTCTGCACGGTTTTACATCTGTGCTGGTCGGGCCGGTCGCCATGGCGCTGGCGGCTGATATTGCGCCACCTCACCGGCTGGGCCGCTACATGGGAACCCTGAACATGGCGGTTATGCTGGGTCTCGGTGTTGGGCCTATGCTGGGCGGTATTATTCGCGATTTTTTCGGGATGGCGGCAGCCTTTTACGCCATGGGGGGGCTGGCATTGCTCACCTTTGCCGGCGTGGCGGCATTTCTGCCGGGATCGGATCGAAGCGCGACATCGGTCAGCCCCAAACCACCCGCCACCTTTAAAAACCTGCTTTCCCACAGGGTCTTCCAGGGTATTTTCCTGCTGAGATTCTTTGTTGCGGCCGGCCAGGGAAGCGTTTATACTTTTTTGCCGCTTCTGGCCCTCGGGCTAAAGCTGACCAGCACCCAGGTGGGGATAATACTGGGCGTTAATATCTTTCTGATTGCACTTTTGCAGCGGGTATGCGGAGATCTTGCGGATCGGATCAATCCGGTCCATATGATCATCGGCGGGACCCTTATTTCCGGCCTGGCAGTGATCGGAATGCCTTTTGTGGATGGGTTCAATCCGGTACTGTTGCTGAATATTCTAATGGGCATCGGCAACGGGATCACCATGCCGGCCGGATTCGTCATCACCGGGCAGCTGGGTAAAGAGCTGGGCATGGGCTCCGTCATGGGGGTGACGGATGCGGGCTGGAGCCTGGGCATGATTGCATCGCCGATTTTATCCGGCATTATCATGGACACCCTGGGCCTGGGGAGTATTTTCCTTACCGGCGGTATACTGATAATCGCGGGCACCGGGATTATTGCGTTGTTCTTGAAGGGTTACCGTACAAAAAGCCCGGCATGACGATCAGAACTGTCGGCCATCCTTAAAATAAGCGTATTGGCAGGAATAATGACTAATTCACCGCC
Source organism: Deltaproteobacteria bacterium (assembly GCA_019312835.1). Lineage (GTDB taxonomy): Bacteria > Desulfobacterota > Desulfobacteria > Desulfobacterales > JAFDCJ01 > JAFDCJ01. Next base: position 9,758 of record JAFDCJ010000414.1, read on the forward strand.
AAAACAACCGACGCCTGTTTACCGGGCGCAGCTGCGCTGGCAGCCGATCGTGGTTGTATTGATCATCGCGATGATCTGGGGCGGCAACATGGCCTTGGTCAAACTGGCCATCCGGGATATCACCCCTTTGTTTATGGCGGCGATTCGATCGCTGGTTGCAGCCATCTGTTTGTGCATCTGGATGAAAGCCAAAGGGCTGGCCCTTTTTCCTTCCGGACGCATTATTTTTCACGGAATTGTGGCCGGCCTTTTGTTCGGTTTCGAATTTGGCCTGATATTTGTCGGCCTCAAATATACCCTGGCCTCCCGCGGCTCGGTGATCCTGTATGTGGCGCCGTTTGCGGCGGCGATCGGGGCCCACTTTTTCCTGGCCGATGATCGCTTCAATCGATACAAAGGCGTGGGGCTCGTGCTGGCATTCGGCGGAATCATTGTATTGTTTTTAAAGGATCTGGGGACGTTTTCCTTCCAGGCGCTGCCGGGCGACATTTTATTTCTGATAGCCGGCGTCGCCTGGGGGGGGACCACCGTGTATATAAAGAAGTATCTGGCCTGGCGGGCCGATCCCCTGCAGGTTTTATTCTTCCAGCTTTTGTTCTCCGCGCCGTTTTTGTTCGGGTTGAGTCTGGTCTTCGAAGCACAGGTGGTGACCGGATTTTCGCCGTTGACCGCGTTTTCGATGTTTTACCAGTGCATCATCGTTGCCTTCTTAAGTTACCTGGCCTGGTTCGTGCTTGTCTCCCGTTACCCGGTCAGCCTGCTGCACGCCTTCTCCTTTTTCACGCCGGTGTTCGGTGTCATTATCAGCGGGATATTGATTTTGGGGGAGCCCATCGGTGCCAACCTGGTTCTGGCATTGATGATGGTGAGTGCGGGGATGGTGCTGGTCAACTATCGGCCCTAAAAGTCGTTTATAAGCCCCATCTAACGTCCCAATACTGTGTTACGATTTGATTTGAAATGCTCACTTACTAAAGTGTACGCTTCGATTTCAAATCAAATCGACGCCTTGTCTTTGGACGCGATATGGGGCTTATAAACGACTTTTGGTTTCATGTA
>JAFDCJ010000415.1 GCA_019312835.1 Deltaproteobacteria bacterium
GCTCTACCGCTGCTGAATTTCTCTTTCGCTGATTCCCATCAAATACAAAAGCCCGTCTAGACCTATACTGGAAATCGACTGCTCGGAGTTTTCTCTGACAATTGGTTTGGCATGAAAAGCGATGCCGAGGCCGGCGATGCTGATCATCGGCAAGTCGTTGGCGCCGTCACCCACGGCAATTGTCTGCTGCAGACTGATGTTTTCCACCGTCGCAATGGTTTTCAGGAGTTCAGCTTTTTTGGGACCGTCGATGATGTCCCCCCTGATGTTCCCGGATATCCTGCCGTTTTCGACCTCGAGCACATTGGCAAAAACATAATCCAGACCCAATTTGCTTTGCAGGTATTCACCGAAAAAGTCAAAGCCCCCCGATATGATGCCGATCTTGTAGCCAAGCTTTTTTAACGTTTCGATGACGCGCTCGGCACCTTCGGTCAGCACCAGATTCCGGGCGGTTTCCTTCAGTACTTCGGCATCCAGGCCCTTGAGCAGGGCAACGCGGCGGCTGAAACTTTCTTTGAAATCCATTTCACCGTTCATGGCCGATGCGGTTATCCGGGCCACCTCATCGCTCACACCGGCCCGCTCGGCCAGGACATTGATTACCTCGCCCTGGATCAGGGTGGAGTCCATGTCAAAAACCACCAGTCGGCGGGCATGACGATAGATGTCGTCCACGTGGAAGGAAATGTCGATTCCGGTTTTTTTGGAAATTTCAAGCAGGCTGCCACGCAATTTCCCAGGGCTGTCAGGGGTGCCCGAAACGGTCAGCTGCACGCAGGCTTTCGGTAATGACTCCGGGGCATCCAAGAAAACGCGCCCCGAGAGCCTGGTGATGACGTCGATATTTAACTGGTGCTCTGCGATGGCCCCCGTGACCTTTGACAGCTGGGCCGCCGTCAGCTTGCGGCCGAGCAGGGTGATGATGCGTCGTTCCTGGCCATATCCCGCGGCCCATCCGGTATAGCTGTCCTCGTCGATCGCGGAAAACCGGATCTGAATACCCAGTTTATGCGCTTTGAACAACAGGTCCTTTAGGATGGAAGACGATGCGTGCGCCGATGGTATCTCCACCAAGATGCCCAGCGAAAGGTAATCGTGGATAACCGCCTGCCCGATGTCCAGGATGTCGACCTCATATTGGGCCAGGATGTTGGTTAGACTCGATGTTAGGCCCGGCTTGTCTTTGCCGGTAATGTTGATCAGAATGATTTCCCTCATGAGTGGTTACCCCATGTTACAGAGATCCCCCCTCGCCGTAAGGGCTTCAGGGGACAGGCAGAGGTCAGACCTCAGAAGACAGGTGGTAAATCAGCATTCTCAGTTCTATTTGTCAACCCTTTTCGCTGGGCTAGAGAACCGGTCGTCTGATTTCTTTGCGCTGATATATGATTCTCAGCTTATATCATCTGTCCTCTGACCTCTGACCTCTGTTCTCTATTTTTTCAGAAATTCCAGCACGAGTTCCTCAAACAGGCGGGGGGCTTCGGCCGGTATACTGTGGCCGATTCCTGAAAGGTGCTCATGGTGTGCTTTACATAGATCCGCCAGCCGTTGGGCATCCTCTGAAGGGACGAGAGGATCTTCCGCCCCGGTGAGGATCAGGGTAGGCCGGTCGAAGCCGACCGGCACCGCGTCCAATGGTGGATACTGTAAAAGAGCGTCAAGCTGTGCAAGCAGGGCCTTTTTGCGGTTGCGCTTAACGACTGCTTTGACAATCATATCCAAGCTATTTTCGTGCTGCTTTAAAAAATTTTCTCCGAACACAGCCGGCAGGGCGGCCCAGGCCATGGCTTCCAAACCCGATATACGCAGCAACTGAAGCCAAGACTGAACTGTAATTCGGGAGCGCTGACTGGTGTGGGCGCCCAGGCTGCACAGAACCAAACGCGCGACCCTATCCGGGTTTTCAATCGCCAGTGCCAGAGCCACCCGGGCACCATGACTGATGCCTACCAGGTTGGCTTTTTCAATACCCAGTTGCGTCATCAAGAACTTCAGGTCGGCAACATGCAACTTCAGACTGATGGGGTTCGCACCGAGATCGCTTTGCCCCTGTGCCCTGGCATCATAGTAGATCAACCTGAAGCGTTTTGAAAAAGCCGGAACGGTCGCACCCCAGTAAAGGGTGGTCTGGGTGGTGCCGTTTAAAAAAATAATAACCCTTGTGGCGGTATCACTGCCCTGTGTCGTGTAGTAAATATTGCAGCCGTCTTCGGTCGTTAAAAAAGGCATGTTTCTCGTCGTGCTTAATTATGGTTCCGTCGTCATATAAAAGCGCTTTGCAAGCTTCTTCTCGTTGTTCATACATTTATTAGCTCATAGCTGGTAGCTGACAGTCTAAAGGATTGAAATCCTTTTTACTATGAGCTATGAGCTCCAGGCTATGAGCTATTTTTTTATGTAAATCCGCGGCACCCGGGCGGTAATGGTCGATACGATTTCATAATTGATCGTGTTGAGCGTTGAGGCAATCGTATCAGCTGAGACAGACCCATTGCGGTGTGGCCCGAAAACAATCACTTCGTCTTCAACCGCCACACCGGACACCCGGCCGACATCTAGCATGGTCAGGTCCATACACACCCGGCCGACGATCGGCACCTGTTGACCGTGGACCAGCATGTGCCCTTTATTGGACAGCAGACGATTGAAGCCATCGGCGTAGCCAACCGGTACCGTGGCAATGGTAGTGGGTTTTTTAGTCCGGTACGTGATTCCGTAACTGATGTTAAAACCGGCCGGCACTTGTTTTAACTGAATGATTCTGCTTTTCAGGGTCATGGCCGGCTTCAGGTCGACCTTGCTTTTATCCACCTCATCGGAAGGGTACAGGCCATAAGTGGCAATGCCGGGGCGTACCAGGTCCAGATGGGATTCGGGCAAGTCTATCAGCGCCCCGCTGTTGGCGGCATGTTTAATAGGCGGTTCGAGACCGCTGCGCCCCAGCCAGCCAATGAAGTCCGTGAAGGTTTCAAGCTGTCGGTTGGCATATGATTTATCCGCACTGTCCGCTGTGGCAAAATGGGTGAAAATGCCCTCAATGGTAAGGCCGGAAAGCCGGCTGATCGACTCAACCGCAGCGATCGCGCTCTTAAACGGCTGGTTGCGGGCATCGCCGCTGGCACCCGAACCCAGGAGCACCCCGAGTCTTCCCATTCCGCTGTCGACTTTGATATGCACCCGAATCTTGGTGCCGTTCCGCAGAGCGTACTCCGATAAAACCCTGGCGGCCCGATAGGAATAAACGGTCTGGGTAAGATCATATTTAATGATGGTTTCAGCCAGTTCCGGCGGGGTATACCCAAAAATCAATATCGGGATTTCCAGGCCGGCGGCGCGTAATTCAACGGCCTCATTGATTCTGGCAACTCCCAGGTATTCAGCGCCGTTGTCTAAAGCCGCCCGGCCGATTTCAACGGCGCCGTGACCGTACCCGTTGGCTTTTACCACGGCCATGAAGCGGGCACCGTTGCGGGTGATGCGTCTGAGCTCTGAAATATTGTGAGCGTAAGCATTCAGGTCGATTTCTGCCCAGGTCAAATGGTTGCTCAAAGTTGTACCCCATCCATATGTAATTTGATCTGTTGTTACCGCGCCGGGATCGCCAAGTATTGGCAAAACCCGAAATTTGAATTTCGAACTACGAAACAAATCCCAGTGAAAGAATAACCGAAATTCAAAACAAGGTTTAAAAATTCGATTTTCGAATTTGTTTCGGATTTCGGTATTCGTGCTTCGGATTTTATAATCTGCTTTATTGTACTTAAATTGTGGTTATCTCTCAATAAATAATTAAGCCTTTACCGTTTGAAATAACTCCTTGGCATGATAAGAGCTGCGCACAAAAGGTCCGCTGGCGACCTGAGCGAAGCCCATCGCAAGGCCCTTTTTGCGCCAGGCTTCAAATTCTTCCGGCGGGATGAAACGTTCCACCGCCAGATGGTTTTTTGAAGGCTGCAGATATTGACCCAGGGTGAGGATGCGGCAACCGGCCTGGCGCATGTCCTCGAGGGTCTGAGTGATTTCCGCCGCGGTCTCTCCCAGTCCAAGCATGAGACCGGACTTGGTCGGCAAGTCGGGGTTGCAGGTGTGGGCCCGCTGGATCAACTGGAGGGAGCGGCGGTAATTCGCCTGGGGGCGCACCCGGGGGTAAAGACGGGCAACGGTTTCAACATTGTGATTCAAGACATCCGGTTTGGCCCGCAAGACCGTCAGAAGCGCCTCTTGACTTCCCTGAAAATCCGGAATCAGAACCTCCACGCATACCGCCGGGATCTGATGGCGAGTTTCTACAATTGTTTCGGCAAAGATCGCAGCGCCCCCGTCAGCAAGATCATCCCGGGTGACAGAGGTGATAACCACGTAGTTTAACCCCATTTCCCGGGCAACCCGGGCGACCCGCTTGGGCTCGTCCGGATCAGGCGGTTCAAGGCCCCCTTCCGGAACGGAGCAGAACCGGCAACTGCGCGAACAGCGCGAGCCCATTATTAAAAACGTGGCGGTCCTGTGTGAAAAACACTCCCAAATATTCGGGCACTTGGCTTCTTGACAGACGGTATGCAGACGATCCCGCCCAATCATCCCCTTGACTTTTTCAAAAGCCGGGCCGGTGGGCAGGCGCCGCTTCAGCCAGTCGGGCTTTTGGACGGTTACGGTGGCTTTTGATGTTCGCTTCATAACGATAGATTCAAGGCAGGGGTTTCGCCCCAATTGGGATGCTGGAAAAATGGTCTCCGAGAAACTGGGGATAAATAAATGGTTCACCCAAGTTGAACCACCAAATTAACAATGGCGGCTATCCTTCCAAAAACCCACAATTCCATTATGCCATCCTGCATCAATAATTTGGATATCGTGAAGAATCTCCATATTTTCGTAAGTCTATAAGGATTTTGTTTCGTTTGTCAGCCGCTGCTGCAAATCAGCATAACTGATCTCCTGCAAATCCAGTTTTAAGACGGTTTTGAAATTCTTTTTTAATTCGCGCGCAGCGACGGCCATTGAAATTCCTTTGCCAAGTTCCTGCTTCACGGATGTCATTGACACGCCCGCCAGGCCACAGGGCTGAATCCAGCAAAAGGGAGTCAAATCCACGTTGACATTCAAGGACAGGCCGTGAAAACTGACCCCCTTTCGCAGGGCGATACCGATGCTGCCCATCTTATGGTTACCCGTCCAGATCCCGGCATTAGCGCTATTGCGTTGCGCGTTCAATCCCCACGACTTGACGGTTAACAGCATGATTTCTTCCAGCGCCGCCACATAATCGGTTACGCCTATTCGGCGGGCCTCCAAATCAATAATGGGGTATACCACCAGCTGGCCGGGGCCGTGATAGGTAATATAGCCCCCGCGTTCCACCTGGACCAGGGAGATGCCGGCCTGCTGCAGAAAGGATTCCCCAACCTGCAGGTAGTCGCGGCCGCCCCTGCGGCCAAGGGTGAAGACCGAAGGGTGCTCCAAAAAAAGGACGATGTCCTTCTCAATGGTTCCGTTTACTTTGGCGGCCACAATTTCGGATTGAAGTTCCCAGGCCCGGTTGTATTCCACCAAACCCAGGTTAACAGCGAAGCCGGGTCTCTTCGATTTCGGATTTCGGATTTCGGACTTCGGATTTAAGAATGATGAGTTGCGCGTTGCCGGTTGCGCGTTGCGGGTTGGATGTTCAGAAGTTTCAGCCGCAATTAAGGTGTCGGTCGATTCAGCTAAACGACTTATTTCTGTTGTTCTCACGGCTCTAGATCTATTCATGATGTTATCAATCAGAATCTCCCATAATCCATAATTTGAGTCTACACCAATTATAAGACATCACCCAAGACTGGCAACCTTCTGCTCATCCCCCAACTCACACCCCGTAACTCGCATTCTGCACCACGCAACCACCTAACACGCAACGCGAAACTCGTAACGCGCAACCCGTATTAACCCGTCAGGCAGGGCTTCCGGGCGGCGGCCGTTTCATCCAGCCTTCTCCGGCGGCACCGGGTTGGGGCTTCGGTCAGAAGCTGCGGATTTTCGGATGCTTCCCGGGAAATAGCCTTGAGCGATTGTACAAATAGATCGATGTCCTCTTTGGATTCTGTTTCGGTCGGCTCGATCATGATTGCCCCCGGCACCACCAGCGGGAAGTAAATCGTCGGGGGGTGAAATCCATAATCCATCAGTCTTTTGACCATATCCAGCGTGGTGACTTTGTGGGCTTGCTGCCGTTTGTCTGAAAACACGCATTCATGCATGCAGGGCCGGTCATAGGCCAGTTCGAAGGTGTCCTTTAATTGCTCCTTGATATAATTGGCATTCAAGACCGCCAGCTGGCTGACCTTTTTGAGGTTTTCCGCCCCCAGACTCCGTATGTAGCTGTAGGCTTTTACCAGAACACCGACATTGCCGTTGAAGGCATGCAGCTTCCCGATGGATTCTGGAAAATTTTCTGAAAGCAGATAACGGTCCCCCTGTTGGATGACGCGGGGTACCGGTAAGAACGGCTCCAGATGTTTCAGGACGCAAACCGGTCCGGATCCTGGCCCGCCGCCGCCGTGGGGGGTGGAAAACGTTTTGTGGAGATTTAAATGCAGCACATCGATGCCGATTGCCCCCATGTCGGTCACTCCCATGATCGCATTCATGTTGGCCCCGTCGCCGTAGACGAGCCCGCCTTTGGCATGGACGATGTCGGAAATTTTTTTGATGTTTTCTTCAAAAAGCCCCAAAGTGTTGGGATTGGTTACCATGATACCGGCGGTTTGCTCGTCCATGACAGCAGCCACATCGTCGGGAGCCAGGATGCCGCTTGCGCTGGATTTTAAAGGGGTCGGTTTATAACCGCACAGGGCGGCACTGGCAGGATTGGTACCGTGAGCCGTGTCCGGCACGATGATTTTAGACCGGGGCGACCCCTTGCTCTGATGGTAGGCGTAAAACAGCAGCATGCCCGCCAGTTCCCCGTGCGCTCCGGCCGCCGGTTGAAGAGAGGCGGCATCCATGCCGGTGATCTCTACCAGGTACTGCTCAAGATCATACATCAGCTGCAGAATACCCTGGGAAAGATCCGGGTGAAGCATGGGATGGGCGGCGGCAAACCCAGGCTGGGCGGCCTGCCGTTCGTTGGTTTTGGGGTTATACTTCATCGTACAGGAACCCAGTGGATACATGCCGCTGTCCACTGCAAAGTTCCACTGGGACAGACGCGTGTAATGGCGAACGACATCGACTTCACTCAGATCGGGGAATTCCGGACCGTCACCGATGAGACCTTCATTCACTGGAAAGGAATCAACATCCCGTTGCGGCATGGAAAAGCCGCAGCGCCCCCGTTTTCCCTTTTCCCAAAGCAGTGGCTCGTTCAGTATCAGACCGGTGGTACCTGGATATTCTTTCATTTTCCCTTCTCCTCCTCCGGACCAACTGCGTTCAATTGAAATACTTCAGTAACCTTTGGTCGTCCGGTAAATTCGAAATCCGAAACACGAAATCCGAAACAAATCCTAAATCCGAATTTTTTAATGATTTAAACATGTACGGAATTTTCTGAAATTTCTGTGGCTAGCGTGTTTGTTTTTTTAAATTTTGGTCATTCGAATTTGTTTCGAAATTCGAATTTCGAGATTCGTGTTTTAGCATATGGATCGAAAATTGACTTACCTTCTCAATTGCGTTTCAATGCTTAGTTATTTAAGCTTTTGAACCAACATATCCATATCCTGTTTGCTGATCGTTTCGGTGACGCACAGTAAATAGTGATTGGCCAATTCAGGATAGTAGCATTCCAGGGGCAGTCCGGCGATAATTTTCTCAGCTGTCAGGCGTTGGTAGGTCTTATCGAAACCGTCTTTGAATTCAACGACAAATTCGTTGAACGTCGATTGTGAAAAAGGTATGGCAAAACCTGCCTTTCGCAAAGCGCCTTTGAGATATTCACTTTTATCGTAATTCAAGCGAGCGAGATCTCTAATGCCGGTTCCGCCGAGGGAAGCCATGTAAATGGCCGCTGCCAGTGCGCAAAGACTGTGATTGGTGCAGATATTGGAGGTGGCCTTTTCACGCCGAATATGTTGTTCCCGGGTGGCAAGGGTCAAGACAAACCCGCGTTCACCGTCAACATCTGTGGTTTGTCCCACCAGCCGCCCCGGCATGTTGCGCACATATTTCATCAGGGTTGCAAACATGCCCAGGGCCGGTCCGCCAAAGGATCGCGGAATTCCCAGGCTCTGTCCTTCCCCGCAAGCAATGTCGGCTCCCTGGCTGCCGGGGCTCTGATACATTCCATAGGCCAGCGGTTCGCTGAACCCGACAACGAGCAGTGTCTTTCCGGTCCGGGTCTTAGCGCCGATGGTTTTTACATTCTCAACGCATCCAAAGAAATTGGGCGATTGCACGATCACAGCTGCCAGTTCATCCAGATTTTCCAGGGGCGCAAGATCGGTCGTCCCATCGGGCAGGTACGGCAGCTCGACAATTTCATAATCCGTGGGGGCCAGATAGGTTGCGAGTACCCTGCGATAATGCGGATGGACCAATCTGGACACCGCCACTTTTTTGCGGCGGGTTGTCCTTACGGCCATCAGGGCGGCCTCGGCCAGGGCCGAGGCTCCGTCGTATTGCGAGGCATTGGCGACTTCCATACCGAGCAGTCGGGCCGTCAGGGTCTGATACTCAAAGATAGCCTGGAGCGTGCCCTGGCTCATTTCCGGCTGGTAGGGTGTGTAGGAGGTAACAAATTCGGAGCGGCTCAACAGGTGGCGGACAGAGGCCGGGATATAGTGCGCATAGCTGCCGGCTCCCATAAACACCCTAAATTCGGGGGAAACAGCCATGGTTCCGCCTAGCTCGTCGATATGGTTATCCAACTCCCACTCGGTTAATGCCTCCGGCAGGTTGAGTTCGTTGCGGCGTCGGCATTCGTCCGGGATTGTGGCGAAGAGATCATCCAGTGAGTCAACCCCCACCGTTGTCAGCATCTCGGTGATGTCTTCTGGTGTGTGCGGAAAATAGCGCATCGATCTTATCCTTTCAGAGTTGATAGATAGGCATCCTTGTCCATTAAAGCGTTCATTTCAGATGAATCATCGAGCTTGACCTCGATCATCCAGCCATCGGAATAGGGCGTGTTGTTGACCAGCTCGGGGGCATCTTCCAGCGCCTCGTTGATGGCGACAATCTCGCCACTGACGGGCATATAAAGCTCGGAAACGGCCTTAACAGATTCGACCGTGCCGAATTCAGCCCCTTTCTCAAAGGTTTCACCTACGTCGGGCAATTCCACAAAAACAATGTCTCCCAGCTGGTCCTGGGCATAGTCGGTGATTCCCAGCCTGGCGGTTTCACCTGCAGCTTCAATCCATTCATGGCTTTCTGAATAGCGGACATTTTCCGGAAAATTCAGCTCAGCGATTTCTTTCATGGCTCCTCCTTAATTTGGATTGGATTTTGAATTTCGGTGCTTGATGCCTTTTATATGACAACATGTTGCTAACAGATGACAGAAGACAGATAACAGAAGCCAGAATGCCAATCTGAATCTTGCGCTCTTTGACCTCTGTCCTCTGTCATCTGTCCCCCTCTGTCATCTGAAACCTAATCAATCACATACGGAATTTTCAAATTGTAGCTTTTATATACCACAAAAGTTTCCACAGATTGAACATCTTCCAATTTCGACACTTCTTCGGTGTAAAATTCCAGCAGGCCGAAACCGGTTTTCAGCAAAACCACCAGGATCAGGTCAAATCGGCCGGTGACGACACTAACGGATATAACCCCTTTTAATTTGCTGAATTCCTCTCCCTTTTTAACAAGGTCCATGGTTTTTAGCTTGACGCCCACCATGACGATCCGGTGACCGCTGATGGCTTCCGGGTCCACCAAACCGGTGATTTCTAAAATGCCGCCGTCCATCAGATTTTGAACCCGGTTGCGAACCGTGTTTTCGGATACAGACAGCTTTTCGGCTATCTTTTTGTATGATTTTCTGCCGCTGCGAAGTTGCTTGATGATGGAGAGGTTGATTTGATCGATGTCCATAGGATTTTCTTTAGAATAAAACTGGAGAATGTGTCAATAACTAATTTGTTTTTTAATGATATCATCAAAATAAGCAGAAAAAATTTCGATTAACCCAAAAACAATCGGCTTGCGCTTAATTCTTGAGTATCATTTCGACCGGGGATTTTTATTAATCCGGGCCGACAAGCCGTCATCGGCGGTGGATGCGGTACGAAAGATTTCTCCTCTTCGATGGATAGACATTGAAAAATTTTTCGTGCTATGTTACATGGCCAGTCGTTTTACTATCTATTCGGTTTTGTTCTTTCAAATGTATGTCAACTTTTTCAACCACAGCTAAAAAGGAGGCTAAAGATGCGGACCAAACTATTTACAGTGGCAGTCGTTTCATGTTTCATAGTGGCATTGGTTTTCTTTGCCTGCGGTCCCAAGGGACCGGAAACCATCAAGATCGGTATAAACGCACCCTTGACCGGCGACATCCCCAAAGTCGGGGAGGGCACCAAATTTGCCGCCCAAATGTGGCTGGAAGACATTAACGCGGCCGGTGGGATTGAAGTCGGCGGCAAGAAATACAAGGTTGAGCTGGTCATCGAGGACAATGAGTCGAAAGCTGAATCAGCGGTCAAAGCCAATACCAAGTTGATCACCGAAGACGAGGTCTTGGCCATTGTCGGTCCCCAGTCTTCCAAACAAGCTGTGCCGGCCGGAGGCAAAGCCAACGAACTAGGCACCCCCATGGTCAGCCCCTGGTCGACCAATCCCAATACGACCAAAGATCGTCCGTTCGTCTTCCGCGGGTGCTTCCTGGATCCCTTTCAGGGGCCGGTTATCGCCAAGTTTGCCAAGAACGAATTCGGTTTTACCAAAGCGGCCGTCCTTTACGACGTGGCCAGCGACTATCCCAAAGGCCTGGCAGAATTCTTCAAATCAGCCTGGGAAGAGCTCAATGGTCCCGGTTCGGTGGTGGCGTTTGAAAGCTTTACCACCAAGGACACAGATTTCAGCTCCCAGCTTACCAAGATTATCAACTCCGATGCCGAGTTTATCTTTACCCCCCAGTACTACAACGAAGTGGCCCTGATCGTCCAGCAGGCCCATCAGCTCGGATGGGACAAGCCGATCGTGGGAAGCGACAGCTGGGGCTCGGCTGAAACCGTCTCGCTGTGCGGCAAAGACTGCTATGGTCTTTTCTTCAGCACCCACTATGCCGCGGCGGGCGCCAAAGGCGCAACCAAGGAATTCATCGACCGCTACAAAGCCAAACACGGCTATGTTCCGGACGATGTGGGCGCTTTGACCTGGGATGCCATGCGCATCGTTCAAAGGGCCATCGAGGGCGCCGGACAGCTTACCGGTGATATCAAAAAAGACCGCAAAGCCGTTCGGGATGCCCTGGCAACCATCAAGGACTTTGACGGCATTACCGGCGCCATGACCTTTACCGAAGAAGGCGATCCGCAAAAATGCGCCGTCATCGTGCGCATCAGCGACGCCGGTGAATTCGAGTTCTATCAGTCCGTTTGCCCGTAAAGAGATAGAATCCTTCCTAAACCTTAACCGCTAAAGGGTTCGGCGAAAGCAAATCCAATTGCCCGCCGGGTCCGGTGGTGGTTATCGAATGAATATAGACTGACAAAAAGGCGGGCCGGGGCCTATCGCCCCGGGCCCGGCTTTCAGAAGCTATATTAAGAGATGCCTTTAGACCGAAGATCCTATTTTTGAGATGATTTCCAGTATTTAAAAAACCGACCTTCCAGTCTGGATATCGGGGACAAGGAGATCCGCAATGGTTTTTTTTCAAAACCTGATTAATGCCTTGCAGTGGGGTAGCTTTTACGCCTTAATTGCCTTGGGGTATTCCATGGTGTACAGCATTTTGATGCTTTTTAACTTTGCCCATGGCGATATTTTCATGGTCGGTGCCTACATCGGTTTTGGTGTTTCATCGGCCTTGATTGCCTTGACCGCCATGGGAGCCCTTCCGCTGCCCGGCTGGTTTATTCTTGTATTGACGATCATCTTTTCCATGTTTCTGACATCCTTTGTGGGCATGATTGTGGAACGTGTGGGCTACCGGCCTTTGCGGGAAGCTCCCCGGGCATCGGCCGCCATTACCGGCCTGATGATCGGCATCATACTGGAAACCGGCAACCTGGCCCTGCTGGGTGCCGAACGGGTTAAATTTCCATCTTTAATCGAAACCACCACCTATCATCTCGGCGGGGTGGTGGTGACCAATAAAAAAATAATGATCGTCCTGGTTTCCATCGCCCTGGCCTTTGCCCTGCATCAGTTTATCCGCAGAACGCGCTATGGCATGGCAATGAGGGCCATGGCTTTTGATTATGTCGTGGTACCCCTGATGGGGGTGCCTTTAAACCGAATGGCAACGCTAACCTTTGCGCTTGGCTCGGCCCTGGCGGCGGCTGCCGGGATCCTGTTCGGTGTGGCCTATCCGGTGCTGGATCCCTACATGGGTATTCTGATCGGCTGGAAAGCGTTTGTGGCCGCCATCCTTGGTGGCAGGGGGTCGGTGGTTGGCGCCACTCTGGCGGGGTTTTTGCTGGGGTTTATCGAGATGTTCGTACCGATGATCTTCCCATCGACCCTGCGCGATTTAATCGCCTACTCCATTGTTTTGCTGATTCTGGTTTTCCGGCCCCATGGGTTCTTTGGCGAAGCCTACAGTGCCCGTTTGAGGCTCTAACCGAATTGGGCGATTCCCAATGAGACTCGAGGATTTGATATGGATGTGACAAGTGACAAGTTGACGGCCGGCAAGAAATCGCTGGCGAGCAGATGGCGGGCGTTCAGTTCCGGAGTGCCTCTGCTCGGGTGGCTCTTGGGCGCCCTGGTAGCGGTTTTGCTGGAACAGTTCATCGGGACCCCCCTCGCCCGGGGGATGTGGCTGCCCAAGGTACCGGTTCTCTTTGGCGCTGTCATCATGCTCAAAAAGCCCTTTTTGATTCCCAGTGCGATGGCTTATGTGCTGTTGATTTATGTGTTGCCCATCGGGATGATAGCCCGGCTGAGTGCCGCCTTTATGAACCGGCTGGCGGCTAAACTGCTCGATGGCGGGATGATCCTTTCCGTTCTTGTTCACATATTTTTGCTCTACGCGATTCTTCATATCTGGTCCGGGATGAGTGATTATCGTCTGCTGGTACTCAAGCTGACGCTGATCGCCGTCATGCTGACCCTGAGTTTAAATGTTATCAATGGTTATATGGGAGAGTTTTCCTGTTCCCATCCGGGATTTATGGCCCTGGGGGCGTATGCGGCTTCAGCGTTCACGGTGCTGCTTTTTACCAATGACCGGCTCTTTGGCGAGGCCTTGCTGCCCCAGGTCATTGGGCCGTTTTTTTTTCCGATTGCATTGATTTTGGGGGGGCTGGTGGCGGCATTGGGTGCTCTGGTGGTGGCCATACCGTCGTTTCGGACCCGGGGGGATTATCTGGCTATTATTTCCCTGGCTTTTATGTTTATTGTCAAAAGTTTAATCGAGAATCTGGAGGTAGTGGGCGGACCCCGCGGCTTGGGCCAGCAGCCTGATTGGGCCAATTTGCCCGTGGTGTTTGGAACCGCCGTGCTGTGCATCTGGATCATCAATAATTTTGTGCGCTCCACCATGGGCAAAGCGCTCAATGCGGTGCGGGACAACGAAATGGCAGCCGATGCAATGACCGTCAATACCCGGCGAACGAAAATGCTGGCCTTTTTGTTCGGTGCTTTCTGGGCCGGCGTTGCCGGCGGACTGTTTGCCCATGTGCTTCGCTATGTCAATCCCGGAACCTTCGGCCTTCAAAAATTGGCCGAGGTTCTGGCCATGGTCTATTTTGGCGGACTAAACTCCGTATACGGCTCGATCGTCGGTGCCTGCGGCATCAGCTTGCTGGGTGAAGCCCTACGGCCGCTGGAGCTTTATAAATGGATTATCATTCCGCTATTGCTCATTCTGGTGATGATTTTCCGCCCGACCGGACTGATCGCCTTCAAGGAGTTTGATGTCAAAAAATTGATCCAACCCAAATTCTGATTGAGCACAAAACGCTCAATCAGAATTTGATAGTTATTTGTTATTCGTTATTAGTTAATGGTTTCAAAGGAATGAGATCTATTTCTATTGTCCCTATATCACAATGATCCTTAAACTATAAAAGTAGATTGTTATCTATTTCGAATAACGATTCACCAGATAGCAAATAGCTCCTAATTGAGCGTTCAGCGCTCAACTAGGTCACAAATAACCAAATAACTAATAACAAATAACTCCAAATCGAGGAGATTTGGCATGCCTTTGTTGCAAATTGAAAAAATGACGCACTATTTCGGCGGTCTTAGAGCCGTATATAATTATGACCTCGAGATCAATCCCGGCCAGATCCGGGGGTTGATCGGTCCCAATGGTGCCGGCAAAACCACCATATTTAACCTCATCACCGGTATTTACCAGCCGACTGAGGGCCGGATCTCCCTGGAGGGCACCAAACTAAACGGGCGTTCACCCCACGAGATCGCTTCCCTGGGAATCGGCCGGACCTTTCAAAATATGTTGTTATGGCGGCATATGACCGTGCTGGAGCACGTGAAAATGGCGCGCTATTCCAAGCTGACCTACGGTTTGATGGGGGCCTTTTTCGGTACTGCCAAACGTCACCGGGAAGAGGCACAAAGCGAGGAAAAAGCCCATTATTTGCTGAAAATGATGGGGGTTGATCAGTTCGCCGACCAAATAGTTCTCAACCTGCCCTACGGCGCCCAGCGCAGGGTGGAAATGGCCCGGGCCCTGGCCATGGAGCCCAAGGTACTTTTTCTGGACGAACCAACGGCCGGTATGAACCCCGAAGAGCTGGTTCAAATGATGCAAATTGTGCGACAGGTTCACAGTGAGCTGGGGTTGGCCATCTTCCTGATCGAACATCGCATGAAGGTCGTCATGGAGCTTTGCGAAAGGATCCAGACCCTGGTTTTCGGCGAGGTGATTGCCGAGGGAACACCCGATGAAATCCAGAACAATCCCAAAGTGATCGATGCCTATCTAGGCAAGGAGGCAGTGGCATAATGTTACTAGCGGTCGAGGATTTGAAAGTATCTTACGGCAACATTAAAGCGTTGCACGGGCTTGATTTTCAGATTGACGAGGGCGAGATAGTCTGCATTATCGGGGCCAACGGGGCCGGCAAAAGCACCACCCTGAAAGCAATTTCCCGTATGGTGCCGGTTGAGGCCGGTACGAAAATGACATTTCTGAATAATGATCTTCTGGATTTTTCGGCCGATAAAGTCGTCAGCAAGCTGGGGATTTCCCACGTTCCGGAGGGCAGGCGATTATTTGAAAACCTGACCGTGACGGAGAACCTCAAGCTGGCCACCTTTGCCCGCAAAGATAAAGATCAAATTCAGCAGGATGTTGAACGGGTTTTTTCCATATTTCCCCGCCTGGAAGAGCGTCACAACCAAAAATCCGGCACTCTCAGCGGTGGCGAGCAGCAAATGCTGGCGGTGGGCAGAGCCTATATGAGCGGGCGCAAGGTCATGTTGCTGGATGAACCCTCCATGGGTTTGGCCCCATTGCTGATGATGAGCATGTTTGATGCGCTGAAGGAAATCAACCAGGAAGGCACGACCATTTTGCTGGTGGAGCAAAATGCCCGGCTGGCGCTTCAATTTGCCCAGCGAGGCTATGTGCTTGAAAACGGGCACCTGGTGCTGGAAGGTCCCTCTGATGAGCTGTTGGAAAATCCGGAGGTCAAAAAAGCCTATCTGGGCGGTTAACGGTTATCTTAATCCTATTAACTACCCAAGTAAAGACAGATGAACGTCGAACATCGAACGTTCAACATCGAACGTCCAATATTGATGGCGCTGCGCTTTTCTGTTTTATAACCAAGCACACTGAACAAGTGTCAGGTTACATTCGCTTTGTTTAATTTTTTTAACAAAGACAGAATACCTTATTCGACGTTGGACGTTCAATGTTCGATGTTCGATGTTCAATTATCAGTTAACTTACTTTGCAGAAGTAACCATAGACCAGGTCAGCATTCAAAACAAAAAGGGCACCCCCGTAAAGTTGAAGGGTGCCCTTTATTTTTTAGCAATTTTTTTACTTATGCCACCGTGACATTTACAGCGGCGGGCCCTTTGGGACCCTGCTCAATGTCGAAGGTAACGCTGGCGCCTTCATCAAGGGATTTGAAACCCGCAGCATTGATGCCGGTGTGATGGACGAATACATCCGGACCGTTCTCCTGCTCGATGAAACCGTAGCCTTTGCTGTCATTGAACCATTTTACAATTCCATTAACCATTGCAGCTATCTCCTTTCAAATAATTCTCAAAGCTTCAGACTTCCGGAGTGCCACCGTGATAAATGGAACCGACCTTTAGAACGAAACCGGCCCGCCGATCAGGGGCGGGCCTTTATTGATTAAGGCTATAGTAACACCCTTTTCGCCAAAATCAAGTCGAAACTCGATTTTTTAGTACGCAGCCATCATTAAGACTGCCGCTTCTGACACCTCAGACGATAGCACCTGAGCAAAAAAAATAATGCCCCCTTGGATTTTATCTCATGGGGATGAATCATAGCTTGACAATATATAACACAATGTGGCAGAAAAATTTATAACGGCCTCCAAAAACAATAAAGGTGGATCCCATGGACAGTAAGGTTTATATCGTTCAATGCCCGGATTACGCTGGAGTTGAGGAAAAGCTCGCTTCCCTGATCGATTTAATGGGGGGTATGGGGAGCTATGCGAAGATCGGCGAAAAAATTGTCCTGAAACCCAATTTGCTGCGCGCGGCCCGGCCCGAGCAGGCCGTTTGTACCCATCCCTCGGTATTGGCTGCGATGGGCAGGCTGGTGAGCAAAGAGGGCGCACACGCTGTTGTGGCCGATTCGCCCGGCGGCGGTTATCGTTATACCGCCAAAATTCTGGACGATATATATCGCACCAGCGGCATGCTGGAAGCCGCCCAGCAGGCCGGCATCGAAGTCAATTGGGATACGACCTCCCGACCGGTGTCCTTCGCCGATGGGATGCTCACCAAACATTTTGACATCATTACGCCTGTTATGGAAGCCGATGGCCTAATCAATCTGTGTAAGATGAAGACCCATCTTTTCACGGTCATGACCGGGGCGGTTAAAAACCTTTTCGGCGTGATCCCGGGATTAATCAAAACCGGATACCATGCCAAACTGCATGATACCATGAGATTTGCGAGTATGCTGCTCGATCTGGCACGCTACGTTGCCCCCCGTCTGACCATCATGGACGCTGTTGTTGCAATGGAGGGCAACGGGCCGGGTTCCGGGGATCCAAGGCCGGTCGGCTTGCTGCTGGGAGCGCAAGACCCCCTGGCCCTGGACGTGGTGGCCGGCGAAATAATGGGAATCGAGCGCAAAGAAAATCCAATTCTTATGGCGGCTGAACAGCGGGAGCAAACACCCAGCCGCATTGAAGATATTGAGGTCATTGGTGCCGAACTGGCCGATGTAAAAGTGCCGGGTTTTAAACGCTCCGTGGTATCTGCCGGCGCCTTAGGACTGGAAACCATACCGTGGTACCAACGGCTGATAGAGCCGTTCGCCAAGAAGGCCTTTACGGTCAGGCCCCGGGTAATCTGGGATCGCTGTATCGCCTGCGGGACTTGTATCGAGGGGTGCCCGGTTCAGGCCATCAGCCTGGTGAATGAAAGAGCCTTTATCGAGGACGATGAGTGTATCCGCTGCTACTGCTGTCATGAATTGTGCCCGGAAGAGGCTGTCGGGCTGTTTAGCAGTTGGTTGTATCAGCTGCTGAAACCAGCCTAAAATTGACTTTAAAGGCGGCATCTTTTGGTCGATAGCTGCGTTGTCCCGCAAATTAAAATGCTCACGTACTTTGTGTACGCTCCGCTTTCAATTTGCGGAACGCCTTGCTATCAAACAAAACCTGCCGCTTTTAAAGCCAATTTAGGTATGGTAAAAAGCTCACATCCTAAAATGTATGCCTCGCTTTCCAAGAAACTCCTGCCTTGAGACATACCTTTACCCAATAAGATAGGATATGTCATTCCCCGATAGCGGGGCCTTTGGAGGTTAGACGGGGTTTTTTTAAACCGCTTCTAATCAGATTTGGTGTCTTCGGTTTCAGATTCGGCTTCACCGGCTTCCGGTTGTGCGGGAGTTATAATAGGGTCTTTCATTAACCGGTCGACTTGGCTGTCAGATAACAGGAAAGCATAGTTGCTGCCTGACGACACGGACGGGTAATTGGTGTCTTTCTCGTCGGTCTTGGCAAAAATCGAGAGGCTGTATTCCTGGGCTCCTTTCATCTGCAGGGTATATAACGGTGAGGTAAATTCATCCTTGCGGCGATCATTGATGAATTTTTCGCACTGCAGCCTGGCAGCGGTGTTGAGAATTTGTTCCACCACAGCCTCGCCCACCGGGCGGCCATCGGCCGACTGCCACAGCGGTTGGTCGGCTTCTTGAGTCGTCTCGCCTTGCTTCGCATCTGCTTCTGCTTTTACCTCCACCGGGGCCTGACGTTTGTTCAATGTCAGGGACTGCTGGTCTCTGGTGATCTGAATCTGCTGGATGTCAGCCGTGTTCAACGCCAGCACCAGCTTATCGCGCAGCACATCTTCGGTGTAATCAAAATTATTTCTGAAATTTCCGCGGGCGTGATAGACGCGCTCGTCACCGGCCAGTTTGACAAAGGTGTGACGAAATGAGGAGGCGGTTTTACCCAGATCAACATCCCGCTCCAGTTTGTCGGCCTGCCAGGCTTTGACGTTGATTTTTTTTTCGGCATCGAGGTCATACAGATTGTAATTTTTAGATTCGGAGACAAGGGCTGTTAAGGTGAGATTCTCGATGGCATTGAGCATATTTTTGATCTTGCTAGCGTCGGCCGGGTATTCATTGGGCCCAATATACCATTTCTCATCTTTTTTATGAATGGCCATAACTACTTTGTCCCGGGTGATTTCCAACTTGGAGATTTCTTTGGCTTCAAGCCGGGGAATATCGGGCAACTCATATTGGGTCCGATCCGATGTACGCATCACCAGATAGACCGACAAAGCGACGATAACCAGGGCCAGAATGATGTATTCTTTCTTGATTTTCATGCTTCAATCCCAGTCATTTTTATGTTTCTCTTTGTTAACTTGAGCATAGTCGATTTTTATCTTTCAAAGGTTTCAGGTGTCAGCCTGGGTAGGGTCTGCCACCGTGCCGACCGATTTTTTTTAAACGTGGTGACCTGAATTCGGCGGGCGCGTTGGCCCGCCCTTTTCAGGCATTCAGAAGTTCAACCTGACACCTGAAACCTACTTATGGAACATCATCTCAATCTGCTTTTTACGGGCATGGCGCCGGAACCAGACGCCGAGGCCGAAAATGACGACCAGTACCGGCAAGCCGGCGATATTGACTGCTTTGACAAAGGTTTTGGTAGCGGCCTGGGTTTCCTCCACCGGGTTAAACCGCTGGACTTTGGCGCGCATCACGGCAATGTCTTGGCGATCATTCAAATAATCGATTGTATTCAGTATGAACGTGGCGTTGGGTCCTCTGCCACCGGCATCCAGTACATTGTCTCTGAGCATGTCGGCTGATGCCATCACGAACACTTTCCCCGGCCGGCCCTGGGCCAGAAAAGTTCCCCGGCGTTCGATCTTTGACAGATCGATGTCCGGTTGTGAGCCGGATTCCGCAGCCTCGGGTTTTTGCTCGGATTCTTTTTCCGCCTCGATTTCCCTTACCGGCAGAGGTTTGCCGGCAAAGTAGCTCGGAAACTGGCCTTCGAGGACGTAGGCCAGGGGGTAGCTTTGCATTTCCTCGGATGATTTGGGCGGTTTGATAAACATGGGATTCAAATTGATTCGATCGCGCATTTGCCATGATTTTTCCGAGGAAGCAAACAGCTGGTGCGATTTCAAAGAATTCTGGCTGATGCGCTCGGTATCCAGTTCCAGGGGCGATATCTTCAGTGCCACCAGGCGTTTGATGTTTTTCATAAAATCGAGATCGTTGTTGATGAAGCGGTCCTTGATCAGCGGTGCAAAATAAATCGCACGCTCACCGCCGCCGAACTGGGCCGGCATCTCCTGGCGGTAGCAATTCTCATCCATCACAAATGATTGCTGAATGCGGATGCCATAATGGGACAGCAGTTTCTCCAGCCCGGTGTCCAGCGGGACAAAAACGGGGGGCTGTCCCAGGTTCATGCCCTGCTGGCCGGGAGGCCGCATTTCGGTAAAGCGATCCAGCACCAGCGCCAGGCTTTTACCCTGCATGAGAAACTGATCGATTTGAAATAGCTCGTAATCCGAAAATTTCTCCATTGGCCGTGCGATGATGAGGCAATTCAAGCCTTCAGGGATGTCCTGGTCTTTGAGGGCGATGTTTTTCAATGAGTAATTCTGGGAAATCAGGCTGCGAAAATTGGCGGCCGGCTCTTCTGCCGGCGGCTGTCCCGGAGCACCGGGCGGTGTACCGGAAAGGCTCAAGGTGCCGTGATCGGAGAGATACCCGATGTTCTGATTAATGTCGATCAACCTTTCGACGTTGTTGTTGATGTTTTCTTCCAGTTCAGCGGTGGTGGCCAATTTGTACTGGGTTCCGATAAGCGGCAATCGAAGGACCTGCATGAGCGGCAACGCCAGCACCCTGTCTTCGTATTCCATCACGAGGCCAATGATGCCTTTGCCGGCGGGAACGTTACCCTTGGCCAGGGCCGGCCAGGAGAGCATCATAATGTTATGTTCTTCTGAGAGTGCGGCCAGGTTTTGATCCGGGGTCGGATTCAGGAACTCGAATTCGAGTTTATTATAATTTTTCTGATTTAATTTTTTGACGATGTTTTCGATCTCAGCGGGAACGGTGGCCAGGTTTCTGACCCCCATGTGGGGTGCCACCGACTCAAGGGCGGACGATAAAAAGAGTTTGATTTTAATTTTGCCGGGCAGGCCCAGCAGGGCGCTGATTTTATTGTTCATCTTCTGGATGGCCGTGGTCAGCTGATACTCCAGACCCTCGGTGGAAGTAATGGCCGGAACCTGCTCGATCAGATCCCCGTGAATTATGGCCAGACCCATATAGGCTTTTTGGAATTTAACTTCGTCTTTGTCGACGACCTGGATTTGAATGGGCTGGATGCCGTAGTTATTGGCGATTTCCTGGTTTTCCTGTGCCTGGTTGGAGAGCTCGCCCTCCTCGGCACTGACATTGTAAAAGCGGTAATTGAAGAACTGGTTGCCGTAGATGGCATATTCTTCGAACAGATCACGAAGGTAGCGTTCGAGGTTGTTGTAAGGCGGCGGCAGGTCCCTGGTAAAAAAGACTTTAATGGTCAGGGGTTCGGAAAGGGTTGCCACCACTTTTTTGCTGGCCGCGGATATGGAATAAATCTTGTTGGCCGTCAAATCAGCTCGGAAAAACAGCGTAATCCCGGCGACGTTTATCAGCACAACCACGGCGAGGTAGATGATGAACTTAAAATATTGGCCTGATCTTTTCCCGGAAGACATTTATATCTCCTAATTTTGCTTTAATACATGAAGTTGGAAATTTAACTTAATAGTTTTGCAGCAGAATTTTAAGATTTCAGGTTCTAGGTTCTGGGTTCAGCGTTCAATGCTTGAGAGTCCCGCCGTCAAGCGGTTGAAAGCTAAAACCCTGAACGGTGAACCCTGAACCTCGGAACCCTTTTTAATATTTTTCCCTCAGTGCCAGATAAGACGCATATAGACCTACAAAACATACGCTTAGAAAATATACGATATCGCGTGAGTCGATAATCCCCTTGGAAATGTTCTGAAAATGGAAATCCGCCCCAAGGTAGGCCAGGACCCCCAGCATGGCTCGCGGCAAAAAGAACAGCATTTTGTCGATCAGCGTTAAAATGAAGCAGATGGCCATGCCGACGATAAAAGCGATGATCTGGTTGCGCGTCATGGCAGAAGCGAATAATCCAATCGCGCTGAAGGCCGCGCCCAAAAGGACGGCACCGATGTAGCCGCCAATTACCGGACCCCAGTCGAGCTGCCCGAGGACCGTTACGGTAGCCGGATAGGTGAATGTCGGCACCAGCATGGCGATGACGAAAAAGACAGCCGCCAAAAACTTGCCAATGACCACATCGGTCAAGGTTACCGGCATGGTCAGCAGGATTTCATATGAACCGATATTGAGCTCCTCGGACACCAGTCGCATGGTAATGGCCGGAATGACGAACGCAAAAATGATTGGCAGCAATGAGAAAAAATTTCTCAAATTGGCCTGGCCGACAAGAAAAAAAGTGGCGAAAAAAAACCAGCCCGTCACCAGCAGAAATATGGCAATGACAATGTAGGCGATGGGTGAAACGAAATAGGACCGGAATTCTTTCTTAAAAATAGGGATGGCTTGACGCATTAGGCATCCTCCAGGGTCAGTTCACGGAAAATGGTTTCAAGGGTCTGGGTTTCCTGATGAAAATCAAGCAAAACCCAGTCGGTTTGTTTGATCTGCTGATATATGGCGGCTCTCTGATCCGAGGAGGTCCGGCAGGCGAGGCGCACCTCCAGTTGGCCGTCGGACTCCGCGATTTGCGTGACGCCGCTGATTGCTTCCAGGCTCGACAGCAGTGTATCGACGGATTTGAAATCGGCGTTTTGCAGCGTTAAGTGGATATGCCGATAGTCGCCGGCCGATTCTTTCAGGCTCTCGGTGCTCCCGTCTGCGACAATTTTGCCGCGGTTGATGATGACGATCCGATCGCAGGTAGCCTCGGCTTCGCTTAAGATATGGGTAGAGAGGATGATGGTTTTTTCCCTGCCGATTTCCTTGATAATTTGCCGAATTTCAGCGATCTGGTTGGGGTCCAGCCCGGAAGTCGGCTCGTCGAGGACCAGTATCTCCGGATCGTTTATCATGGCGTGGGCCAGCCCGACCCGTTGTTTGTATCCCTTTGACAGCTCATTAACAGGTTTGTGCATGACCTCATTTATACCGCAAAGATCCGCCACCTGACGGATCCGATCCAGTTTGTGTCCCTTGTCGATTGCGCGGATTTCGGCCACATAGTTCAGATAATCATAGACCAGCATGTCGTGATAAAGGGGGGCGGATTCCGGCAGGTAGCCAAGAATTTTCTTGATCTCCAGAGGATGGTCTTCAATGTTGAAATCCAGAATATTTACCTTGCCGGCACTGGGCCTCAAAAACCCGGTCAGCATCCGCAAGGTGGTGGTCTTGCCGGCACCGTTGGGCCCCAGGAGCCCCAGAATTTCCCCTTTTTGGATTTCCAGGCTAATTTGATCCACTGCGCATAAATCACTATAATATTTAGTTAAATTTTCAACCTGGATCATGTTGTTCTCCTATGATTGCGTTGCGCATTACGTTATACGGGTTGCACGTTGCGTGTTACGGGTTGCGTGTTACGCGTTGAGCACCAGAACAATCCACAATTTTTCGCTTTGCTGACACCCGACACCTATATCTTACTTCTGTTTTCTGTCATCTGACATCTGTTCTCTGTTTTCTGTTGATGGGCAACAGGCTATAAAAAAAATACCCCAGGGTGTCAAGACTCTAATTTTTCAAAATAAATGGATTCAAATTGAATTTCATGTAGAAATGTCTAAAAACATAATTATTATATAGATGTCATTGCTTCCCTCTAGCCGGACCGGATGCATTTTTGCATAGATACTAATTATGAATTAGACCTTGTCAAGACATCATTTTATTAGTAATTTTAAATTATTACAGCCAGAATGGTCTGTTTTAGATAGAAACAGGAATTGAATGGCCAACCAGTAACGAAAGGAGAAAAACCGACATGGGCGCGAAGGTAACCATACGAGAAACCCTGAAACTGAAAATAATTATTATTACGTTGATGCTCACCGGTGGTTTTTTATTGGCCTCGGGCTTCAATCTAACGCCGTCCCTGCATGCCAAAAACTCCGATATTTTGTCTGCGCCCGGTAATTTTAGCAAATTGGCTGAAACGGCGGGTCCTGCCGTGGTCAATATCCGGACCGTGAAGACCATCAAAGGGGGCGGTCCTGTTTTCAGGCAATTCCAGCGGGGTCCCCGCGGCCGGGAAAATCCATTCAATGATTTTTTTGAGAGATTTTTTGGAGATGACGTTCCCAGGGACTTCAAACAGCCCAGTCTCGGCTCCGGCTTCATCATCGATAAACACGGCTATGTCGTCACCAATAACCACGTGATCGAAGATGCCGACCAGATAAAGGTAAAACTGGATGACGATAACGAGTTCGATGCCGAAGTCGTTGGGCGTGATCCCAACACCGACCTGGCATTGCTTAAAATCAAATCGGAAAAGGAGCTGCCGTTTCTTGCCATGGGTGATTCCGACGCGCTGAAAATCGGTCAATGGGTTGTTGCCATCGGCAGTCCCTTTGGTTTGGAACGCACCGTTACGGCCGGCATTGTCAGCGCCAAGGGACGGGTGATCGGATCAGGACCCTACGACGATTTCATCCAGACCGATGCGTCGATCAACCCCGGCAACAGCGGGGGCCCCCTGCTCAATATGAAAGGCGAGGTGGTTGGCATCAACACCGCCATTATTGCCAGCGGAAGCGGCATCGGATTTGCGATTCCCGTCAACCTGGCCGAAGGCATCATCGCCCAGCTAAAATCCAAGGGCGAAGTTACCCGGGGGTGGCTGGGAGTTGCCATTCAGGATTTGACCACTGAAATGGCTGAATATTACGGGTTAAAGGACCGCAAAGGGGTACTGGTTGCCGATGTGTTTGAAGGGGATCCGGCACAAAAGGCCGGTATTCAGGCCAAAGACATCATTTTAGAAGTCAATGACATGAAAATTGAAACCAGCCGGCAGCTGACGTCCATGATTGCGGGCCTCAAGGTTGGCACAACCGCCAAGATAAAGGTCTTCCGTGATGGCGAGAGTAAAACCTATGAGGTCGTGCTGGCCAAACGCAGTGATGAAAAGATCAGCGCTCAGGGCATGCCGCCCAAACGGGAAGAAGAAGAGCTGGGCATCCGCGTAACGGATTTGACGCCCGAAATGGCCCAGAGATTCAACCTGGGCGAGGCCGCCGGTGTCGTTGTCGTCGAGGTTGAAACCGACAGCAAAGGATCTGAAGCTGGCGTTCGAGTGGGCGATATTATCAAGGAGATCAATCACGAGGTAGTCGAAACCGTCAAGGACTACAAGGAAGCCGTTCAAAAGATCGAAGCCGGAGAATCCGTCAACTTGTTTATCTGGAGAAAAAACGCGGGGTTCCTGGTTATAAAATTTAACAAATAGCGCATAGCCAATTTAACACAACTAAAAGCGGCGCCAGGGGCTCGGATTGGATTCAAGGGCCCCGCTGTCGCGGGATGAGCAGTCCATTTTAAACCGAATCGGGCCCACCTTTAAATTTTAAAATTGACGGGTTATCGAGCTATGCTGGGCAGCGCGGCCATTGGATCTAATCCAAGCCCCTGGCGCCGCTTTTAGTCGCTGATCGTCTTACTTATATCCGGTATGGTCTCGGGCTTGCCCTTGAGCATATAGCGGCTATCGCCGTTGCGGGCGGTAACGTTTTCATAAACGCCATCATCACGCTTTACCAGTTTGGTAAACCCAAGATCCCGCAGTTCGCTGTTGGATCTAGGGCAACTGATATTGGTGCGGGAAATCAGTTTTTGCA
>JAFDCJ010000416.1 GCA_019312835.1 Deltaproteobacteria bacterium
AAAAATGGCGGGAGCGACGAGACTCGAACTCGCGACCTCCGGCGTGACAGGCCGGCGTTCTAACCAAACTGAACTACGCCCCCTTTTTATAGTGCGTCTTCTGAAACTCTCGGCGACGAGACTCGGACTGGCGACCTTCCCGCTTGGCACAAGCTGGACGTTCTAACCAAACTGAACTACGCCCCCAAAAAAGTATGGTGGGCGGAACAGGGCTTGAACCTGTGACCTACGGCTTGTAAGGCCGCCGCTCTCCCAGCTGAGCTACCCGCCCACAACTCGATTTAGAGTACGGTGTTCGCCCGTTGTGAGCATCTGACGGAACAGGGCTTGAACCGGGTGACCTTCCCGTCTTTTTAAGACGGGACGCTCTCCCAGCTGAGCTACCCGCCCAAAGTCAATCCCCGGCGTTCGCCGCGGGAACGATACTGTTAACAATTTCGACCTGTCTTGTCAAGCGCAAATTGAATTGTATTTGGAAATTCGGCTTTTAAACCAGACGCCTGGGCTCCTCCGAATTTTCGACCGTCATTTCAAACGGAATATCCACTTTCTGGAAAAGGGAATCGCTTTCATCCAGAATCAACGCATGGGTCAGCACTTCGTCCATATGCTCCACCGGGACGATTTCCAGCCGTTTGGATATGGTCTTGGGGACATCCTTTAGATCTTTTTCGTTTTCTTTGGGAATTAGAATCTTCTTGATGCCACCCCGATGGGCAGCGATTATTTTTTCCTTCAAACCGCCAATGGGAAGCACCCGGCCCCGCAAGGTGATTTCACCGGTCATGGCAATATCCCGGTGTACTTTTCGCTTGGTCAAAGCAGACACCAGGGAGGTACACATTGAGATGCCGGCGGAAGGTCCATCCTTTGGAATAGCGCCTTCCGGAATGTGGATATGGATGTCATATTTTTTGTAAAATCCGTGTTCGATCATCAAACTTTCCGCCCGGGAGCGGACGTAGCTCAAGGCGGCCTGAGCGGATTCCTGCATAACATCGCCCAATTTACCGGTAACGGTGAGTTTGCCCTTGCCGGGCATCATCAGCGTTTCGATAAACAGCAGTTCGCCCCCGACCTGCGTCCAGGCCAGACCGGTAACCATACCGATCTGATCTTTTTCCTCCACCTGTTCCTGGCGGAAGCGAAACGGTCCCAGATATTTGGGAATTGATTTTTCACTGACTTTATACTCGCTTTTGTCTTTTTCTTTCAGGACTTCCCGGGCCAGTTTGCGGCAGACCGAGGAAATCTCCCTCTCGAGGTTTCTCACCCCGGCCTCACGGGTATAGCGCCGGATGATGGTCAGGATGGCATTCTTGGAAAAAACTACATTTTTATCTCCAAGGCCGTTGTTTTTGATCTGCTTCGGAACCAAAAAGCCCTTGGCGATATTGTATTTTTCATATTCGGTGTAGCCCGGCAGGCGAATGATCTCCATCCGATCCTGCAAAGGCAGCGGTATATCCGGCAAGGTGTTGGCAGTGGTGATAAAAAGGATGTCGGACAGATCATAATCCAGATCCAGATAATGGTCATTGAAGCTGAAATTTTGTTCCGGATCCAGTACTTCCAGTAAGGCGGCCGACGGATCCCCGCGAAAATCCATGCTCATTTTATCGACCTCATCCAGACAAAAAACCGGATTATTGACACCGGCTTTTTTCAATGACTGAATAATCTTGCCTGGCAAGGCACCGATGTATGTTCGTCGATGCCCCCTGATTTCAGCCTCATCCCGCACACCACCTAAAGACAGGCGGACATATTCCCGTCCGGTGGCCCGCGCGATTGATTTGGCCAGGGAGGTCTTCCCTACGCCGGGAGGGCCCACAAAACACAGAATCGGACCGCGGATCTTTTTGACCAGGGCCTGAACCGCCAGATATTCCAATATTCTTTCTTTGGGTTTTTCCAGCCCGTAGTGATCCTCGTCAAGAATTTTCTCAGCTTCGTCAATATCGTCACCCACCTCAGTCACCTCAAACCAGGGCAGGCTGATGATCCAATCGATGTAATTTCTGACAACCGTCGCTTCGGCTGACATGGGTGTCATCAATTTTAGCTTCTTTAACTCCTGCTGGACTTTTTCGGTGGCCTCTTTGGACATCTTCTTGCTTTTTATCTTGTCCTCGAGTTCTTTGATTTCGTCACCGCCGTCATCTTCGGCACCCATTTCCTTTTTGATGGCGCGCATCTGTTCGTTGAGATAATAATTTTTCTGGGTCTTTTCCATTTGCTCCTTGACCCTGGATTTGATGCGCTGGTCCATCCGGAAGACTTCGATCTCCATTTTAATAAGGCTCAACAACAGCGACATCCGTTCGGACAAATCAACGGTGTCAAGCAGCCGCTGCTTGTCTTCTATTTTGAAAGAAAAATGAGCCGCCACGGTGTCAGCCATTTGCGATGGATCCGAAATCGAGGCAACGTTGTTTAACAGCTCTTTCGAAATACTCTTGTTTAACTTGGCATATTCTTCGAAACCTTCCTGGACGGATCGAATCAAGGCCTCTGCTTCAGCCAGCGGCAAGCCATGGCTGGGAATTTTTTCAAGCTCTACCTGAAAAAAATCCATATTATCGATAAAACGAACAATTCTGGCCCGGGTTTGACCCTCCACCAGGGCCTTGACCGTGCCGTCGGGAAGCCTTAACAGCTGCAGCACCTTGCCGATGGTTCCCACCTGACTGATATCTTCCTCACCGGGGTTGTCGATACCGGCCTTGGTCTGGGTGGCAAGGAACACGTACTTATCCTTGTTCATCGCATCGGAAAGGGCGTTGACGGACTTTTCGCGACCGACGAAAAGGGGCGCCACCATATGGGGGAACACGACAATGTCCCTTAGGGGCAACAGCGGAAGCAAGAATTTTGAAGCGTTTGATTCTTCGTCTTTAAAAAATTTCGGAATATTGACCATGGTTTCTTAATCTCAAATCCTTCTAAGCTTGTTTTTTGGTCTGCTCGTAGAGCAATATGGGATCTTCCTTGTTCAACACGACATCTTCGCCGATCACACATTCTTTCACATTTTCAACCGACGGCAGTTCATACATGATATCCAACATGCAGCTTTCCAAAATCGCCCGCAGACCGCGCGCCCCGGACTTTCGTTTCTGGGCTTCTTTGGCAATGGCAGAAAGAGCGCTGTCGGTTAACCGCAGGTTGACGCCTTCCATCTCAAACAGCTGTTTAAACTGCTTGAGCAGAGCGTTTTTGGGCTCGGTCAGGATCCGAATCAACGCATCTTCATTTAACTCATCCAGGGTGGCAATCACCGGCAGACGACCCAGGAACTCCGGTATCAGCCCGAATTTAATTAAATCCTCCGGCTGCACCAGTTTCAAGATGTCGCCGATACTTCTTTCTTTCTCCTGAACGATCCTGGCGCCGAATCCCATCATTTTGGACCCGAGCCGTCTTTGGATAATCTTCTCAAGGCCGTTAAAGGTGCCACCGCAAAGGAACAAGATGTTCGACGTATCCACTTTGACAAAATCCTGCTGCGGATGCTTGCGGCCGCCTTTGGGCGGCACGCTGGCGGTGGTTCCTTCGATAATTTTCAATAACGCCTGCTGGACACCTTCACCGGAAACGTCCCGGGTAATCGAGGGATTGTCTGTCTTGCTGGCGATTTTATCAATTTCATCGATGTAAACAATGCCACGCTTGGCCTTTTCCACGTCATAATCGGCATTTTGAAGCAGGGAAAGAATGATGTTCTCAACATCCTCGCCGACATAGCCGGCTTCGGTCAAACTCGTGGCATCGGCAATGGTAAACGGCACATTTAAAAATCGGGCCAGGGTCTGGGCCAACAGTGTTTTTCCGCAGCCGGTAGGTCCGATTAACAGAATATTGCTCTTTTGAATTTCGACCTCACCCGTATTAAAGTTGGGATCAAGGCGTTTGTAATGGTTGTAAACCGCAACGGAAAGTACCTTTTTGGCAGCTTCCTGTTCAATGACGTAACCATCCAGCTTGCCCTTGATTTCCTTCGGAACCATGATCTGTTCCGAATCTTTGGCATCTTTTTCGCTCTCCTCTTCTATAATTTCACTGCAAAGCTGGATGCATTCATCGCAAATATAAACTGCAGGACCGGCAATCAGCTTTCTGACTTCTGATTGATTTTTGCCGCAAAAGGAACAAAACAGATTGTCATTTTCATCTTTTTTCTTTGGCATGCTAAGCCTCCGCCACTTCTAATTTATCAAGGTCGTCGCGATTCATGATGACATGATCGATGATGCCATACGCTTTGGCCTCTTCAGCGGTCATAAAAAAGTCACGATCCGTGTCCGCTTGTATCTGCTTTAACTTCTGGCCGGTATGATGAACCAGAATCTGGTTTAGCGTATCTTTCATCCGCAGGATTTCCCTGGCCTGGATCTCGATATCCGAGGCCTGGCCCTGGAAGCCGCCCATGGGTTGGTGGATCAGGATTCGGGAATTCGGCAATGAATACCGTTTGCCGGCCGTTCCGGCTGTCAGCAATACGGCACCCATGCTGGCGGCCTGACCGATGCAAACCGTGGTAATGTCCGGCTTGATGTATTGCATGGTGTCATAGACCGCCATGCCCGCGGTCACCAGCCCACCGGGAGAGTTAACATAAAAATTGATGTCCTTGTCCGGATCTTCGGACTCCAGAAACAGAAGTTGGGCAATCAGAAGATTGGCAACCTCATCATTCATGGCGGTTCCGAGAAAAATAATCCTGTCTTTGAGCAATCTGGAGTAGATGTCATAAGCCCGCTCGCCACGGCTGCTTTGCTCGATGACCATTGGTATAAGTGGCACTAAGTTTCTCCTTATCTTCGTCAGTTTTCTTATCGTGGGATGTATCCGGCTTTGCTTATTCGCCGCCAGCCTCCGCTTTTTCAGGCTCCACGTCCTTAATTGTGCTATCCTCAATGATAAGCTTGATCGCCTTTTTTTCAAGTAGGGTATGTTTAAAATACTCGAGCTTATCCTTGTTCTGATCGTAATATTTTTTAATTTCCTCAACCGGCTGTTTGAAGTTGGCGGCCATTTCATTCAGGCCCTCTTCCAGCTCTTCATCGGAAGCTTCCAGGCTCTCCTGATCGATTATTTTACCGAGCAACAGATGACGTTTAACCTGCTTGAAGGCGACGTCACGATATTTCTCAGCAATGGACTCCCGGGTCATGCCCAGCTCCTCCAAGGTGATGTTACGATAGGAGAATGAACGCACAGCCTCCTCGACAATGCCTTCCAGTTCCATGTCGACCATGGAGTCCGGCACTTCAAAATCGGTTCTTGCAATCAGCTCGGTGAAGATCTGTTCATGCAATTCCTGCTCGATGCGCTTGGCATATCCCTGCTCAAGGTTTTCGGTGATGACCTTCTTCAGGTCGTCCAGGTTTTCGTAGGGACCGGCTTTTTTGGCAAGCGCATCGTCAAGGGGAGGCAGCACTTCCTTCCTGATTTCGTTGAGGGTCACCTGGAAAGCAATTTCCAGATTGGCCAGCTTGGCAGAGTGATAATCCCCGGGAAAAGTAATCTGGAATTCTTTTTTATCGCCGGGCTGCATGCCGACGAGTTGGTCATCAAAGCCTTGTGTTATAGGACCCTGGCCTATTTTCAGGGTGAAATTCTCGGTTTTGGCGGTTTCGGCAAACGGCTGGCCGTCTTTAAATCCTTCAAAATCAATGAGAACGATATCATCCTCACGGGCGGCGCGATCTTTTTCGATTTTCTCGTGGCGGGTAAAGTTTTTCTGGAGCATCTTTAACTGGGCATCTATTTCTTCATCGGAAATCGCATAATTCGTCCGTTTGAGCGTAAGCCCGCTATAATCGATCTGATCAATTTCGGGTCTGATTTCAACGGTGGCGTCATATTTATAGGAACCCTTTGCCTCCAATTCCGGAGGGTCCACCTGGGGATTTCCCACAATTTGCAGCTCGGTTTGTTTGATGGCGTCAAAAAAAGAGCTTTGAATCAATTTGGAGGTCACATCGGCATGCACATCCTTTTTAAATAGCCGCTCCAGGGCCGAGCGGGGTACCTTTCCCTTGCGAAAGCCTTTCACTTTGGCATTTTTCCTGAGTGCGCCATAGGCTTTGTCCAGCTCCCGGGCGACCTCTTCCTCGGGGATTTCAATATGAAGCGTTTTTTTAACGCTGTTGATATCTTCGACAGAAACTTGCATTTTCATCCTTTCTAATAAATTCAGCACCTGATAACCCCTTCACCCCTCAGGTACTTAGCGCAGAATATTTGGCCTATATATGGATAACGCTTGAGTTGGCTCGAGATGGTGCGAGAGGGGAGACTTGAACTCCCACTCTGTTGCCAGAGCTGGATCCTAAGTCCAGTGCGTCTACCAATTCCGCCACTCTCGCATATTAAAATACGGCATATGCCGATAACGAAATAGTGCCTTCGGGCAAACCTAGCCACTTGACTTTATACCCGATTTCGTTAGATACCAGTATAAGAGACAATCCTGGTATTGTCAATCTGAATAGCGGTTAAAACGCCTGTCTGACATTGATATAAACGATTCCGGGTAAAAAGCGGCGAGCATATACCAATATCAAATGAAATTCAACAGATTTTAGGGGATGAATGCATTGAAATCGGCGTTTCGAATCAACCGGGATCTAATCCTGGTCCTGATCATCACCCTGGTGTTGGGCGGCTACACGGCTCAGGCCAACGCCAAGCAATCCCTGTTTGAAACGTTTAAACCCATTATCGTCATAGACCCCGGCCACGGCGGGCAGGATGGCGGCGCCAGGGGATCGGACGGGACCCTGGAAAAAACGGTCACCCTTCAGCTGGCACGCCTGATCGCCACCAAACTTGAACCGGATTTCAAAGTGATGCTCACGCGCACCGATGATTACGCAGTGGAGCTGGATCAACGGACCGCTGCGGCCAATCACCTGAAAGCCGATGTGTTTGTGGCCATTCATACCGGCGGCAGTTTTGTCCACAGCACGATCGGCACCGCGATCTTTTACTATCGAAACAGTTCCGGACCGGATCCCACCCGGGACAATCCGTCATCAGGCAACCCGCAGCGGCAGAGAGGTAATCGTCCGATTTTATGGAAAAATGTGCAAAACAGCCATATCCCCCAAAGCCGGACGCTGGCCGGCATGATCGCCGCGCGCCTGCAAGGCCTTTCCGCGCTCCAGAGCCGGATAGAAGGGGCCCAACTGGCTGTACTCCAGGGTGCGGCCATGCCGGCCGTCCTGATTGAAGTCGGGTATCTGACCAATCCGGCCGAGGAAAAAAACCTGCGCGACCAGGGTTTCCTGCTGGACCTGGCCGAACACATCAGCCTGGGAATCGAGGATTTCCTGGCTCGAATTAAGCAATAGATCTGATACTCGATCCTCGATCCAGGATGCTCGATCTCCGATGATCTGAATTTACGGATCCGTCAGTATTTCATCGAAAATCGAGTATCGGGCATTTAGCTTGCAAGAAAAGCCGCATCATGGTACTGAATGCCGCCTGAGTCAACGACCACCCGTAAAACGGGTGGCTTGGACTTGCACGCCTCGGGCGTGCTTCCCCGCCCTAAGGGCGGGGGAAGACAACCGTACGTCTGTACTTTAAACGGTGCGGTGATAATCCGCCTCAGGCGGATTTGAAAACAACAAGTCGAAATCGGGGGGTGGCGCAG
>JAFDCJ010000417.1 GCA_019312835.1 Deltaproteobacteria bacterium
AAATAACATTCCCCTTCACGTCGTGTTAACCGAACATCGCAGTATCGGCGTGGACCGGCCGGAAGATATTCAGGTGGTCGAAGAGATTATCTTAAAAAAAGGAAGAAGGTAAAGGATCAAGAATTTCCGCTGTTACCGAACAATAGTATTCATGGTATAATCTATAAATTCGAAATCCGAAATTCGAAATTCGAAACAATTTCAAATGACAAAAATTCAAATGTTCAAAACAAGTGGATCAGACCGTGCTGAACTACCGTATGACTGTTTTGGACATTGAGTCATTTGAATTTCGAATTTGTTTCGCATTTCGGGTTTCGTGCTTCAAATTTCCAGAATGATTAAGTTAGGATAAGTATATGAAATCAGCACATGCGCTTAAACAGATGACTTTCGGAGATAAATTTTTTGAGCTATTTCGGATTTTTTGGCACCACCTGCACCGGTTGTTGACGGCTCGAGTCTATCTTGGCCGCGACCTTTTAAGCGTACCGGCCGGATCCGTCGTTTTTTTCCCCCTGCAACCCAGCTTCCTGTGCTGTGGTATTGCCGCCATTGTTGCCTATAAAAACGGCAGCTCCACCGGGACGGTGGCGTCGATCGCTTTGCTGGAGGACTTGGTCAAGGCCGTCGAGGACCAGGGATGTCAGGCGTGTCATCAAGACGACCTCAGCGGTCTCGATGAGCGCTATCTGGGCGGACAAGACCTGATTGAATCCCTGTGGCGCCAGACCCGGGCCATCAAGGGCGAAGAACAATTTTTTGCCGTTTACACCGACCCAACGGAACGCCAGCTGCTGCAGACCTTTGGTGACCGGCTGGCCGCAGTCACGACCGCCGAGGAAAAAACCCTGGCGGATTTCATGGGCCGCTTACCGGCTCAAAAAGTGGAACTAATGGCTGCCAGGATCGAAAAACTCAAGGATACGGCCTGGTGCATTCACAGTGAAATTCTAGATAACCTTAAAAAAATCGATTTTTTGCTCAACGGTTCCAGCAACCAACCCCAGCCCTCGATGCTTGGCACTTTCAAAAACATCAACACGGTCCTGAACAGCATCGATCGGCTGGAGGTCAGGGGGCGCGATTCGGCCGGTATTTCCCTGATTTTTATCCTGAAGCCGGCTGAGTTTGAAAAGTTCGAACAGGCTATCAGACAAAAAAATCTCGACGACCAGCTCCAGGAGCGCTGCGGCCATGGCACCTTGGTCAATCGCGCCATCGCTATCCACCGCCGGCACAACGATTCGGATGAAGATTCGATTGCGGTGGCCGTCACCTATAAAGTGGCCAAGGAGGTGGGCCGGTTGGGAGATAACATTTCCTTTTTGCGCCGCCAGATAGCCAATGATCCCATCTTACAAATCCTTGCCGCCTGCCCGGCGCAATTTGAGACCGTTTCAGCCCATACCCGCTGGGCATCGGTCGGTGCCATCACCGAAGCCAACTGTCATCCTTTAGACAACCAGACAATTGGAAACCCGTCGCCCGACGCCGGCATCATCCATACCTGCCTGAATGGGGATATTGATAATTATCGACAACTCAAACGGGAACTCGAGGACAACGGGGTTCAGATTCCCAGCGACATCACCACCGACACCAAAATCATTCCCCTGGTCATTCAAAAATATTACCAGCAGGGTCATCCCATGGAAGACGCTTTCCGACTGGCTGTCAGCGAATTTGAAGGTTCCCATGCCATTTCAATGCACACGGACCTGGATCCCGGCAAGATTTTCCTGGCCCAGAAAGGCAGCGGGCAGGCGCTTTTTGTTGGCATCGCTAAAAATCATTACCTTCCCACCTCCGAAGT
The DNA here is from genome assembly GCA_019312835.1 of Deltaproteobacteria bacterium. Taxonomy (GTDB): domain Bacteria; phylum Desulfobacterota; class Desulfobacteria; order Desulfobacterales; family JAFDCJ01; genus JAFDCJ01. Next base: position 1,817 of record JAFDCJ010000417.1, read on the forward strand.
CTATGGCTTTGTGGAAGAAACCGATCGATTCATAAAATTGGATGGTGAAACCATCGTGCAGGGCCACAACGGCCCCACCCAGGGACAGATTTTCATTTTAAATCAGCAGTCTGCCGGTGGGATCGAGGGCATCCAGGCCAAATATTATGACGGTACCGCCCTGGAATTAACCCCGGACGATATCCAGCACACCGAAATTACGTCAAGGGATATCGACCGCCAGGATTATCCCCATTATTTTTCCAAAGAAATTTCTGAATCGCCGGATTCCCTAAAGAAAACCATCCAGAATCGATGGAAAATCAATGAAAAGGACAGCAGCCAGTATGTCATTAACCTGGATGAGACGGTCATTCCGGCGCCAATGAAAAAAGCACTGATCAAGGGAAGGATCAAGCGTATTTTCTTCATCGGCCAGGGCACCGCCGGCGTGGCGGCCTTGGCCTGTGCCAATATTCTCAATCACTATATGGGCGATCCGTCCTATCAGATCGGGGCCTTGAAAGCGTCTGAATTCAGCGGGTTTCAATTAAACGAGCATGACGCCGCCGACAGCATGCAGGACGCGCTGGTCATCGCCATCAGCCAATCAGGCACCACCACCGATACGAATCGCACGGTCGACATGGTCAAGGAAAGGGGCGCTTACACCCTGGCCATCGTCAACCGCAGGGACTCGGACATCACCTTCAAGGTCAACGGGGTTCTCTACACCAGCAGCGGCAGGGATATTGAGATGTCGGTGGCCTCCACCAAGGCTTTTTATTCGCAAATCGCCGCCGGGGCCATTCTCGGTCTTTACATTGCCGCCCTGAGAAAGCGGCGCAACGCGGAATTCATCTCCAACGAGATCAAGCAATTGTTGGCCCTTCCCGGCCACATGCGCAAAATATTGGCCGGCAGGGATGCCATTGGCGCATCGGCCGCCAAACTGGCGCCCACCAAAACCTATTGGGCGGCGGTGGGCAGCGGCCCCAACAAAGCCTCTGCGGATGAAATACGGATCAAGCTCAGCGAGCTTTGTTATAAGACGATTTCATCGGATTTCGTGGAAGACAAAAAACATATCGACCTGTCCTCCGAGCCGCTGATTATTGTGTGTGCCGCCGGCACCCGCAATACGGTGATCGGCGATATTATCAAAGACACGGCCATATTCAAAGCCCACAAAGCCACGCCCATTGTCATCGCCGATGAGGGCGATGATCGTTTTGATCCCCACGCCGAGGTGGTATTCCATGTGCCGCGCGTCAGCGAACACCTGGCCCCGATTTTAAACACCCTGGTCGGGCACATCTGGGGCTACCATGCCGCACTGGCCATTAACGAGGGCTCGCGCTTTCTTTACCGCTTCCGGGATGACATTCAGAACAGCCTGGATGAATACCGCACCCAGGGGCTGGATGTATACGAAATCATTCTCGAAAAACCATTTCGGGAAAAAATAGCCGAATTCTATCGCGAGTTCAGGAAAAAAAGGGCTTCCAACGAGTTCCCCACCACCATCGGCCTGGATATCGCATCGGATCTGACCCTTTTGCTCAAATATCTGTCCGGGCGGTTACCGGTATCGGATTTTGACCTTGATTTCAACCAGAAGGGCACGGCTGTCAATATTCTCAACATTTTCTTCAGTCGCCTGTCGGATGCCATCAGCGCCATGGCACGCCCGGTTGATGCGATCAAACATCAGGCCAAAACCGTTACCGTGGGGACCAGCCGCATCAGCGAACGATTGGAAGGTATTTTATTCGATGCCTTAACCGGTGAGGACTTTGCAATTTCCCAGCTGACCAACAGCAATGTCATCGTCCTGAAAAATCTTCAGGCCGTTATCGATCACATCGAGGGCTCGGTCCTTTATCGCATCGGGGGCTTGAGCCTGCTCGGTGAGCCGGCCGAGGACACCACCATCGAGGTTCTGAAAAAAGGGGGCGATATTGCCGCTGTGCCCTCCCGGGTGGAAACGGACAAGCGTCTGAAGGGTACCAAGCGGATTATCGTCAGCCAGGGCAACGTTTATATCGGCAAAGGCCGCAAAGATGATCGCAGCATTCTGGTTATTCCCATATTGTCGACCTCGGTCGACCGTACGAACAGTATCGAGTTTCTGCTGTTGCTGCATGTATCCTTCAAACAAAATGTGCCCCTCGAAAACAAGATCAAGGCGCTGGGCGGAAAGTATGAGCATGTGAAGAATATCGTTCAGGAAAACAGCATCGCCTGGCAGGATGACTATCTCCAGCGAGTTGAAATCGACGAATTATTCGGCCGTTCCGCCGAAAAGATCGGCGAATTCATCATTGCGCAACAAACCACAGATGACAGAGGACAGATGGAAGATTCGGGGGATACTGCAAATAGTTAACCACGGAGTTACACTGAAATTCACAGAATTTGTAGTGAGGAATGGATTCGATTTTTATTAAAAACAATTAGACAGGATTGACAGGATTTTTAAGATTCTTTCTTTCTTAGTTTCCGGAAGAAACTAAGAAAACTACATCCGCCTGCGGCGGAAAAAGATATAAGTAGTCTATGCTTATATAGTTTAAATCTATCTAATACGGACATAAAGGCATGAATACCTCGCCGAAGGCGATGGGTTTGACCATTTTCTTCTGGAAAATGGTCAACAAAAAATCCTGATAATCCTGTCGATCCTGTCTACTTAAATCTTTTTAAGATAGAATCCATTCCATAATAATCCGTGTCACTCCGTGCACTTCCGTGGTTTAGAAGCTGTGCCGACCAAAATTCTGAGGTATTCGTTAATCTAAACCGACGGGCACCCGTCTTCGCTGAAGCTATGCCATTCGACCCTGAACCCCAAATCCGCAACATCTGTCCACTGTCTTCCGGCACGTCCAACTAATCAACTATTTAACCAATCAACGAATCAACTAATCCTGACCGCGGTCAGGATTGTATAAAAAAGTTGACAACCCATCGAATTCTGATGTACAATGTCACCATTAGTGAAACACGGCCCGCTCCATTTCTAAACATACATCATCCACAAAAATAATTGGATAATTGCTGTAAAGCCTTTTGTATGCTTTGCTGCCGGTTTTCCGTGCGTCGCCGGTGATTCGGGGCCGTAGACCACGCAACCTGATCAATACCTGTTCAAGCGAGTGTATGAAAATGGATAACATGCCCACATCTGCCGATGCTTCCATCGATCGTTTAAAGGAAATATCCACCTGGGTCTCATCGGTTCAGGACCTCGATCAGCTTCTGGAGCTTATCATCGAGACGGCCACCCGGATGATGGATGCCAAGGCCAGTTCCCTGCTGCTGCTGGACCAGAAAACCCAAAAGCTTCAATTTAAAGTGGCCACCGGCGAGAAAGGGACCGACGTCAAGCAGTTCGAGATTGATCTCGGCCAGGGTATCGCCGGCCACGTGGCGGAAACAGGCGAGCCGCTTTTGATAGCGGATGTCGCCAAAGATCCGCGCTGGTACAAGGAAATCAGCGAGTCCATCGGCTTTCAAACCCAATCCATTGCCTGCGTGCCGATGAAATTGAACGGCGATATCGTTGGCGTGGTCGAGATTATCGACAAGGCCGATGGCAGCCCTATTTTGAGCAAAGATTTGAAAATCCTGTCTGTTTTTGCCGACCTGGCCGCCCAGGCAATCGGCAACGCCCGTTCCATCGAACACGATAAGCGCGAAATCAGGGATTTAAAAAAGGAGCTGCAGGGGAAATATGAAATTATCGGCGAGAGCAAAGCGCTGCGCAAGGTTATCTCTGACGCCATCAAAGTTGCCAATTCAAAGGCGAGCACCCTTATTCTCGGCGAAAGCGGCACCGGCAAGGAGTTGCTGGCACGCCTGATACATCGCGCCGGCAGCAGGAAGGACGAACCCATGGTGGTTCTGAACTGTGCGGCCCTGCCGGAAACGCTGCTCGAGGACGAACTCTTCGGTCATGAAAAGGGCGCTTTTACAGGCGCCGGCAGCCGCAAAATCGGTAAATTCGAACTGGCCGACGGGGGTACCATATTTCTGGACGAAATCGGCGAAATGAGCCCGGGCATGCAATCCAAGCTGCTTCGTATTCTGCAGGAAGGCGTGTTCTACCGGGTGGGCGGCAACAAATCCATCCCCGTGGATGTCCGCGTCATATCAGCCACCAACCGAAACATTGAAGAAGATGTTGCGGAGGGAAGATTCCGTGAGGACCTGTTTTATCGTATTAATGTCATTCAAATTCATATGCCGCCTTTAAGAGAGCGCCGGGAAGATATTGCGTTGCTGGCCGAGCACTTTTTAGATATTTTCAAAAAGGATAGAGGCGCATCTGACCTGGTTATTTCCAAGGCCGCCATGGATCTTATGATCGAGTATGACTGGCCGGGAAATGTTCGCGAGATGAAAAATGCCCTGGAGCGGGCGGTTGTCATGGGCAACGGCAAGCAGGTTTTACCTGAAGATCTGCCGACGTTTGCCTGCCGTCCCCAGTATCCCGGACTGGAGGTCGGATTAACCTTAAAGGAGGCCACCGATGCATTCAAAAAAGAGTTTATTTTGCTAAATCTCAGACATACCGACGGCAACCGCAGTATGGCAGCCAAAAAGATGAAGATCCAGCGAACCTATCTATCGCGCTTGATTGCCAAGTACGGAATCAATTAGAAATGACGAATGAATAATGTCTAATGACTAATGAAGGAATTCTATCTTTTTAATATTTGAAAA
>JAFDCJ010000418.1 GCA_019312835.1 Deltaproteobacteria bacterium
AATTATGGCATTTGTATCTTCAGGTTATAATCCTGACAAACCGATGGAAAACCGAATCAGCGACATCGGGCCGCGAAAATTCGATGAATTTTATCCGCCGGTGATTGCTAAAAATAAGGGCAAGTGGCTGTATCATGAATACATTCAACCCGGCGTCTATTACCATGTGGCCGAATCCGGCGACAAGGTTTTCACCGTAAGGGTCGGTGGTGCCCGCCTGATGAGCACCACCCATATCCGGGAAATCTGCGAGCTCGCCGAAAAACACTGCGACGGGTACTTGCGCTTCACCACCCGTAACAACGTCGAGTTTCTGGTCGACAGTGAAGACAAGGTCAAACCGCTGGTTGAAGACCTGGAAAGCCGCAAGTTTGCCGGCGGCAGCTTTAAATTCCCGGTGGGCGGTACCGGTGCCGGTATCACCAACATCGTACACACCCAGGGGTGGATTCACTGCCACACCCCGGCCACGGATGCATCCGGCCCGGTCAAGGCCACCATGGACGTGCTCTTTGACGATTTCAAAGACCACCGTCTGCCGGCCCACCTGCGGGTGTCCCTGGCTTGCTGCCTGAATATGTGCGGCGCGGTTCACTGCTCCGATATCGCCATTCTGGGTTATCACCGTAAACCGCCGCTGTTGGACCATGAATATCTGGACAAAATGTGCGAAATTCCGCTGGCGATTGCAGCCTGCCCGACGGCCGCTATTAAACCGACCAAGGTCGAGATTGAAGGCAAGAAACTCAACAGCGTGGCGGTCAATGAAAGCCGCTGCATGTTCTGCGGTAACTGCTATACCATGTGTCCGTCGATGCCTTTGGCTGACACCGAGGGAGACGGTATCGTCATCATGGCCGGCGGGAAGGTGTCCAACCGCATCAGCGCGCCCAAGTTTTCCAAAGTCGTTGTGGCCTTCCTGCCCAACGAAGCACCGCGCTGGCCGCAAACCACTGCCACCATCAAGAACATCGTGGAAGCCTACGCCAAAGACGCCAAAAAATACGAGCGTCTGGGTGAATGGGCCGAGCGCATTGGCTGGGAGCGGTTCTTTGAAAAATGTGAGCTGGAATTCACCCATCATCTGATCGATGATTTCCGTGATCCGGCTTACTTTACCTGGCGCCAGACGACGCAGTTCAAGTTCTAAGCGTCCAACCAAACCTTTAAAGGGAGCCCTTCATGGGGCTCCCTGTATTTATTGAAAAGAGGATAAACATGGATTACGAGGAAGCAAAACAAAAAATTGTCGAGGGTCTTCAAAAGAAATCCAAATCCAAGTCGAAGTTTTATTTCAATGACCTGGCCAAAATTTTGGAAATGAAGCCCCGAGAGGCCAAAAAGCTGATCAACCAACTGGTGGCCGAGGAAGTTCTCGAATACTGGTCCAGCGGAAGCACCTCCCTTTACGGCCTAAAGGGTGCCGGAAAACAGGCCGGCGCTGAGCACGAAGAATAACCTTCGTCTCTATCGGCAGCCGTTTCTGTTTAGATTGGTTGTTTTCAAACCGGGTGCGATGCACCCGGTTACACCCGCAACGTATAAAGCACTGACGTGCTTTTGTCTTCCCCGCTTATAAGGGCGGGGAAATCCGAGCCACCCGCTTTGCGGGTGGTCGTTGACTCCTCAACCTTGATCAATGCGGCCTAATCCAATGGAATTTCCCCGGATAATCATTGCCGCCCTGCGGGGCGGATCGGGAAAGACCTTATTGTCGATCGGCATCACCGCCGCCTTGAGCAAGTCAGGAAAATCCATCGCACCTTTTAAAAAAGGTCCGGATTATATAGATGCGGGCTGGCTGGCACTGGCTGCCGGCCGGCCCTGTTACAATCTGGATTCCTTCCTGTTAAACGCAGATCAGAATCTTCAATCCTTTCTAACCCACGCCGGCAATTGTGACATTTCGGTTATCGAGGGCAACCGCGGTCTTTATGACGGGATCGATCTGGAGGGCAGCACCAGCACGGCCGAGCTTGCCAAGCTGCTCAAGTGTCCGGTGGTGCTGTGCGTCGACTGCACCAAAATCACCCGGACCATGGCAGCCGTTGTGGCCGGATGCATTCGGTTCGATTCGCAGGTCGACCTTAAAGGGGTGATTTTAAATCGGGTGGCCAACAGGCGACATGAACAAAAGCTGCGGGACAGCATCGAACATTACTGCCGTATTCCGGTACTGGGCGCGATACCCAAGTTGACCGAACAGCTCTTTCCCGAGCGGCATCTTGGGCTTGTCCCGACACCCGAACACGATTGGGCCAACGACGCCATCGATGCGGTTGTCAACATCGCTCAGGATCACCTGGATCTTGATGCGATTGTCAAAATCGCCGGACAGGCGCCTGCTCTCAGAATACAGAGGACAGAGGACAGGGGACAGAAGGTTGAAGGCAAAGAACCGGTTGCGGAAAATCGTGACCAGGCGCCAGTGACCAGCAGCAAGAAACCGGAGACCACTAGCCAGCAGCCAGCTGCAAGTGACCAGCTTGCCCTGCGACCTGTTCCGTCGAAGTCACGCCTTCAGCGTGACGAAGTCGGAAGCCCAACGGGCGAAGCGGGGAAGCCCAGAATTGGCGTCATCAAGGATTCAGCCTTTCAGTTTTATTATCCGGAAAATATTGATGCCCTGGCCCATGAAGGGGCTGAGGTGGTGTTCATCAGCCCGCTTAAAGACAAACAGGTGCCGGAACTGGACGCCCTGTATATCGGCGGCGGTTTTCCGGAAACCCATGCCCAGCAGTTGGCCGACAACACCAGATTCAGCGATCGGTTGAAATCCCTGGTTGAGGACGGTTTTCCCATCTATGCCGAGTGCGGCGGACTGATGTATCTGGGTGAAAACCTGGTTCTGGAAGGCCAATCCTATCCCATGACCGGGATCTTGCCGCTGACTTTTGATTTTTTTAAGCGTCCCCAGGGACATGGCTATACCCTGTTCCAGGTAGAACGAAAAAATCCCTATTTCGAAGTCGGATCGGAGATCAGGGGCCATGAGTTTCATTATTCGCGGGTGTCGAACTGGACCGGCGACAAACGGGATCTGGTTTTCCTTATGAAGCGGGGCGTCGGTATCGCCGGGGACCGCGACGGGATTTTGTATAAAAATGTTCTCGCCACCTATATCCATCTGCATGCGGTGGGAACGCCGCAGTGGGCGCGAGCTCTTGTCCGGCAGGCAGCCCTTTATAAAAAAGGCTGACTTCGTAAAAAGCTCATCTACTGCGTTGTACTCGCCCTTCGTCAATCCATCGTACTGGTCGGGATGACTTTGTAATAGGCCCATCTACTGCGTTGTACAAATCATTCGTCATTCCAACGTACTGGTCGTAAGTTTCATTCCTCATAATTTGTACGCCTTGTATATGAACCTATTACAAAGTCATCCTGATCTGTTTTGTTTTCTCGATCGTCATGCTGGACTTGATCCGGCATCCAGAATGCAAAATAATTTAAACATCGCCGGATAGATGTTTTCGATTGAAATTATTTATAGATGTTTTATTAAATAGCTTGATGAAAAAGGATTCTGAAAAGATAGGGGTTGAACTTGAAGCGCTGCGAGTGGTGGCGGAGTCGACCAACCGGGTCACGCCGCCGGCGCTTGAGAAGACGCTGATTGAACATCATGGCCTGACGAAAAAGGAGGTTAAAGCTATTGTCCGGGAGCTGGTTTCCGACGGCGAGCTGGCCTACACGTATGAGTTCGGCAGCACCTTTCTGGAGCTTTCCTTCAACAAACCGGTGCGCGTGTCACCCCATGTGGTATTAAAACCGCCGGGGCATCATTTTGAGCCAGAATCCGAAGATGTGGTTATTGTGATCAAGCCCGGGGCCGCCTTTGGCGACGGACGGCACCCAACCTCACGGCTGGCCGTCAGGGGCATCGAGTATGTCCTGCAAAGGTTCGCGGTAAATATGGATGCCGGCCAAACCAGGATGTTGGATATCGGAACCGGATCGGGCCTCCTGGTGCTAGCGGCCGTCAAAATGGGAATTCACCGGGGGGTGGGTATCGATATTGACCCTGCTGCCAGGTCCGAAGCCCGGGAAAACGTATCGCTCAACCGGCTGGCAGGACAAATTGAAATTTCAGACCACTATCTTGAATCCATCGAGGGTCCTTTTAATCTGGTGACCGCCAACCTGCGCTACCCGACACTGAAAAACATCGGGTCCTGCTTGAGGAAAATTATCCACCCAACGGGGTTCACGGTTTTTTCAGGTATTCGCAGCCATGAATCGGCTGATCTGATCAAGGCTTATGGCCGCAAAAGCTTTGAATTTCTGTGGCAGGAAGAAACCCACAATTGGGCCGGCATCGCATTTAAACGGGTGGCCTAAATATGGCTTTGAAAACGAAAAAGGGTAAGTACCTTATTGGGTACTTACCCTTTTAATTTCGTCAATTATGTTACCGCTTGAATATTATTTGGTTTTCGGATGGCACTTGGCACAGGTCGTCGGTGCCTTTTTGGGTTTGTATTTTTTGTTGAACTTCTTGTGGCAGCCTCTGCAATTCTCATGCAGCGCTTCCGCATGATACTCTTTTATTTTTTCCTTTTTGGAAAGCTTCTTTTTGACATCTTTGCCCTTGGGCGCTTCCGACGGCGTTTTATGGCATTCGATACACTTCTGGACCTCGTCTCCATCTTTTAGCTTCGACAGAGCCTTACCATCTTTGTCATGGTGACATTCGCCACAGCCGTTTTTGTAAAACTCCGGATAGTCCTTGGAATAAGCATCCCAATGCTTTTTGTGCTCGAACTGGACAACCCCTTTTTTATGCTCCTTGTACGCCGGATCCTGCAGCGGAATCACATCCGGTGCGGCTTTGGCATAGATACCGGCCGCGATAAACAGGGAGGCCAGCACGACAACCACCGATACCCGTAGATACTTTTTCCTCATAGCCTCTTATCCCCTCCTTTTCCAATCTGTTTTTCTGGATCCATTACCTCCAATGGTTATTGCACCTAATATTTTTATCAGGCTGAAAGCCCTCTGTCAATGTTAAAAAGGGTGTTCACAGTGGTACCATCCAGGTAGAGATTATAAATAATAACAGTTGGATACACCATTATGGCCGGTCAGGAGCCGCAGATATAGGCATTCACTGGTCGGCGATAAAAAATAAAGGGATTCAGCCAAATATAACCCCGGACCTCCATTTAGGCCTTACTTTCTTCTGCTTTGGGGGTTTCGGCCTCATCCTTGGGTTTCTTTTTACCGAATACCCTGGCCCCGATGATGCTGATTTCATACAGAACCATCAGGGGCAGCGCCATCATGATCTGAGTGATCACATCCGGTGGTGTCAGAATGGCAGCACCGGCAAAAAACAGCAGCAAGGCATATTTTCGGTTCTTTTTTAAAAAATCAACCGAAACAATTCCCAGTCTGGCCATAAAGGTCAAGACCAGGGGTAGCTCGAACACCAGGCCAAAAGCCAGCAGGAGCTTGGCGGAAAAGCCGAAATATTCCTTCATGGAGGGCAGGGGGCGGATGGTTTCGGTCGCAAATCCCAGGAAAAATTCAAATCCCCAGGGAAACACAATAAAATACCCGAACAGGGCACCGCCGATGAAAAAGAATGAGGACAGCAATACAATGGGGGCCATCATGCGGCGCTCGTTTCTATATAATCCCGGGGCCACAAACATCCAGAATTGATACAAAATAATGGGACTGGCCACGATCAGACCGGTGAGAAAGGCCACCTTCAGGTAGGTGAAAAAAGCTTCCGGCAAACCGGTATATATGAGGGTTTCTCCCTCCTTCATGACGTTGACCAGGGGCTGGACCAGAATTTTAAACAGATATTCTTTGAACCCGAAAGCAGCTACAAATCCAACACCAACGGCGATGAATACGGTAATCAGGCGTTTGCGAAGCTCTTCCAGATGAGCGGTAAAGGGGAGTTTTTCATCCTCGATCATCGTCACCAGATCCTTTTAGTTTGTCTTTGTCGTCTTCATCGGCGGCCCGTACCGGCGTCTCATCTGCTGTTTTGGTGTCGCCGGATAGCGACGCATCATCACCATTTTCCAGATTATCAAACGCCTTTTTTAAATCTTTAAGGTTTTCAAAATCATCTGACGCAGGCTCGGGTTCGGTCTGTTGGGACCCGGTCTCCGCTCCGGCCTCGTCTGGGATGCCTTTCTCCTCGGATACGGCCTCATCGGGCTTGACGATATCCTTCGATTTGCGCTCAAAATCCGGTGTTACGTCGATCGCCTGTTTGACATCCTCATTGATATCATCAAAGGCTTTTTTCACCTCGGTCAATTCGTCGTCGATCTGGATGGTTTCCTTGAATTCATTGGTCGCCTTTTTGAACTCCCGCATCGCACGCCCCAGGGACTTGGCCAGGTCCGGCAATTTTTTGGGACCGATGACAACCAGGGCGATCGCGATGATCAAAAGCATTTCAGGCATGCCGATACCGAACATATGTGACTCCCACCCTAATTGAGCCCAAAAAAATGCTCAATCAGGCGCTATTTGTTAGTGGTTAATTGTTATTAGAATTCGA
>JAFDCJ010000419.1 GCA_019312835.1 Deltaproteobacteria bacterium
GCATCTTCCGAATGGCGCCGCTGCATCATCATTTTGAATTAAAGGGTTGGCCGGAACCCAAGGTGATCGTGCGTTTTTGGATCATCGCCATCGCCCTGGCACTGCTGGCCATGAGTACGCTCAAGCTGAGATAACCGTATGCCAAAGATAGATGACGAACTTAATTTTACGATGCACTTCTGGCGACAGGAGTATTGGAGTTCTGGAGTAATGGAGTAATGGATATTTCTTATTTTGAACTGATAGTTTTAAGCGCTGTGTTCCTTGGTATTTTGTGGCTGACACTCAGCTCGGGCCCAAAAACGCCCTTTTCATCAATACTCCAATACTCCGGTACTCCATTACTCCTGATGAATTATCAAGGACGTAATTTTATAGCCCGGATGCAGAATCGGCAAAAATATTGTTTAATTTTGAACCGCCAAACTCTGACCGGCCTCGCTCTTTCTCAGGCCCTGCCCTCCTGCCAGGAAGGGCGAGGCGGTCAGATTGGAAAAATGATGCGATAGTTTCCAATCAAGTGAGTGAATATGCACCTTGCTGGAAAAAATATTACCGTGGTCGGCCTGGGCAGAACCGGAATGGCCCTGGCGCGTTTCCTGAAGAACAGAGGGGCGGCGGTTGTTGTAACCGATTCGGCGTCCGAAGAGGATCTGGGGCCCCAGGTGCAGGATCTGCGTCAAATGGGCATCGCCCTGGAAACGGGCCAGCACCGAACCGCAACATTTCAACAGGCCGATCTTATCGTGCTGAGCCCCGGGGTGCCTCATACCATCCCACCGGTTGTCCGGGCCCGGGAAACCGGCACGGTGGTGATAGGAGAAATTGAGCTGGCTTCACGGTTCATTGGGGAGCCGATCGTGGCCGTCACCGGCACCAACGGCAAAACCACGACCACCGAGCTTGTGGGCGACATGCTCAAAAACTCAGGCGTAAAGGTGTTCGTGGGCGGCAACATTGGCAAGCCTTTAATCGGCTATGTCGACGCGGGAGACCGCGCCGATGTGGTGGTGGCAGAAATCAGCAGTTTCCAGCTGGACACCATCGATCGTTTCAGAGCGCAAATCGGGGTTCTGCTGAATATCACGGCCGATCATCTGGATCGCTACCCGGATTTCGAGGCCTATGCCGCTTCCAAAATGCGCTTATTTGAAAACCAGCAAAGCGGCGACATTGCCGTCTTAAACACATCGGATCCGCTGGTGCGGTCTCTGACCGCGGGTTTGAAAAACAAGAAGCTACTGTATCCGCAGGCGGGCAAAGATGAAAACGGTGCCGTCATCAACGGCAACCGCATCAGGTTCCAGCTAAAGGATCCCGGGCAGCTTGACGCCGTCGGGCATCGCCAGTGGTCCCTGGACGTATCCCGGGTCAAACTCAGGGGCCGGCACAACCTGGAAAATGCCTGTGCAGCCGGGCTGGCGGCCACGGCCGCCGGAGCCCGTCCGGAAGCCATTCAAACCGCACTGGACCGGTATCATGGCGGGGCCCACCGGCTGGAGTATATCGAAACCATTGATGGTGTCGAATTTTTCAATGACTCCAAGGCAACCAATGTGGACGCCGTCATAAAGGCCGTAGAATGCTTCCGCCAGCCGGTGGTCTTGATCATGGGGGGACTTGATAAAGGCAGTGATTTTGTGCCCCTGAGAGGCTTTTTTCAGGACCGTATTAAGAGCCTGATCGTTATGGGAGAGGCCGCCGGCCTCATCCGGTCCGCCCTGGGAGATTTGAGGCCCACGGCAGCGGCGGCATCCATGGAAGAGGCCGTCACCAGGGCCCGCCAAGCGGCTTCCCCGGGAGATGTGGTTTTGCTGTCACCCGGGTGTGCCAGTTTCGATATGTATGACAACTATGCCCAACGCGGCGATGACTTCCGCCGGCTGGTAACGGAGCTGAACCCCAACATTGCCGACACCGGGGATGAGACATAGAAAGGCAGGATCTGCGCAACCATGAGCCCTAAAAACCAGACATCTCCTGCTGCAGCCTACGACATTCAACTGTTGTTTCCGGTACTGTTTCTGGTCGGGATCGGCATCGTAATGGTCTACAGCGCCAGCTCGGCGTTGGCGCTGAAAAATTTCGGCTCGGGTTATCTTTTTTTACAAAAGCAGGCCCTTTTTGCCCTGATCGGCATGGTCGCGCTGGTCGGCTGCCGCCACATTCCATACCGGTGGTACCGGCCATTGACGTATCCGTTGCTGGCATGCGCCCTGCTGCTTCTGATTGCCATCCAGGTCACGGGTCTGGGGGTTTCAGCCGGCGGCTCGGCACGGTGGCTGAAAATCGGCATCATAACATTTCAACCGTCTGAATTGGCGCGTTTTGCCCTGATCGTCTTTCTGGCGTATTCGCTGGATAAAAAAGGGGAAAAAATCAAGGAGTTTTCCATCGGCTTTGTGCCGCACATTTTTATATTCGGTGTGTTTGCCGTGTGCATTTTTCAGCAGCCCGATTTTGGCTCGATCGTCATCCTGGGAATTCTGACCTGGTTGATGATGTTTGTCGGCGGTGTGCGCTGCCGGCACCTGTTCACATCGCTGATCGCGCTGCTGCCGGTGGCCATCTATTATTTGATTTCGGCCGAGTACCGGGTCAAGCGGCTTTTGAGCTATCTCAACCCCTGGGATTATCCGGCTGATGAAGGCTACCAGGTCGTGCATTCGCTAATGGCATTCGGCACCGGCGGACTGTGGGGTACCGGAATCGGAAAGGGCTTCCAGAAATTATTCTACCTTCCCGAGCCCCATACGGATTTTATCTTTTCAATTATCGGCGAGGAGCTCGGCCTGATCGGCGTTTTAATCATCATCTTGCTTTACGGGGTGGTTCTGATCAAAGGCGTTCAGATCTCCCGCAATGCGCCGGACACTTTCGGATCTCTGATGGCTTTCGGGTTAACATGCGCCCTGGGTCTTCAGGTTTGCATCAACATGGGAGTTGCCCTTGGCTTGCTGCCGACCAAGGGGCTGACCCTGCCATTTTTAAGTTACGGCGGCACATCGCTGCTGCTGAATATGGCCTCGATCGGGATCCTGATGAATATAAGTGCGTCAAGAACCACATGATAATAGAAAATGAAACATATTATCAGCCTGATGTGAGAGGCTGGAGGTTGGCGGCAGAAAAAGTTCCCGCTTCAGACCTCAAGTCACGCCAACGGCGGGACGATCCTCAAGCGGAGCGATCCTCGAGCAGCGCGCAGCGGGCGCTCAAGGTTGTGATCGCCGGGGGCGGTACCGGCGGGCATTTATTTCCCGGCCTTGCCATCGCCAGAGAATTTATGATCCGCAATTCGGCGACCCGTATCGTTTTTGTCAGCACCGGCAATCCGCTTGAAAAGACGGTCCTGTCAAGAGCCGGTTTTGAACTTCAATGCATTCAGGTGGCGGGCATCAAGGGCCGGGGAATATGGAACCAGGCTAAATCGGTTCTGAAAATCCCCGGCGCCATCCTGGCCGCCAGGGGCCTTCTGAAAAAATTTTCACCGGATTTGATTGTCGGCCTGGGAAGCTACTCGGCCGGTCCGGTGGTTATGAGCGCCTGGCTGATGAGGGTTCCCATCGCCATCCATGAACAGAACATATTGCCGGGCATTACCAACAGAATTTTGGCCCGGTTTGCGGATCGGATTTACATTTCATTTGAAAATACCCGATCCCGCTTCAGCCCCCGGAAGGTCTATTGGACCGGCAACCCGGTCCGCCGTGAGTTTTTGGAAACCGCCGCCCGCACGGATGAAAGGGTCACGTCCGAAACCGGTCGGAAAAAATTTACGGTATTGATCATCGGCGGCAGCCAGGGGGCGCACCGCATCAACATGGTCGTGATCGAGGCCCTGGAACTCCTCCACGATGCGGACCGCGTGCATTTTGTCCATCAAACCGGTGAAGCTGATGAAAAGACCGTCCGTGATGCCTATCGCCAAAAGTCGATCAGCGCAACGGCGCAGTCTTTTTTCGATAATATGGCCGAGCAGTATCGTCAGGCCGATTTGATTGTTTGCCGGGCCGGGGCAACCACGGTGGCGGAAATAACCGCCATGGGCAAGGCGGCAATTTTTATCCCCTTTCCCTATGCGGCTGACGATCACCAGACGCTGAATGCCGCCGATCTTGCCGATGCAGGTGCGGCCGAATTGATCGCCGAAAAGGAATTGACCGCCGACATGCTCGGCACCAAAATCAAGTACTACATGGAAAATCCGCAGGATTTGGCGGATATGGCGGCAACAGCGCGTGAACACGGCAAACCCGATGCCGCCCAAAACATCGTGGATGATTGTTATCGTTTGTTATCCAGTTAACGGTACTCAGGACATGATCGCAATTGATTACTCATTGAGAGAATTTATTCATCAGTTAACAAAAGTCCATTGGGAATGGCTGTTAGCCGCGCTCATACTAGCTGTAAAATTGTTCAGATCGCGGCCGGGAAGCCGGTTCCACAGACCGAAAACCGTCGATGACGCATTATCAGCTGTCAGAAAGGTGACACCCAAAACGTAACCCGATACTGGAAACCGGCGTCTGGTTCAGAACATCGAACCTTGAACCCTGAACCCTGAACCTTATAATCATGTACCTAAAAAAATACCATATTCATTTTGTTGGCATCGGCGGAATCGGAATGAGCGGCATTGCCGAGCTGCTGCTCAATTTAGGTTATCAAGTATCCGGCTCCGATTTGAAGGCCTCGGATATCACCGAAAATCTGAAACGCCTGGGTGGCACCATCTTTGTCGGTCATCGTGCCGATCATATCAAAAACGCCGATGTGGTCGTGACATCATCGGCGGTACAGGGGGATAATCCCGAGGTGCTGGCAGCCGAGCAGGCCTCTATCCCGGTCATTCCAAGGGCGGAAATGCTGGCCGAGCTGATGCGTTTAAAATACAGCGTGGCCATTGCCGGGGCCCACGGCAAAACGACCACCACCTCCATCGTCGCCTCGGTTCTGGCAGCGGGGGGGCTCGACCCAACGGTCGTCATCGGCGGCAAGCTTAAGAGCATCGGGACCAATGCCGTTCTGGGCCAGGGAGATTTCATTGTCGCCGAAGCCGATGAAAGCGACGGTTCCTTTCTCAAATATTCTCCTGCCATTGCGGTGGTGACGAACATCGATCGTGAGCACCTGGATTTTTATGAGGATCTGGATGCGATCAAATCCGTCTTTCTGGACTTTATCGATCGGATTCCGTTCTACGGCCTGGCGGTTCTTTGTCTGGACAACGAAGCGATTCAGGATTTAATCCCCGCTATAAAAAAACGCTATACCACCTATGGCATGAGCTCACAGGCGGATTTTCAGATCCGGGACGTAAGCTTCGAAAAAAGGCGCAGCCGCTTCAGCATTTACAGAGAAGGCCAAAAACTCGGTGATCTGACCCTGAATCTGCCGGGCATTCACAATGTCTACAACGCCACTGCCAGCATTGCCGTCGGCATCGAGCTGGATGTTTCCTTTGCCGACATCAAAACCGCCCTGGAGACCCTTGAAGGGGTTCAACGCCGACTGGAGATCAAGGGGGAAGTGAACCAGATTACAGTGGTGGACGATTACGGCCATCATCCGACCGAAATCAAAACCACCCTGGAAGCCATCGAAAAATGCTGGCCCGACAACCGCAAAGTCGTGGTGTTTCAGCCCCATCGCTACAGCCGGACCCAGGCGTTGTTTGATGAATTTACACGTTCCTTCTATCAATCCGATGTTCTGCTGGTGTTGCCCATTTATGCGGCCGGAGAAAAAAGGATAGAGGGATTATCCGGACATGATCTCTGCGAGGGGATCAAGGCCCACGGGCATAAAGAAGTCTTTTGTGCAGCGGATGCCCAGGACGCCCTCGGGTTTTTAACGAAAACCGTCAGAGCGGGGGACCTGGTGCTGACCCTCGGAGCCGGCGACGTCTTCAAAGTGGGTGAGCAGCTGTTGCAGGCCTTAAAACAAAAGTGAGTCAACGACCACCCGCATAGCGGGTGGCCTGGATTTCCGGCCAACACTGTGCCGGGTGAGGTTAACCGTGCCCAAACGCAAGAAACTGCGCCAAAAAACCCGCAAAGGCCGCAAGCGCGGCCGGGGGATTGAATTTATCCGCCGTCTCGTCATGGGGTTTAAATTCACAGCTGCCATCGGTGCCGTGATGGTCGTCACCGCCCTCTTCATCCTGGCGCATGATCTTCTGACCCAGTGTGATTATTTCAGCGCCCGGCAGCTGACGATCGAGGGCATGCGACGCTTGACCAGAGAGCAGGTCGCACGGCAGGCCGGCGTTCACACCGGCATGAACATTTTATCCGCCAACCTGACCCTGGTCAGAAAGCGCCTGCAGGCGCACCCCTGGATCGCGGAGGCGCAGGTCAGCCGGGAAATTCCCTCCGGACTGACCATTTCAGTCCAAGAGCACAAGGCGCTGGCCATGGTGGATTTGGGACAAAAATATCTGATGAATACGCGCGGTGAAATATTCAAGGCCTGGGAGCCGTCGGATCCCGAAGATCTACCGGTGGTCAGCGGCCTTAACCTATCGGACCTGACCGTGTACGGACGGTCCCAACCGGTCCGGGATGACAGCGCTACAGAAGAATCGCCACCGTTTCAGGCCGTTATGCGGATTTTGCAGCTGGGCGGGAAAAAAGGCAGCATTCTGCCGAACCGGGAAGTTAGACAAATCCATGTGGATCAGCAAATCGGCCTCACTGTCCATGCTTTTAAGCGGGGCAATATCATCAATCTTGGTTTCAGCGATTATGCCGGTAAGTTTCGCATGCTGTCCAGGCTACTGGCATATTTAAAGCGTCATCGCAGTATATCGGATTTCGACCGTATTGATTTGAATAATTTGAAGCGCGTGGTGGTAAAACCGGTGACCCGGCCAGACCGGGGATCGGAACCCGGCGGCAGGCAATCCGATACCGTAGCAACATTATAATATTCAGAGGTCAATTATGATTCGGTTGCTGAAACGAAATTAACGGTTTAAGCGAAAGCGATTATCCAGAATGAACAGGAGGGCTTATATGCAGCGACAGCAGGACGTTATTGTGGGTCTTGATATTGGAACGACCAAGATTTGCGCTGTGGTGGGCGAAGTGTCCGGGTCTGACATCAATATTATCGGCATCGGAACACATCCGTCCATCGGATTGCGCAAGGGTGTTGTTATTAACATCGAGTCCACGGTGGAGTCTATAAAAAAAGCCGTGGAAGAGGCGGAGCTGATGGCCGGTTGTGAGATCTCCTCGGTGTGTGCCGGAATCGCCGGTGGTCATATAACCGGTTTTAACAGCCGCGGAATTGTGGCCATAAAGGGGTCCGAGATCACCGAAAACGACGTGGAACGGGTTATCGATGCCGCCCGGGCGGTGGCCATCCCCATGGATCGCGAAGTCATCCATGTTCTGCCCCAGGAATTTATTGTTGATGACGAAGCGGGAATTCAAAACCCGGTGGGCATGTCCGGGGTACGACTGGAGGCGAAAATACACATCGTCACCGGTGCCGTGGCCTCGGCCCACAATATCGTTAAATGCGCCAATCGCTCCGGCCTGGATGTCAGTGATATCGTTTTGGAATCCCTGGCATCCGGCGAGGCCGTGCTGACCGATGAGGAAAAGCAGCTGGGCACCGCCCTGCTGGATCTGGGCGGCGGAACCACCGACCTGGCCGTTTTTTCCGGTAAAAATATCAAACACACCTTTGTACTGGCGCTGGGCGGCAACAACCTGACCAATGATATCTCCATCGGCCTGCGGGCGCCCCAGGCTGAAGCCGAAAAAATAAAAAAGAAATACGGCACCTGCATCACCGGCAACATCAGCAGCGACGAGACCATCGAGGTACCGGGCATGGGGGGCCGCGCCCCCCGCAAACTGCCGCGGCAGATCCTGGGCGAAATTCTGGAACCTCGTTTGGAGGAAATTTTTGAGTTGATCTACCGGGAAATCTATCGGGCCAGGATGGAAAACACGATTAATTCCGGATTTGTCCTGACCGGTGGCACATCACTGCTGGATGGTGTTACCGAAATTGCCGAATCGGTTTTCAACCTGCCTACGCGGCTGGGGAAACCCCAGGGAATCAAGGGATTGGTGGACGTGGTTAACAACCCCATGTACGCCACCGGCGTCGGATTGGTTTTATTCGCCGCCCGCCACAGGGATTCGAAAAAATTCAGAATTCGGGACAAGAATATATTCAATCGTGTCATGACCCGGATGAAGCGTTGGTTTCAGGAAGTGGTCTAAAAGGGCTTCAAAGAAGGTGAGGTGATATCCTGCACAAGATAGCTCAACATTATGCAAAGCTGGCAAGTTAAATAAATACGAAACAAATACAAAATTCAAAATCCGAATCACCAAAACCCGTTTCGAATTTCTGTCATTTTCAATTCTAATTTGTTTCGAATTTCGAGATTCGGATTTCGAATTTACGATCAGAGATGAGTCAATTGGCCAAGGTTTTAATAATTCAACTATTTTCTATTTACTATTCACTATTAACTAATTACTGGTAGGAGGGCAAAAAATGTTTACCTATGTTGACAACGAAAAATCGGCCAAGATCAAAGTAATCGGCGTCGGGGGTGCGGGCGGAAATGCCATCAACAACATGATCGCATCCAATCTTCATGGCGTAAAATTTATAGCAGCCAACACGGATGCCCAGGCCCTTGAAATTTCCCAAGCCCCGATCCGGATTCAACTGGGCGAAGGGATTACGGAAGGTCTGGGGGCCGGGGCCAATCCCCAGGTCGGCCGTGATGCCGCCCTTGAAAACGAAGAGGACATCCGGGAAGCCCTGGCAGACAGCCACATGGTATTTATTACCGCCGGATTCGGTGGCGGCACCGGCACCGGCGCGGCTCCGGTCATTGCCGAAATATGCAAGGACCTGGGCGCCCTGACGGTGGCGGTGGTCACCAAACCGTTTTCCTTCGAGGGCAAAAAACGCTCCGCGCAGGCTGAAAGCGGCATTGAAGCCTTGAAGAAGGTAGTCGATACCGCGATTACGATCCCCAACGACCGACTCCGGGGGCTGGCATCGAAAAAAGCGACCCTGATGGAAATGTTTGTAAAGGCCGATGAAATTCTGCTGCACTCCGTCAAGGGTATCACGGATCTGATCATGATGCCGGGTGTGGTCAATCTGGATTTTGCCGACGTGAGAACAACCATGGCCAAGGCCGGTATGGCTTTAATGGGCATCGGGATCTCCTCCGGTGAAAATCGAGCGGTCGAAGCGGCCGAAAAGGCCATCTCCCATCCCCTGCTGGAAGACGTCCCCATCACCGGTGCCCGGGGTGTTTTGATGAATATTACCGCCACCAGTGACATGGAATTTGAAGAGGTTGCCGAAGCCTCCGAGTACATTCACAACGAAGTTGGCGAAGATGCGGAAATATTCTGGGGCACATCTGTGGATGACACCATGGGCGATGAAATGCGCGTCACAGTGATTGCGACCGGCATCGGCAATACGGCCGACACCGAAAAACCGTTGACGCAGACCCTCAGGGGCAAGATCAGAGACATCACGCCCGATGATCTGGAAAATGTCATCGATTACGATGAGCCGACCTTCATCCGCCAGAAAAAAGCTGTCGGGGAATCCTCCGGGGCCATTTACAGAGGTACCGGTGGATCGGGTGCCATGGACAGTGATCTGGATATCCCAACGTTTTTGAGACGCAAAGCAGATTAGGATTGTCCGTCGCCCATTGTCAGTTGTCCGTAGTGATAGATAAGCGGCCGTGCTTAAAGTCACCACCGGAGCCCGGCCGTTGCAGGTAACATTAAACCTGTGGTTGACTCTGAATATAAAAGCCCCATTATAATACTATCGGTTCGTCTCCAAAAACCAGGTTGGGGCCTGGCGTCTGAAGACCCTCCTACCCGGGGGTGTCATCGGTCAGAAATGCAGTTGATTTCTGCCCGTCATTCCATTACGGGCCTGGTAACTGCGGAAAACCGACACAGTACCCTGACGATTGCCAACTGGGCAGGGCGCCCTTGCAGTGGCAATAAGGGGTAACCATCAAAGAAACACAGCCGCTTCATAATTTCCGCAGTGGCAGCTGATCATTACCCAACGGACAACTGACAATGGGCAACGGACGGTCTCATGGCACTGAAACGCGCAAAATCCCGCCAAAAACTCCTCCAGTCAGAGATCGGTGCCATCCGGAAGCAATGGAGAGGCCGCATCCGTATCGCCCTGGTGTATCCGAATCATTATCACGTGGGCATGTCCAGTCTCGGGTACCAGACGCTGTATGCGCTTCTAAACGAACTGGATCAGGTGGTATGCGAACGGGCGTTTTTACCGGACGGCAACGGGCCGAAAACCGTCCGGCCAACCACCCTTGAGTCGGGAAGATCCATCAGCGATGCGGATATCGTCGCCTTTTCCATTTCCTTTGAAAACGATTATCCCCATCTGCTGACAATTCTGGAGCAAGCCGGAATACCCCTGCGGTCAGACGAGCGCAGCAATGGCCATCCTCTGGTGATCGCCGGCGGCGTTGCCTGTTTCCTGAACCCGGAGCCGATTGCGCCCTTTATCGATTGCTTTCTCCTCGGCGAAGCCGAAGGCATTTTGCCCCGTTTTTTTCAGGTCTTCGAACCCGCTGCCGATAAAAAAACGTTATTAAAAAACCTGGCGTGTCAGGTCCCGGGTGCCTATGTGCCGTTCTTCTACCACGCCCATTACCATGATGACGGTACCCTCGCGGCCTTCGAACCCCGGGAGGATGTACCGCCTCAGATCAAACGCATCTGTCTCCAGGACCTGGATCAGATTTCAACCGCCAGTGCCGTTGTCACCCCCCACACCACCTTCGATCGGTCTTTTTTAATCGAGGTCGGCCGCGGTTGTCCCCACGGCTGTCGATTTTGCAGCGCCGGATTTATTTACCGGCCGCCCAGATTCCGGTCCATCAACCAGCTGGAGCAAACCATCGCCCGGGGAGCCAAACTGACGAATCGAATCGGTTTGGTGGGCGCTGCCGTATCCGATCTGCCCCAAATCGAAGCGTTATGCCAAAAATTTGAGGACCAAAACATCAGAATTTCATTCAGTTCCCTGCGGGCCGACCGGCTATCACCCGGATTGTTGGAGACGCTGAACAAGAGCAGTGTAAAAACCGCCACCATCGCCCCGGAAGTCGGTTCGGAACGCATGCGCCGGGTCATCAACAAGGGAATCAGCGAAAGCGATATCCTGACCGCCGCCACCACGCTGGTTGAAAACGGCGTTCCCAATTTGAAGCTGTATTTCATGGCCGGTCTGCCGGGAGAAACTGAGGCGGATATCGATGCCATCATAGAATTGGTCAAACAGATCAAGCATCGCTTCTTAAAGTCCAGCCGCGCCCGCAAACGCATCGGCACCATCACCGTCAGTCTCAATTCCTTCGTTCCCAAACCGGCAACGCCTTTTCAGTGGGCGGCCATGGATGAAACCAGCATATTAAAGGACAAAATAAAGAAAATTAAACATGGGTTGAGAAAGGTCGCAAACATCCGAATTAACTCCGATATCCCAAGATGGGCCTATATCCAGGCCATGCTCTCGCGGGGCGATCGCAGGGTGGCGGAGATTCTGTTGACGACCCATGCCAAAAAAGGCAACTGGGCCCAAACCCTCAAAACGGTCCATTTAAATTCGGATTTCTATGTTCTCCGGGAACGTGATCCGGATGAAATATTTCCCTGGGATTTCATCGATCACGGCATCAAAAAATCATTTCTTCGCAAGGAATATGAGCGCGCCCAACAGGCGCTGACCACACCGGGCTGCCAGGTGGACACCTGCCGGATGTGCGGGGTCTGTTAACCCGAGCTTCGATGCTGGCTACTCGTTGCCCGATTGCGGATAAACCCAGCCCGGGTGCAAGGAACAAATAGTTGATCGGGTTGATCAAGTTGAATAAGTTGATTGCCGATGGGCCGATCGGTCAAATAGACTGAAATCCTCTAACCCAATCAACGATTCAAGCAATCAACCATTTAACTGATACGAGGGTGCGAGTTGCGGGGTGCGGGTAAAGCGGTTCTGAAGTTTCAAAATGGATATGTTTTCACCACGTAACCCGTAACACGCAACCCGCAACCGTCATAAGCAACTCGTAACGACATGATTTATTTCCACATCCCACCTCAAGCAAATCCAAAATCGAAAACCTCTGTCTTCTGTCTTATGTCCGCTGTCTTCTTTCTTTATTTA
>JAFDCJ010000420.1 GCA_019312835.1 Deltaproteobacteria bacterium
CAGGGTGCCCTGACCGAATCGTTTTGTCTGGATTACCAGTCCGGCATGGAATCGGCCCTTCTGCTGACGGTGGCCGCCCTGAGCGGCATCCATGTCGGGCTCCATGCCTGCGGCACCTTCGGGTCGATGCTGGCCATGAGTTTTGAAAAATTCATTGCCGATGAAGATCTGTGCGGAGCCGTCAAGCAGTTGATGAAACCGCTGGAACTCACCGATGACGCCCTGGCGCTGGACCTGATCAGGCAAATGGGCACCTCCGGAGAATACCTCATGCAGGATCACACCTTAAACCGCTGCCGGACGGAATTTTTCATCCCGGATCTGGGCATCCGCACGCTTCACAACGACTGGCTGGAGATGGCGCCACGTGAAATAACCGCCAGGGCCGGCCTGCTCCTGGAAAAACGCCTGGCCGAATATAAAAAGCCGGCCATCGACAAGGAGCTTGAAAACCGGCTGGTTGCATACGCTGAGCAGAGAAAGCAGGAATTATAGTGGAGAATTCGACGGGGTGGTTTGGCCTTTACGGCAGATTGCATACGTCTCAGTTATGATGGTTGGCATCGGCATCCTGCCGCGATCATAAGCATTTTAAACCGAATCGGTAAACACCTCAATGGCGCAAAATCGCGGCGAATCCCTGCCGATGCACCGGCAAGCCAGTGGGTGCTTGCCCGCACGCCAAAGGCGGATAAGCCTCAGGCAGGTCCAATGCAATTTTGATAAAGCTGCTACTGTCTAATTCTGATTGGCAATCCAAGCTCTTCCCGGGAAGCTGCACTTTTACTCATCTGATGCAGCTTGCCACCTTTGAAAACATAGGTAGCTTTATAATCGGCCTGCCCGTCGTTGTCGATGTCGTGCCACATGGTGACCGTATTGGCCTGTCCGCAGACCTGGGCGACAACCGGCGGAAGTGCGCCGACCGATTGGATCTTTTCAGCGCCGGCCCCACGCGCCCAAATTATCCCGACCATCAAACCAATCAATACAACGAATCGCTTTTTCATTCGATGCTCCCTGCTGCCACGTGAATTTAGTCACCACCGCTGCCATGATCCTGGCAGAGAAACCGAAATTAAAGGTCGGCGAATCAATGGTGTCTGTTCAATTATATCGGCATAATATGCCGCGGGCTTTAGGGTTTAATGGAGATTGCCGGATGTGGTCGAAGGGTTATTTGAGGGGAAAACATTTATGGTGGGATGATAAAGATACCGTTATCGCATTGGTTTTAAAAAATTTCCGACGATGAAATTACGAACCGGCGCCCAGGTCTGTCTTCGGCTGGATGACATCCGCCAGCACATGGACATTGCCGAGATCCTGAATCCCCCGCACCGTTTGAATCAACCGGTCCTGTTCGGTGCGATCCAAAAGTCCCGTGCAGCATGCCCGGACCTTGCCTTCCAATTCTTCATCCGTCATCGGGTTTTCCGGCCCACCGCGGTAGCGCTCGTCAGCGGCACCTGTATAGCGCTGTCCGTCCGTCGTCTGAATCGTGATTCGGGACCGTATTTTATCGAAGCCGAGCCGTTCGATCTCGGGGTCATGCCGGGTTTTTATTTTTTGTTGCATGGCCTGCATGGCGTCGGATCTGACGAAATCATCGCTGAATTCCTTCTTGCCCGCTTCGCGATTCAAGGCAATCATGGCCAGTTCGGCCGGCAGGGAAAATTTGGCCTGCAGGTGGTTGTTTGCCATGGGGTAGCGTATCGGGTTCAAGATGTTGCTGGCGGCATGGAGGGTCACACTTTCGATCTGCTCGGGCTGGATGTCGTTGTCGGTGACCAGTTTTAGCATCAGATCCATGGAGGGGTGGGTCAACACGCCGCAGGGATAGGGTTTTATGCTTACGCCGGGGTCGACAATCGACCAGGTGTTGCCGAAACCCTGCTCGATTTTCTCCGGGCTGATGCCGCCGCCGTGAACCGCGAAAAAGCCCCACGGGCCGTCCAGGGCCGCCGGGTCGGCGGTAAACCCCCTGGATGCGAGCATTGCCGCGATCACCCCGTTTTCAGCCGCACGCCCCACATGCAGGGGCTTGGTCATGGTTCCGAAATTGGTGCGGATGCCGGCGGCCATGCTGGCGGCGATGCCGAATCCCCAGCGCAGCGCGTCGCCTGTCAATCCCAGCAGCTTGGCCGTTGCGGCATAGGCACCGAAGGTCCCGACGGTGCCGGTGGAATGTTTGCCGCACCTGTAGTGCTGCGGAAACATCCACTCGGAAATCTTGCACTCCACCTCGAATCCGGTCAGAAACCCCAGCAAAAACTCCCGGCCGGTGACATTTCCGATCTTTTGCGCCGCGGCAACTGCGGCCGCAAGCGGTGCGGTGGTCGGGTGGGTCAGCAGTCCATACACATGGTCAGGGTCTTTGCTCACCTGGCAGTCATCCCAGTCATGGGCATGGCCCGAGGTGCCTAACACACGTGCTGCCAATGCCGCCGGAACTTTGGCATCGCCGCACCCGAGTAGTCGGGCTTCCGGCTTTCCGCCCTGCTCCCTGGCGTCTTCGGCCAGGATGCGAACGGTGGTTTCATCGGCGCCGGAAACGAACAGCCCCAGCCCGTCGAGTACGCAGCGCCTGCCAATGGTTATAACATCTTCGGGTATGTCTTCAAAGGTCACCTTCTCAACAAAGGCAACGGCCGTCTCCGTCACTGCCATGTCTTGCGGGAAACTGGCATAAGGATTGTTTTGCATGGTAAAACTCCATTCGCGAAATTAGTAGCTGGGCGTATCCGTGCCGTAAGGATCTTTCTAATAGGCTGCGCAATAGAAAGGGGGGCGGCCTCGCTTTTAGGCATTTCCAGGATTCAATAAGAGGGTCCGCATTTATCCATTTTCGTTTCCATTGCCACTCGAATCAAGGTGAGGCGGAAATTTGAGCGATCACCTGATCGGTGAACCCGGTTGTGCTGGCGTTTCCGCCCAAATCTGGCGTCAGTATTCCGCTGCCCGTCACTGTCTCGATTGCCATCATGAGCTTGCTGGCCGCTTTTTCCTGGCCCAGGAAATCCAGCATCATTTGCACGGACCAGAGGGTGGCAATCGGATTGGCGATGTTTTTCCCGGCAATGTCCGGGGCCGAACCGTGCACGGGTTCGAACATGGACGGAAATGCTTTGTCATCATTCAGATTTGCTGAAGGGGCGATGCCAATGCCCCCTGCAATGGCCGGGCCCAGATCGGAGAGAATGTCGCCAAACAGATTGCTGCCGACCACCACGTCGAACCAATCCGGGTGCATCACAAAATGGGCTGTCAGGATATCGATGTGGAACTGATCACACCGAATGTCCGCGAAATCTTCTGCAACCGCCTTGAAGCGTTCATCCCAAAAAGGCATGGTGTAACGGATCCCATTGGATTTGGTGGCCGAGGTCAGGTGCTTGGCAGGGCGTTTGCGGGCCAGCTCGAAGGCAAACCTTAGAATTCGGTCGACACCCTGCCTGGAAAAAATCGTTTCCTGGATCACGATCTCACGTTCCGTGCCCGGGTAGAGCCGGCCCCCAACCTCCGAATATTCACCTTCGGTATTCTCGCGAACAATGACAAAATCGATGTCATGATGGGTGCGGTCTGCCAGTGGGCTGCGAATGCCGGGCAAAAGACGCACCGGACGCAGATTTACGTACTGGTTGAACGTTCGGCGTATGGGCAGCAGGAGTCCCCACAGGGAGACATGATCCGCAACACTTGGATCGCCGACAGCTCCGAGCAGGATGGCGTCAAAGGGTTTCAATCGTTCCAGTCCATCGGGCGGCATCATAACACCATGTTCCAGGTAATGGGCGCAGGAATAGGGAAATTCCGTAAACGCAACATTGAATCCGAATTTTTCTGACAGGGCTCTGAGCGTACGAACACCCTCGGGGACGACCTCTTTGCCGATACCATCGCCGGGTATCAACGCCACTTTATAGTTCATTGATGACTCCTTTGGGTTAAAGGATGGTTGCCGGGGTTTTGCTGTGGCTATTATCAAAGAGGCCTTGGCGGCGCAAGCTCTTATTTTGGGCCGGGTAATGGCCGGCCCTGCGGTTTGGATCGGAAACAATCTTTTTTTCTTGACGCACCGAAGATGGTTGGGGTATGGAGGAATGAATTGGTAAGACCGGTAAAACCGGTAAGACCTTAGTTTCTAGGAAAATTACAATGCAATTTCAAAAACTGCCTCAAGCCCAGTATCAGAAACGCAGTTCCATTATTGCGGAAGACATCGTTCAGAGAATCCGTCGCAATGAACTGTCGGCAGGAATGAAACTGCCCTCCGAGCGGGACATCGCCGAACAGCTGGGTGTCAGCCGCCCTTCGGTTCGAGAAGCGATCAGTGCGCTGCAGATCGTCGGCGTTTTGGAGAGCCGACCTGGCGACGGAACCTATGTATGCGAACAGCTCGAATTTGAAGACCTCAGCCGCAAAGCCGTCCGGGTTCTCGAAAAAAATGACAGCCCGCTCGAACTGCTGCACGCCCGCAAAGCCCTTGAGATTGGAACGGCGCGTTTGGTAATTAACGTTGCCACCCCACGCGAGCTCGAGCCCATCCACAACGCCTGGAAACAGAAGTATGAAGCCGGCATCAGAGGCGACTATGACCGCTACCTGGAGCAGGCCTTTGAATTTCATATGACCATCGCGCGGGCCACGGGCAATTCGGTGATCGAACGGATGACGGATAATTTACTGCAGGCCACCCAGCAGCCCCTTTGGCTCAACATGCGGCGAACCTATTACGCCGCCGACGACCGCCGGATACGGGAAATGCTCGATGTGCACGATCGCATCATCACAGCCCTGATGAAACGGGAAACCGAGCAGGCCATTCTGGCCATCGAAGCGCATTTTGACATACTGATTCAGCGGACCTACAACCTCAACGATCCGTAATCGGGCCCGCCACATGGGTGAATTAACTGAATCACACACAACAGAAAGGAGGAGAATTATGCGGTTTCAATTGTATCACACGATGAAGAGGGTATGGATCATTTTCATTGCAGCAAGTATTCTGTTGGGAGTGGGCACCGGCATCGCGGTGGCCGAGATGTATCCGAACAAATCCATCGAGATGGTTGCCTGGGCTTCGCCGGGCGGGGGCAGCGACCGCATGTGCCGCGCATTTGCCAAAGCGTTTGGCAACTATATTGATCAAGAAATTTACGTGATCAACAAAAAGGGCGGCGGCGGCGCGGTCGGCATGTCCTACGTTCAGAGTAAGCCGGCGGACGGTTACACCTTGCTCGGCGTGACGAACAATTTGGTTTTTACGCCATTGAGCAAGCCGGAATTCAAATACAACTACAAAAACTTTGAACCGATCGTCATGTGGGGCTTCGACCCCAAGGTCATCGCCGTCGGCGCTGAGACGCCCTATAAGACCATCGAAGATCTGGTTGCGGCGGCAAAAACACAACCGGGACAAATCAAATTTGGACTCTTCGGCACCGGGACCGACGATCACATCATCAGCGTGATGCTGGCCCAGGAAGCCGGCGTCAAGTTTGGTTGGGTGCCTTTTGACAGCGGTGGAGAACAGCTGGCGGCCATGCTGGGTGGGCATGTGGCGGCGATG
>JAFDCJ010000421.1 GCA_019312835.1 Deltaproteobacteria bacterium
ATCCAGGATACAAAACCCGAATGGTTTGTAATAAATTTTATCAACCATGCCTTTAACGTATCTTCTAAATCGAGTTGAAAAGAATTTCAATAAATTTTAAAATAAATCTTGCCTTCTTGACTGTACAACAATAGTAAGCGATATTGAGTTCATACCGTATGGCAAAGGAAAAACCTATGACAGACCCGAATAAAAATAGTGAAAAGGCGGCAGAGTCATCCGCCTCGACCAATTTTATCAGATACATCATCGACGCCGACCTGAAGGCCGGCAAAAACGACGGCCGGGTCCACACCCGCTTTCCGCCGGAGCCCAACGGCTACCTGCACATCGGCCATGCCAAGTCCATCTGCCTGAATTTCGGCCTCGCCAGGGACTACAACGGGTTGTGCAATCTACGCTTTGACGATACCGATCCGAGCAAGGAATCCATTGAATATGTCGATTCGATCAAGGCGGATGTTCGCTGGTTGGGATTCGACTGGCAGGATCGGGAGTATTATGCATCCGATTACTTCGAGCAGCTGTTCGAGTACGCCGTCCAGCTGATAAAGGCCGGCAAGGCTTACGTGGACAGCTTAAGCGCGGACGAAATTCGGGAGTATCGCGGAACCCTGACGACCCCCGGTAAAAACAGCCCTTACCGGGAGCGCTCCATCGAGGAAAACCTGGATCTTTTCGAACGCATGCGCGCCGGTGAATTCAAGGACGGCGAGCACGTGCTGCGGGCCAAAATCGACATGGCGTCCCCCAACATTATCATGCGCGACCCGACCCTCTATCGCATCAAACACGTCGCTCACTACCGTACCGGCAAGATGTGGTGCATTTATCCCATGTACGATTTCACCCATTGCCTGTCGGACTCCATCGAGGGCATCACCCACTCCAACTGCACCCTGGAATTCGAGCCCAACCGCGAGCTGTACGACTGGGTGCTCGACAACCTGGACGTCTTCCATCCCCAGCAGATCGAGTTTGCCCGCCTGAATTTGAGCTTCACCGTCTTGAGCAAACGCAAGCTGATTCGGCTGGTCGAGGAGGGTCATGTGGAGAGCTGGGACGACCCCCGCATGCCGACCATTTCCGGTTTGCGCCGGCGAGGGTATACTCCGGCGTCCATCCGCAACTTTTGCGATCGCATCGGGGTGGCCAAGGCCGACAGCATGGTCGACATGGCGCTGCTGGAATACTGCGTTCGGGAGGATCTGAACAAAACCGCTCCGCGCTTCATGGGTGTGCTGCGTCCGTTAAAGGTGGTCATCGACAATTATCCCGCAGACCGGGAAGAGGAACTGGAAGCCATCAACAATCCGGAAGACCCGTCGGCAGGCACCCGCATGGTGCCTTTTAGCCGTGAGCTTTACATCGAACGCGACGATTTTATGGAAGACCCGCCCAAAAAGTTCTTTCGTCTGGCCCCCGGACGCGAGGTGCGCCTGCGCTATGCTTATTTCATCACCTGCGTGGATGTGGTCAAAGACCCGGCCTCGGGCGAAATTACCGAGCTTCACTGCACCTACGATCCGGCCACCCGCGGCGGCGATGCGCCTGACGGCCGCAGGGTCAAAGGCACCCTTCACTGGGTATCGGCCAAACATGCCGTCAATGCACGGGTGCGCTTATACAATGCCCTTTTCACCAAAGAAAACCCCAACGAGGTCGAGGAAGGCAAGGATTTTACGGCCTACCTGAACCCCGACTCCGTGGAAGTTTTAAACAACTGCAAGCTGGAGCCGGCCCTGGCCGCCCTGGCCCCGGGCGGCAACTGCCAGTTCGAAAGGCTGGGATATTTCTGCATGGACGCCAAAAAGGCTTCACCCGAATCACCGCTATTCAGCCGCACGGTGACACTGCGGGATACGTGGGCGAAGATTCTCAAAGCACAAAAGAAGAATAACAGATAAATGCACGTCGAGACATCGGTAGAAAGCCACATTTAGGCCGGCTCATCAAAGAAAAAGGGTTTTGACGGCCACAATGAAAAATACAGAAGGAAACAGCAGACGCATCCAGCGGTCTATCCTCCTGGCCTGCGAAAGCCTGTCACCCTTGGCGAATGCAGATGTAACAATCACCTCGATCAGGCTGGCATAAACCAGTATGGTGGAAATTAATATGAAATAGTCGAGGCGGGTCAGATAAGAAATCTTCGGCAGGTCAACATCAATCGCAAATCGATAGGCAATCAGCGTGAGCATGGTGGTAATGGCGACACTGATCTGGGTTCCCGAGTCCATGGGGTCGATCCAGAACACAACCCATGACATGGCCACGATCAGAATAAGCGGGATAATCACCTTGATGATGAAATAACCGTCTTCTCGCGCGGCTTCGAAGGAGAAGGTAAATCCGGGGATTGCGTTCATTGTGGGAGTAGGTTCATAGGCCTGAGGCTCGGCCTTCCACCTCAAAACCTTCCAGTCGGCCACGGACAGGTCCTGAGAAATTCCGCTCTCTTCCTTTGTATCTTGCACCAGTTCAACTTCGGTCCGGCTGGAATTGATCGCGGCTAACTGGATAGAAAAGACCTGCCGGTCAAAAGGAAAATCGTGCAATTTCAATGGTTGGGAAAAAGAGCCCCACGCCCTTTGGCGGTAAAGGACTTCGCCGTCGGGATCTATCTTAACAATATCCGGGAATGTCAGCCATAATTTCTGCTGGTTGATGACCTGAATCTCAGGGTTCCAGATCTCAGCCAGAGGACGGACGATCGATTGTAATCCCTTATGGGCCAACCGCTGGTCCCTCCATCGATACTGAATGTATACATTGGCGTCGAAATTCTGGCTTGCGCTATTGATCTCGTCCACGTCGATAACAAAAATGGTAACATGGACCTTTACGGGGCTGCTGGCGGGTCGACGAATCTCGGCGGATTCAGAGGGTACCGCCCCAAAGGCAAGAAGCAGCATCGAAAGCCATACCGTAATGAAAAAGGGTCCAAAAAGATTTTTCATCCGCAAAATCCTCTGCTTTCCAATATCATACAATAACATTTTGGGGCCTCCTGCCTCCAACACTTGAATCCATCAAATCTTCAATCTTTGCGTTCCAACGAAAATGTTATAATTTATAATTGTTGCCTCTATGCCAACTTCCTGCCTAAATTGAATGCGCTGTCATGATAGTACGCCACTCCCCGGTGCTCGATATCACCGGCATACAAGGCGCCCACTGTTCTGGCGTTCAGAGAATCTCTGGCCGTATTCCTGATCAGTTTGGTCGCATCGTCACAGAACTTTCTAAATAACGGCGGAACGATTCCGGAGGTTACAATGATTATGGCCTTCCGGGCCTTGCTTGATCGGGGGATGGGGCATCCATGGATGGACAGAACTTTTCCTTCGGGTTTGGCAAAGGTCCAGCAAATTCTTTCAAGAAAGGTCATCATGACGGCGGTGGCATAACCCATATGTACCGGTGTGCCGAAAATAAGGGCATCGGATTGAAGCACATCTTCCCTGATAGCGCCCATACCATCTTCTATGACACAATCTGCTACAGGATCTTTGGTTTGGCTGTCCCGGCAGGCCAGACAATTTCGGCAATATTGGATGTCGTGATCGATCAAGTACAGCTTTTTGACATCACAATCCGGGGATCTGGACAGGACACCCTCGATCGCCCTGTCGACCAGTGTATCGGTTGCTTTACCTTTGCGGGCGCTGCCCACGATTGCCAGAAGGTTCACGTTTCTGATTGTTCCCAGTGTTAAAGCTGTCAATCCTTAGGATACGCTACCTTTTAGGTCGAGGTCTTCGTCTTAGGTTTCAGGTGT
The DNA here is from genome assembly GCA_019312835.1 of Deltaproteobacteria bacterium. GTDB lineage: Bacteria > Desulfobacterota > Desulfobacteria > Desulfobacterales > JAFDCJ01 > JAFDCJ01. Next base: position 3,782 of record JAFDCJ010000421.1, read on the forward strand.
CGGGTGTCAGTGTTCAGGCAATGCCCGACAGAAATTTCTGAACTGTCGATACTGACTCCTGACACCCGCAACCCGAAACCATTTTTTCCCTAAAACCTGTTGAGCTAAAACAAATAACAAGCGTCAACATGATGGGTTGGTGCAAATTATAAAAAGGTAGAACCGCCAACGAGGCGAAAATTCTGATCCGATCGATACCGTAGCGTCTTAACGGGTTTTCATCCAGGGGTTAATCGATGAGCTTCATCAGCGCCCACGCGCCGGTTGGGGCTTGGGAATCTTGGGGCGGCATCGATACGGATGCCGCTGCCAGCACTGTAGACCGCTTCGGATCCACGAAAATATAGTCGACCTTTCCATGTACCGGATCTATACAGGGTCCTTCGTAGTCCGGGACGGCTTCGCAGGCTGCCATCAGCGTCTCACGTATCGGTTTCATCTGCGCATATTCCGGCGGCCGGCTAAAATCGCCTAACAGGACGGTCGGGCCTTCCAGCGGATTGACCAGGGACAGGGTTTCGCTTACCTGCTCTTTAAAATTCTCCGGAACAAAAGCCACGTTGACAACCATCAGATTCCTGCCGTTGACCTCCATGCTGCAAATCAGCGCGATCCGATCCCCATGCCGTCCCCCCAGATTGACTATTTTCGTCCTGGCGCCGGCTATTTTAAATTTGGATAAGACGGCCAGGCCCCACCAATGCTCCCTTGGATGGACGGCGTATACATAGTTCAAGTTTAATGTTTGAGCGATAAATTTGGCCTGATGGATACCGCGAACTTCCTGCAGTCCGATCATATCGGGATCAATCGACTTGATTGCGGTTGCAATCCTCGTCAAGCTCGCCCTGGTTTCTTCAACGATGCCGGGATTCGTGATGGGAGGCAGCCCTCCGCCGGACTTACCGCCGGCCCCCTGGAGGGGATTCTGCATTCCGCCGGCCGCCCGTATGTTGAATGTCATAATTTTCAACTCGCCGTTTGCAACGGTTCCGGCAGCAGCGTCAATCGTTCGGATGTTGTGAACATTGCCGCATCCCAGGAGTAATGCCAGCATAAAGATAGGGATCCATTTGTTCATAGCAGAAATCCTTGGGGTCCCGGCATAGCAATTTGCAAAGAAAAGCTTTTTATACTAAGAGGTTGATCCAGACTGGTACCAGTTATACACTTCCCGAATACCGTCTCGAAGGGCTATTCTGGGCTGCCAGCCCAGCTTGGTCAGTCGGGAAACGTCCAAAAGTTTCTGGGGGGTACCGTCCGGTTTGGCGGCATCCCAGATGATAGTGCCCCTGAAACCCACCACGTCGGATACCATCTCGGCCAGTTCGCGTATGTTCTGGTCCCGGCCCCAGCCGATATTGATGATATCCGATTGATCGTAGTGATTCATCAAAAACACGCCGGCATCCGCCAGGTCATCGACATGCAGCAATTCACGCCGCGGGGTACCCGTGCCCCAGATAATCACGGAAGGCTGACGATCTGAGCGTTCACGGGGTTGGCCGGTGGAGGGATCGAGACCGATGGCGCTCTTGACATCGCCCGGGATGGATCCCCTGACAGCCTCATCTTTTTTAATGGCTTGCCAGTTGCCGGCCGCGGCCAGTTTGGCCAGGTGGAATTTTCGGATCAGGGCCGGCAGCACATGGGAGGTTTCCAGATCGAAGTTGTCGTTCGGCCCGTAAAGGTTGTTGGGCATTATGCTAATATAACGTGTATGGTACTGCCGGTTGTAAGCCTGGCACATTTTTATGCCGGCTATCTTGGCCACGGCATAGGGCTCATTGGTGGGTTCAAGATAATCTGACAGCAGGAATTCTTCTTTGATGGGTTGCGGGCAATGTTTGGGATAGATGCAGGAGCTGCCCAGAAAAAGCAGTTTCTTGACATTATTCATATAGGCGGCCTGGATGATATTGGCCTGAATGGCCAGGTTTTCGTAAATGAATTGGGCCGGGTAGGTGTTGTTGCCCCAGATTCCGCCGACCCTGGCGGCCGCCAGGATGACATATTCCGGCTGTTCGGTTTTAAAAAAGGCTTCGACCTGTTCCTGCCGCAGCAAATCCAGCTCGCCATGGGGTCTTGTAATAAGACGGGTGTAGCCTTCGGCCTCGAGCTTCCGAACAAAAGCCGAACCAACCAATCCCCGGTGCCCGGCCACGTAAATTCTGGATGTCTTTTCCATATTAAATACCTAAAAATTGGCCACTTACATACACAAACATTTGAACTTCGCCCAGTCGCTTTTAGCGGCGTTAGGTTGGAGGTTAGAGGTTTGAGGCCTGAACATTCTGATTTCAGCCTCCAACCTCTAACCTCATACCTCCAACCGCTAAAAGCGAGACGCCACAAACCATGGATTCAGCAAATTCTCTTTGTTGTATAAAAGAGGTTGCGCTGTTTCATATTGCAAAACCTTACCGCCGGCATTTTCAACGATGGCCTGACCGGCGGCGGTATCCCATTCCATGGTCGGCCCGGTCCGGGGATAGATATCCGCCCGGCCTTCGGCCACCAGGCACAGCTTAAGCGAACTGCCCGCGGAAATGAACTCGACCTGGCCGTATTGCCTGCGTTTTTCCGCCACAAAGGCTTCGAGCTCGGATGTTGCATGCGAACGGCTGCCGGCGATGGTATAGGGTTGATCGGTTGATTGGTCGACAGGCAAATGGCTTGAAAGACCGATAAGTTCCGACACGGTGTCGGCTGCTTCACTGCTTGACCTATTTTCGGATCGGCCATGGTCCCTTAATTTAGTTCTTAGCCAGTCCCCTATTTGGCTCACATCTGCTTTGTAGGAACCCAGTTTGCTGGATGCAAAATACAATCGGTTCCGGTCAGGCACAAGGACGACGCCGGCCACCGGTTTGCTTTTGGAAATCAAGGCAATGTTGACGGTAAATTCACCATTTTTTTTGATGAATTCCTTGGTCCCGTCCAGGGGGTCCACCAGCCAAAAAGTGTCCCAGCTTTTTCTTTCATCGTAGGGTATGTCCCTGCCCTCCTCGCTCAAAACCGGCATCCCGAATTTTGTTAGACGCCCCAGGATGACTTCGTGAGCACGCCGGTCGGCCAGGGTCAGCGGAGAGCTGTCGGCCTTTTGCGCTACCTCTAAATCCGCTGAATGATACACCTGTAAAATGGCTCTCCCCGCCTCTAGGGCGGCATGGATGGACGCCAGTATGTAATGCACGGAACCCCCCCAATTCATTGGTTGCTTTCGTCATAAGACCCAATAAGTTGATACAATATTTAAAATTAGCATACATGCCGGTAGAAATAAATCTTTTATCCGTTGAAACCGCCAACTTCCGTGCATGCCTGCGTTCGCTGGGAATTCACCCCTAAAAACCGCGCCATGGGCAAAATCGACTGACGTCAGGCAAATTCCACTGAAACGGTCGACAGCCTTCCGTTATAATATAACTATATGTTATTATTTAATATAATTTTTCTTGAAGATATTAAATTAATATGAGAAACTGATTCGTCTATTATTGATTTTATTGGCGGGTCGGTTCGTCCGGCTGTAAATGCAAGTCAGAGAATCCGGATTAAAGAGCGCATCTCGTCAAAATTAATTCGGGTTTAAATCGAAAATTACCGGCTCCAGGTTGTTTCGTTAGAAGGTACGAGACGCCTGGAGCAAGTGCAGGAGGAGAACAGTAGGGGGAATTTCGATTCTGATTAAATCGGCTTGCGTTGGGCCGAGAGGGATTTGCATTGAGGGCTGAACGGGGGCAGCACCGGAGACCGGCCATACGGGCATTAAATGTTTGGGGTTGGGAGGCGTTTTGCACTTGCTATAATTCGGAACGGAAGCTGCTTATTGGATACGGGAACAGATGAAGATCTCACCGCTGAACCTCCCGACCCCAATAAAACTTTCCCCAAAAGGGCAGGACTAAAACGGTACCTGCCCTTTTCTTATGTCCACCGGGCACATCAGGTCGAGATCCGATCGACACCCGTCTTCGTCCCGCCATAGCGGGACTTCGCCGCGGCAATCAGCAGCCGGCCCCGCGCTCTCCGGTCTATCATCTGACCTCTGTCATCTGTAATCACATCACGATCCCCACATACCCCACAAAACTGTCACCCGGTGATTTGTCATAACTGGTGGCATAAACAAGCTCATTGGCGGAATCGGCGCCGAGGTTTTTGGCAGTTTCGATGGCAGTGGCGGCGGCCCCGGCGCAACACGCGTTTTGGTTCGCACGCGCTTCGGCAATGACCTTTGCGGCATCCAATTCCAGCATGGCATTGATGACGCGCCGATCGTTTTCGTTGCGCACCCAGTCCACGGCCTGCTTTCCGGAGCCTTTGGACACGAAACCGTAATTGCTGCCGTAGTGGGTAAGGTCGGTGGAACCGATGACTTTGATTGTCAGACCCAATTGAAGGGAAAGGGCCGCCACCGCACGGCCGATGTCCAGCGAGCTGTTGTTGGGCGGCACTCCCATAGCCAAAATCTTGGCATCTTCAAAAAAGAATTTGATAAACGGCAGCTGCAGTTCGATGGTGTTGTCCTGATTGAAACTGTGGGGGGTTTCAATTTTAAAGGCAAATTTACCGGCAAGCTCGGCCGCCAGCCGCTCGTCGACCATGATGTCACCAAAGGGGGTTTCCCAGGCCCCTTCGGCCATCATGTAGCAGGCCGAGTCAGGATGAAGGTGCATGCCATACACCACGACGACATCCGGCGGCGGACCTGCTTTCAGGCAATGAATCACATTGCAGGCGATGCTTCCCGAAAAATACCAGCCGGCATGGGGTACGATGCCGGCCACCAGTTTTCTGTCCGGCGGTGTGAGGCTCTGCCCCTCTTCGAGAAAACCCTTTATCTCCAGCTCGCAATCGGATGCTTTGGCCGGATACCAGCTGCCGGCAAAGACCGACCGTCTGACTTCTGCTGATTGCATGGTTCACCTCGCTTCATGTTAGTTAAAAGTCGATTAGAAAATTAGTTAAATAGAGGATAAGGAATTCTGTCTATCTGACTATCGGATTGATCAACTATTTTTCTATTTGACTAACTCTCTATTTAACTTTTTGACTAATCCTCTAAACACCCAGAAGACGATAGCATGGCTTTTCGTATGGCCCAGATTTTCCTCAGTATAACCAATTGAAATGAGCTTATCAATGCTGATTTTTGGCTACCTTGACAGCCTAACTTTTATTGTTATTGTTAGATTCGAGTTTCCTTTTAAAAATAGATGATTATTGTATAAAATGACCCGTCGAATGCAAATCTGCGGGACCCGAACCGGCCTTAGCTTGGGGCTGAAGCATACGACTTTAAAAATTCTGAGCACAACAGGAGGGTGTTATGTGGGAATACACGGACAAAGTAAAAGATCACTTTCTCAATCCGCGCAATGTGGGTGTCATCGAAGATGCGGATGGAGTGGGGGAAGTCGGATCTCTTGCCTGCGGCGATGCACTGACTTTTTATTTCAGTCTCGATGAAAACGGAAAAATAAAAGATGCCAAATTTCAAACCTTTGGATGTGCCAGTGCGATCGCATCATCTTCCGCGCTGACCGAAATGGTCAAGGGGCTCACCCTCGAGGAAGCCAAAAAAATCACCAATGAGGACATTGCCGAGTATCTCGGCGGCTTGCCCAAAGAAAAAATGCACTGCTCGGTCATGGGCCGCGATGCCCTCGAAAAAGCCATCGCCTGTCATCTCGGTGAAGCCGAGCAAGAGGTCGAGGGCGAGATCGTTTGCGAGTGTTTCGGTGTAACCGATGTCGAGATAGACCGGGTGGTCAGAGAAAACCATCTCAGCACCATCGAGGACGTTACCGATTTCGTAAAAGCCGGCGGCGGCTGCGGCAATTGCCACGATCGCATCCAGGAAATTATCGACGGTATCCGCGGAACGGTGCATCCGAAGCGGAAAAAGTCACCGGCCCTGACCAACCTGCAGAAAATCAAGCTGATCGAGGAAAGCATTGAAAGGGAAATCAACCCCACGTTAAAGAAAGATGCGGGCCGCCTCGAGCTGGTTGACGTCGACGGCAACCGGGTTCTGGTGAGAATGGGCGGCACCTGCGCGTCCTGCGTCAAATCCCCCATAACGCTCAAACATTATGTTGAAAGCAAGCTGCGCGAGCTGGTAGCCCCGGAAATTGTTGTTGAGGAGGTGCAGTAATGGATGTTGTCTACCTGGATAATAATGCCACCACCAGAGTAGCCCCGGAAGTTGTGGAGGCTATGCTGCCTTATCTATCTGAATACTATGGCAATCCATCGAGCATGCACTCCTTTGGCGGCGATGTCGGCGAAAAAATCAAAGAAGCCCGCCGGCAGGTTGCCGATCTGATCGGGGCGGCGCCAAATGAGATTGTCTTTACCAGCTGTGGCACCGAAAGCGACGGCACCGCCATTCGGGCGGCCATCGAATCAAACCCGGACCGAAAACAAATTATTACATCCAGGGTCGAGCATCCTGCCATCAAAAACCTATATGAGACCCTTTCCAAGAAGGGTTATCGGGTGACCTTTGTACCGGTTGACAACCAAGGCCGTTTGGATCTGGATTATTTATACAAAAGCCTCGACGACGATACCGCCATCGTCAGCCTGATGTGGGCCAATAACGAAACCGGCGTTATCTTTCCGGTGGAAGAGATTTCCCAGGAGGTCAAAGACCAGGGCATTATTTTTCACACCGACGCCGTGCAGGCCGCCGGCAAAATTCCGATTGATGTAAACGCCACCGGCATCGACATGCTGTCGTTGTCCGGCCACAAATTCCATGCCCCCAAAGGTATCGGTGTGCTGTACATCCGCAAAGGGACCAAGTTTGCCCCGTATATGATCGGCGGCCACCAGGAGGAAGGCCGCCGGGGCGGCACCGAAAATGTCGCCTCCATCGTTGCGCTGGGCAAGGCGGCCGAGATGGCCAGGCAGCATCTTGAAAATAACGGTTACGCCCGTGTCGGCGAACTGCGGGACAAATTGGAAGCCAGCTTGCTGGAGCGTATTTCCCATTCAATGGTCAACGGAGACACGCAACACCGTCTGCCGAATACCACCAGTATCGCCTTTGAATACGTGGAAGGTGAAGCGATCCTGCTGATGATGAATGAACACGGCATTTGTGCGTCATCGGGCTCGGCCTGCACCTCCGGCTCGCTGGAGCCCTCCCACGTGCTGCGTGCCATGGGCGTCCCCTTTACCGCCGCCCACGGTTCGATCCGCTTCAGCCTCAGCCGCTATACCACTGAAAAGGAAATCGACTTTGTGATTGAAAAGATGCCGCCCATCATCGAGCGTCTGCGCGAACTATCGCCGTTCTGGAAACAGAAAACAGAGCTCAAAGCTCAAAGCTGAAAGCTCAAAGCTGCAAATCAGAAATACAAGCCCCGCCAGCAGAAGTTCGCGGGGCTTTTTTATGGTTACCGGCTTCTGGCCGCCAGCCGCTGGTTGCTGGCCACTGGAAACGAATGGCAGAAGGTGTGAAGATTCAAAGCCTTAAAGCTCAAAGCAGACCATCAGAACACCAGCTTTGAGCTTTTGATCCTATTCAACTGTTTTTCTATTTCTCTATTCAACTAAACCAGACTTGACCTGACCAATGACCTAGTCTATATTGTGAGAATAGAAACTTGGAGGTATGCATTATGGCCATACAGGTTAACATATATGAAGCCAAATCCAAATTCTCTAAATTAATCAGCCAAGCCATCGCCGGAGAGGAAATCATCATTGCGAAATCAGGCAAACCGGTCGCCAAATTAGTGCCCTTCGAAAAGCCGCCCAAAGATCGCAAACCCGGCTCAGCCAAAGATAAAATTATCATTGGCGATGATTTCGATGCCCCCCTGCCGGATGATGTTTTGAAGGAATTTTACAAATGAAGTATCTGCTGGACACCCATGCCTTTTTGTGGTTCGTAACCGACGACGAGCGATTATCAGCAAAGGCCCAGTCGATCATCAAAAACAGTCATAATGAAATCTATTTCAGCGCGGCAAGTGCCTGGGAAATGTCAATAAAGATTCGATTGAGTAGACTGACCATCTCAGAAGAACTGGAGCCTTTTATCATCAAGCAAATATCAGAAAATAATTTCAACACCCTATCAATTACAATTCTCCATTCTATTTACACTCTGAAACTTCCCGACATTCATAAAGATCCATTCGACAGAATGATCATCGCGCAATCACAGGTCGAGGAGATGCCACTGATCACCAAAGACAAGAATATTAAAAAATATAAAGTTCCGGTTGTCTGGTAG